>JAURCQ010000140.1 GCA_030828335.1 Gammaproteobacteria bacterium
ATAAACGGGGGTATGAAACTACTCGTTATTCTTCTTGTGCTCGCCCTGCGCCGTCGTGACGGCGGCTGGCCGCTTTGGTTGACCCGCGAGGAGCGCCATCAGCGCTTTATCGACCGGCTGTCGCCGGGCGGCGGCGCGCTGGCCTGGTGGCTGGCGGTGGCGTTGCCGACGCTGCTGGTGGCGCTGCTGTTCAGCTGGCTGTGCGGCCTGGCGGGCGCGCTGCTGACCCTGCTGCTGGGCGGCGTGCTGCTGCTCTGGCTGATCGGCGTGGAGAGCGAGTTCCGGCGCATGGACACCCTGCTGGTGCGCGGGCGCATGAGTGAACTGGTATCGGAGGCGGGGGTGGCGGCTTTTCGCGCCGCGGCTCCGTCAGCAGCTTTTGTGGATGTGGCGGGGGCCGGGCACATGGTCGCCGGGGACCGAAACGACGCCTTCACTGACGCCATCCTCGCATTCCTTGGGGAAGCGGCCCCTTAAACGTTCTCTGCGTCCGAGGCGATGGGCACGAGGCCCTTGGGGCCTACCCCTAGGCGGCCCACCGGGGCCCAGCCCCGGCGCACCCCCGCTTGGGGGCGGAGCATAAACAAATCTCCGTTCAGCCCCGTCAGGGCCCGAATGCCGCAGTCCCGCTGCGCAAGCTGGCCGTGGGCTCGCATGTGGCTGGGGGTGCCGTGGGTAGGCACCACCAGCTCGGGCTTGAGCCAACCATAGAGGGTTTTCAGCTCCTCCTGCGCCGGGTGCCCGGAGGCATGAATCTGGTGGTCTTCGTCGCTAATCACCTCTACCCCAAGGCGCTTTAAGCGTTCCACGAGTGCGTCGATCAGCGGTTCATTTCCCGGGATGGCCCGAGCGCTAAAGATCACCCGGTCCCCGGGCTCGAGCAGCAGGTCCGGGTGCCGATTACGCGATAGGCGATCGAGGGCGGCGCCCGGGTCCCCCTGGCTTCCCGTAGCTACGGCGAGGCAGGCCTCCGCTGGGAGGTAGGCGGCATCCCGGCTGTCGATGTAACGCCGCTCCGGATCCCAGTGGCCGCTGGCCGCGGCGGCCTGGGCCATGGTGCGCAAGCTGCGGCCCAGGAGCGTTGGCGTGCGATCAAAGCGCGCAGCCAGGCGAGCAAAGAGGTGGAGTCGGGCGATGTTGCTGCCGAAGGCGGTGATGACCACCCGTCCCGGGGCGCCTTGAATGAGCTTGGCCAGGTCCCGCTCGAGCGACCCTTCGGATAGGGAATAGCCAGGAGTGAGGGCGTTGGTGGAGTCGCCGACGAGGGCATCAATCCCCGCCTCTCCCAAAGCGCGAAGGGTGCCCTCCGGCGGGGGCGTTCCCAGCCCCGGCGCGCCATCGAGCTTCCAATCGCCGGTGTGAAACACCGTGCCCGCTGCCGTGGTGAGCACGAGGGCCTGAGCCTCGGGGAGGGAGTGGGTCATGGTGAGGTAGCGGAGCTGGAAGGGTCCGAGGGAGAAGGGGCTGTCCGGGGGCAGGACCGTCATCGGCACCTTGCCCTGAAGGCCCGCTTCTCGAAGCTTGTTGGCCAGCACCGCGGCGGCAAAGGGGGTGCAGATTACCGGGCAGCGAAGCCGGGGCCACAGATGGGCCACGGCGCCAAGATGGTCTTCGTGGCCATGGGTGAGCACCAGGCCGCAGAGGGAATCCCGCACGCCCTCGATAAAGGACGGATCCGCCATTTGCACGTGGGGATCCTTAGAGCCGTGCTCGGCAAAGGTGACGCCACAATCCACCATCAGCCAGCGATCGTCATGGCCGTAGAGATTCAGGTTCATCCCGATCTCCCCGGTGCCGCCGAGGGGGAGAAACCACAGGTCGCTGGCGCCGGGGCTGGCGAGGCTCATGAGCTGCAGGAGAGGGCCGTGCACCCGGGATGGGCTTCTGCCCAGGCCGGGCGCCGGCCTAGGAGCGGGGCATCCTCCGCGGTGGGCGCATAGGGCCGGCTCAGGCCGGCCAGGAGGCGCTGGAGCGGCCCTTCGTCCCCCGCCCCTAGCCCATCGATGGCCTGCTGGGTGAGGTAATTGCGTGGAATGAGCGCAGGGTTTTTCCCGTTCATGCGCTCCCGGCGCGTGGCCGGGTCCGCGGGGTCTGCGTGGAGCCTAGCGCCGTAGCGCAAAATCCAGCCTTCCCAAGCCCCTTGGCGGGGGTCGTCCAAGGGGAGGTCATCGTAAAAGCAGGGGGCGAGGGCTTCGGTCAGCGCTGGCCCCCGGGGCGCCCCGGCGCGCACCGCCTCGATGGCCGGGACGTCGGCCAGGTGGCGGAAGCATAGGGTCGGATCCACCTGCGCTTCCTCCATCAGCCCAAGAAGCTCGCGCACTAGGCCCTCGTCCCGGGGCTCGAAGCGGCTCAGGCCCAGCTTGGCGGCCATCTCGTCCTGCCAGCAGTTTCGGTAGTGGGTTTCGAAGTCGTTCAGGATGGCCTGGAGCGCCGGCGCATCCTCAACCAGGAGATACAGGGCGTTGCCCAGCTGGGCGAGATTCCACTGCGCCACCGCCGCCTGCTGCTCAAAGCGGTAGCGGCCTCCGTGGTCGCTGGTATTGGGGGTCCAGTCCGGGGTGTAGCGATCGAGCCAACCGTAGGGGCCGTAGTCGATGGTGAGGCCCAGCACGGACAGGTTGTCCGTGTTCAGAACGCCGTGCACGAAACCGAGGCCCGTCCACTTCGCCACCAGCGCAGCGGTGCGTCGGCAGATGGCCTCATAGAGCGCGAGCGTGCGAGCCTTGCCCGTGCCGGAAAGGTCTGGGTAATGGTGCGTGGCCAGGTAGTCGAGGAGCGTTTGGAGCGTTTCCGGCTCCCGCCGAGCCGCCAGCAGTTCGAAATGCCCAAAGCGCAGGAAGCTTTCCGCCACCCGGCAAACGATGGCGCCGGGCTCGGCTTCCACCTGGCCGTTGTAGAAACGGTCGCGCAGCACGCCGTCCCCGGTCGTCAGGAGGGCAAGGGCTCGGGTGGTGGGGACGCCGAGGGCGGCCATGGCCTCACTGCAAACGTATTCCCGAAGAGAGGAGCGCAGCACGGCGCGGCCGTCCGCGCCTCGGGAGTAGGGGGTGGGGCCGGCGCCCTTCAGCTGTAGGCTTTGGCGGTGCCCGGCGTCATCAACGAGATCCCCGAGGTTGATGGCACGCCCATCTCCCAGCTGACTGGCCCAGGTCCCAAACTGATGGCCCCCGTAGGTCATGGCATAGGGCGTTGCCCCGGGCCAGGGCGCGTTGCCGGCCAGGCAGGCCAGCAGGGTGGGGCTGTGCAGCACCTCCGGGCTTAGGCCGAGCTCAGCGCCTAGCCCTTCATTGAGCACCAGGGCCCGGGGCGCAGCCACCGGCGTCGGCTCCACAAAGGAGAAGAGCGCGTTACGCGGGGCACGGGGCGTCGCGCCGCTTTCCGGATCCGCGGGCAGCAGGGCCGCATAGTGCTGCGTGAGGGGCGGAAGCGTTGGGGTATCGGTCGTCATGGCGGGCAGTGTACGGCTCGCGGAGCTCAGGGCAAGGGCGTTTCGTGGCATCGCCTAGGGCCAGCACGCTACCATAGGCCTTTCCTGCCAAGGGTGTTGCCCCATGCCTCGCCGTCCCCTGTTGCTTCTGGTGCTGTGCCTAGGCTTTTTGCTGGGCTGCGCGGGGGTGGGCCCTCGGGCCCTGGAAACGGCTCGGGGCAGCTACAACGAGGTGCTGCGGGATACGGCGGACGAGCAGCTTCTCGCGAACCTCGTTCGCCTGCGCTACCGCGATCGCCCCTTCTTTCTAGAAGTGAGCGCCGTCACCACGCAATTTCGCTTCGCCCCAAATGCCGGCGCGGGCCTGGCCCTGGAAGGCTTCCGGATCGATGACGACATCGCCTTCTCCGTCGGCGGCGGCTTTAGCGAAACCCCGACCATTTCCTACGCGCCACTTCAGGGAGAGGACTTCGCTCGTCGTCTTCTGTCGCCCCTAAGTCTCGATGCCTTGGTGTTGTTGAACCATTCGGGGTGGAGTACGGAACGGCTCTTCCGCTTAGCGGTGCAGCGGGCCAATGGCCTTCGAAATGCGGTCACGGCTTCCGGTCCGACGCCCGCCCAGGCGCCGGAGTACGCCGAGTTCGCGGCCTTTGCAAAGGCCCTTAGGACCCTGCAGCTGGAGGATGCCCTGTTGCTGGGGCGGCAGGGCGCCGGCGAGGCAGCGGCCCTGACCCTGGCCGTGACCCCGGAGGGGGCCGCGCTCCCGGCCTTTCGATCGCTTCGGGAGTCGCTGGGTCTGCAGGACGGAAGGGCGGCCTTTCGACTTCGTGCTGGCGCCCAGGCCGGCACCGGCGAGGAGATCGTGATTCAAACCCGATCCTTAAATGGGGTGCTGTATTTCCTTGCGAACGGGGTGGCGGTGCCCGAGGCCCACCGCGCGGCGGGGCTTGTGGTGACCACTCGGGACGCCGCTGGACGGCCCTTTTCCTGGGATTCGGTGCTCGGGGGGCTGCTCACCGTGCAGGTCGCGAAGGGGCGCCCAGAGGCTGCCGCCGTGGCCATTCCCTACCGGGATCACTGGTTTTATATCGATGACCGGGACGCCGATTCCAAGGCCACCTTCTCGCTTTTGATGCAGCTGTTTGCCCTCCAGGCGGGGCAGCGGGGCGATACCTCGGCTCCGGTGCTGACCATTCCCGCCGGCTCCTAACCCCCTTCCCGCGCCTTCGCCCCCGTCCCATAATCAGGACATCACGGGAGGGGGGATCACCCATGGATCGACGCGCATTTCTGAAGGGCGGCGCCGTTGCCAGCTTGGCTGCACCGCTGTTGCTTTCCCAGGTGCATCAGGCCGTGGCCGCCGCTGCCGGGAAAAGTGCTGAGACGCTGGCGCAGG
>JAURCQ010000141.1 GCA_030828335.1 Gammaproteobacteria bacterium
ATTGCGGGCCGGGAGGGCAAACTGGGGTGTGCGCTGGAAAACCGTGAGGTGTTTAGCCGTTTTGGCGATCTCGGGGATGGCCTGCATGCCCGAAGAACCTGTCCCAATCACCGCAACGTTCTTTCCTTCAAAGGAGACGGGCTCGTGGGGCCAGCGCCCCGTGTGATAGACCTCCCCGGCAAAGTCGTCGATGCCCGGAATGGCCGGCCGGTTGGCGACAAAAAGTGCGCCCGTCGCGCAGATTAAAAACTTGGCCGAGGCCTGCTCGCCGGTGTGCGATTCGATGGTCCAGTGCTGGGCGCCCTCGTCGTAGCGCGCGTCCGTCACCCAGGTGTTGAACTGGATTTCCTTCCGAAGGTTTAGCCGGTCGGCGACGAATTCCAGGTAAGAGAGCACGGTCCCCTGGGAGGCTTGGGTTTCGGGCCAGTCCCAGCCGTCCACGAGGTCCTGGGAGAAGGTGTAGGCATAGAAGGGCGTGCTTGGGGCATCGACCCGCGCCCCGGGATAGCGGTTGTACCACCAGGTTCCGCCGACGCCCCCGGCGCTGTCGAAGACGCGGACGGACAAACCGAGCGTATCTCGAAGATGATGGAGCGCGTAGAGCCCTCCGAAGCCGGAACCAATAACGATGGCATCAAAGTGCGGCATGGCGTTCCCTCCTTTCCCCTCGTTTGAGCCTACCACTAGAAACCGCTTTGGGGAGGCTCGGAAAAGAATTGCAGCGCGCGGGCGGGGAAGGCCTCCGCAAGGGCGGCGCTTCCGCCCCAGGGCCAGAAAAGCGCATGCCCCAAATTAGGGGCGATCCATAGCTGGGCGTTGGTAAGGGCTTGGTAGGTTTGCAGCACGGAAGGGACGGGGAATACCTCGTCCCGGTCCCCGGCCAGCAGTAAGGTTTTCGTTTCCACCGGCGCAAGATCGTGATCCTCTAGCGTTTCGACCAGGGCCATGCTGATGAGCTTTTTAATCTGGGGCACGCCGCGGGGATGATTCCGCAGCATGTCTGCCTGAAAGGGCGGTGGCATAGCTTCCCAAGCGGGGCGGGGCGGCGCTTCCTCGAGCACGTGGGCGCTGGAGGCAAGAATCATGGCCTCGATGGCCGTGGGTCGCTGGGCGGCCATCTCCAGAAGCGTCATGCCCCCGGCGGAGTAGCCCACGGCGCGGATCTTGGGCAGCTTTAGGGTATCCAGGAGCTGCCACAGGGCTTGGGCCGAGGCCGTCACCTCAAAGTTTTTCCCGGTGATCGAGGAGGTGCCGTGGCCGAGGAGGTCCGGCGCGATGACCGTGTAGTGTCTACTGAAGGCCTCAAGGAATGGCTCCCACTGCTGGCCCTGGCCGAAGTAGCCGTGAAGCAGGAGCAAGGGCGGGCCGGCGCCGGCGATGCGGTAGCCCACTTCTCCCCAGGGGGTCCGGTGTATGCCTTCCGTATGCCAGGGGCTCGCTGCGAGGCTACTGCTTCCCGCGGCGAGAAGAAAAAGTAAAAGCAATAGCGCCTTTGCATCCACGCGGTAATCTCCCGCAGCTGATAAAAGGTGATTTTTCACCGTGCTCCTAGCGCTAAAGTACCGAAGGTACTGGGGGCCAGCACAGCACTTTGCGTGTTGCAGGGCCAGCGGCTAAGGGGGAGAAATGGAATTTCTACAGCCGAGTTGCACGAAAACTTTGCAAGAGGGACTGGATGAACTTTATCGCGAAGCCCCTGAGGTCGCCGAGGTGTCTCGGCGCAAGGGAAAGGGGTTTCGCGACCACGACCTTACGCACGTGATCTTCGGTTGCGATACGTCGATTCGGGGGGAGCTACTTCTTAATCCCTGGATTCTGCTAGGCACGACTATTTCGCGCCAAGAGCTAAGGGACTATGGCGCCGACCCTGAGGTAAAACGACTTAACAGGGAAGGTTATGACCTTCTGGGTGGGCGCCTGAAGGCCGTGCTGATCATGATCTTCTATTACCTTCCCCTTTACGCCTGGCTTTGGGTGACGCACATCAGACCGATGTCGAGGAAATGGCCTCATTCCCAGGTAACGGACGTCATGCTCGATACACCCCTTGATGTTCTTCGGCAGGAGTACGGCATTCGCATTTACAGCCCCCCCAGGCTCTGACGGCAGGCTTGGCAAAACCTTGATGGAAGGGGCCTGTAATGGGCCACCTTTTGGCCTAAGCTGTTCCCGGATTAGTCGGGGGAGAAAGACGCGTGGTAACGGCTGGAAAGGGTGTCATCTTAGCCATGGGGGTGTTCATGCTCGCGGGGGCGCAGGCCTCTGGAGCCTCAGCGCCCGTGAACGAACGGGCCATGGCGCTTTGGGCACGCAGCTGCGCTCTTTGCCATATCGATGGTAACGCCGGCGCCCCGCGGGTTGGTCAGGCCGAGGAATGGGGGCCGCGCCTCGCTCAGGGTCGGGAAACGCTCCTTAAGCACACCGTGGAAGGGCTAAACAGCATGCCGCCCCTGGGCTATTGCATGGCCTGTGAGCGCGACGACTTCCTCGTCATGATCGATTTCATGACAGCCAATCTTAAGGCCGCGCCGGCAGGGAGCACGCCATGACCCCGCGCTGGTCCCGCCGTGATTTTCTCGCCAGTAGCGCGCTGGCGGCGCTCTTTGCGGCGTCCCATCCTGGCGCTGCGGCGAGATCGCCGTCCTTGCCCTGGCGTAACTGGTCCGGCGCTTTGGTGTGTCAGCCCCAGGGGCGTTTCTCCCCGAGCTCCGAGGCGGAGCTGGCGAAGTTCCTTGCCGCCTCTTCCGGGCCCGTGCGCCCGGTCGGCGCTGGCCACTCCTTTTCCCCCTTGGTCCCCACGGATGGCCATTTGGTGGTGCTGGATCGGCTGAGCGGCTTGCTTAGCCACGACCCCGCCGCCCTACAGGCGACCTTTGGGGCGGGCACCCGTTTGGGGGATATAGGCGCGCCGCTGGAGGCCGTGGGGCAGGCCATGCTGAATCTGCCCGATATTGATCGCCAGACCCTGGCCGGGGCGACGGCGACGGCTACCCACGGCACGGGTATTGGCTTTACGTGCTTGTCCGCCTATGTACAGCAGTTGCGCCTGGTCACGCCCCGCGGCGAGGTGCTGGATATCGGCCCGGGCCATGAGCTGTTCGATGCGGCCCGGGTAAGCCTGGGGGCTCTGGGGGTAGTGACGCGCATGACGCTGCAAAACCGCACGCCCTATCGCCTTAAAGCGCGAAACTGGGTGGCGCCCATCGAAGAAGTGTTAGAGCACTTCGACGCCCAAGCGGCCGCGCACCGGCACTTCGAGATGTTCCCGCTCACCCACTCGGACTACGCCCTCACCCTGGCCATCGATGAAACGGATGAGTCGGTCAATAATCCGCCCGCTTCGCCGGAAGAGGAGGCGGCCTTCGGCGAGGCCATGGCCTACTGGGCAAGCGTGCCCCCTCGGGAGCGGCAGCCTCTGGTCGACGGCCTCGCGCAGCAGATCGAACCGACTGAGGCCATTGATACCTCCTACAAGATCCTGAGCAATGTGCGCAACGGTCGCTTCAACGAGATGGAATACGCCGTTCCCTTGGATGCCGGGGCCGCGTGCCTGCGGGAAATCCTGCAGACTATCAAGGCGAAGGAAGTGGATGTGGTCTTCCCCCTGGAATATCGCTACGTGAAGCGGGACGACACGCTCCTGAGCATGAGTTCGGGGCACGAAGACCATGCGGCCATCTCTATCCACCGCATGGCCTCGGAAGATTACCGCCCCTACTTCGACCTCATCGAGCCGATCTTTTGGAAATACGGGGGGCGCCCCCATTGGGGCAAGGTGCATTCGCTGGGGGCGAAGGAATTGGCCAAGCTCTATCCCCGCTTTAAGGAATTCCAGGAGATCCGCGAAGCCCTCGACCCGAAGGGGCGGATGCTCAATGCGCATCTGCGCAAGGTGTTTCTGGGCTAGGGCAGGGGAGACGCTTCCATGAACCGACGATCCTTTCTGAGCGCATCGGCGCGCCTGGCGGCAACGGCGGCGGCCGGGCGCCTGCTTTGGGCCCCGGCGGCGCAGGCCGCGCCCAGGGCCCACGATGCGTACTTCTCGAAGCTCAACGCGATGCTTAAGCGCGAGGGGCCGGGGCGTCCGGTCATGCTCATCGACACGACGCGCATGACCCACAATATCGATCGCCTGACGGCCTCCGTGGGCGCCCATAAGCAGTACCGCATTGTGGTGAAGTCCCTGCCGTCCGTGCCGCTTTTGGAAGCGGTGCGTCAGCGCGCAAAAACCGAGGCCCTGATGGTCTTCCATCAGCCGTTCTTAAACGCCGTGGCTGAGGCGTTTCCCGAGGCCGATGCCTTGCTGGGTAAGCCCATGCCCGCGGCGGCGGCGCGCACCTTCTATGACGCCCTAGGCCCGGGACGCTTTGATCCCGCCACCCAGGTGCAGTGGCTCATCGATTCCCCGCAGCGCCTCCTCCAGTATCAGGCGCTGGCCCGCACCCTTGGGGTGAAGCTGCGGCTGAACTTTGAAATTGACGTGGGGCTTCACCGCGGCGGCTTTGCCGAACCGGAAGCCCTAAGCGCGGCCCTGGCCGTGGTGGCGGCGGATGCAGAGCACCTGAGCGTGAGCGGCCTCATGGGCTATGAGCCGCACCTCACGGGTATGGAGGCTGATCTTAAGCATCCTGAAGTGCGCAAGGTGCTCGAACGCTACGCCGGTTTTGTGGAGCGGCTCCGGGCGGCGCGGCACCCGATCCTGATCGGGGGTGTCGAGCTGTTCCGCGAGCGCTCGGAGCGGGGCTTCCTCACCTTGTCGGAGAAGCTCGGTGTCCCCGTCGTCACCACGGTCCTCGCCAAGGGTGTCTTCCCGAT
>JAURCQ010000142.1 GCA_030828335.1 Gammaproteobacteria bacterium
TGGGCGTGCAGAACGCGCTGGGTCAGCTGGCTTACGTGATCGCGCCCTGGTTCCTGGCCTTTATGTACAACGAAGACCTCTTCTCGAATGTTGTGGAGGGCGCAGCGGGCCTCGGGATCTTGATAGGACTGACGGCAATGGTTTTCGGGGTGCTTCCGGCGATCCTCTTGCGAGAGCGCTTCCAGCGAGCGCCGGAGATCCCGGCCCAGGAGGGCTCTAGGGTGGGGGAGGCCATTCGGGGCTTTCTTCGCGGCTTCGCCCTGACGCTCCGCTTCCGTCCCTTCCTCTTGCTTTGTGGCGCCACCTTCCTCGTCTTCAACGGCTTTATTCTGGTCTCGTCCTTCCAGGCCTACGTGATCATCTTTTACGTTTTTGGGGGCGATGAGGCTCGCGCAGCGGAATACATCGGCTGGGCCGGGACCCTCTCCGCGGTAGCAACCTTTGCGGTGATTGCCCTGGTGACGACCCTTTCCTCGCGCCTTGGGAAGCGCCAAACCTTTTTTGCCGCCATTGGAGTCAGCGTCCTGGGCTACTTGGCCAAGTGGTTTTGCTATAACCCCGAGGACCCCTGGCTCCTGCTCCTTCCGGCGCCCTTCATGGCCTTCGGTCTGGGCGCCCTATTCACCCTCATGGGGTCCATGATTGCGGATGTCTGCGACCTCGATGAGTGGGAGACGGGGGAGCGCCGGGAAGGCATGTTCGCCTCCATCTACTGGTGGGTGGTCAAGCTGGGGATGTCGGCGGCGATCTTGGGCGGCGGGCTGCTGCTTAACCTTACGGGCTTTGACATTGCCCTTGGGGGCGCCCAAACCGCGGAAACGCTGGTATTTATGCGCCTTCTGGATGCAGGCGTGCCGGCGCTGAGCTCTCTTTTAGCCATCGCGCTGGTGGCCCTATATCCCCTGACGGAAGCGCGGGCTCATGAGGTCCGGGAGGCCCTGGAAGCTCGGCGCGGGGCGGCCTAAGGGGTTGACAAGGGGGGTGACAACGCTGTCATCATCCCGAAATGGCAAAGCGCCGGAAAGTTAGAGGTCCATGGACCTCTAACGCTTTGAACAAAAAGACAGCGTTGTCATTAAAAACATAAGCGCTTTCCGATAGGGCGTCGGAAAGCCGCCGGACCGGCGGGAACAGTCGGCCGACTCAGGGGATCACGCCTTCCAGCGCTTGTGCGTCGGGTGTTCTTACCCTCCCGGGTCTGTCCGTCTGTCTCTGCCCAGATGATCTAGGGTTACGCGGTTGAATGCCGCAGGGAGACGTTGATCATGCAGATGCCTTTCTCTCGTTTTGTGCCCGGAGTGCGGCACCTCCTCCTCTTGGGGGGATCCCTCGTGCTTGCAGCCTGTGGGGGCCAGTCCGACTCCGTTCCCGCGGGAGAGTTCACCGCTCCCGTGGTGGAATTCCAGCTGGTCTTCTCCGATGAGTTTGATGGCTCGGAGCTGGATCAGAGCAAGTGGAACATTGTGGAAGGGGACGGCTGCCCGGACCTCTGCGGCTTCGGCAATAACGAGCTCCAAGCCTATTCCGCGGACAACATTGAGGTGTCTGGCGGGACCCTGAAGATCACGGCGCTCGATAACCCGCTCGGTGCCGACGCCCCCTATAGCTCGGCGCGTATCAACACTAAGGACAAGTTTGAATTCCGCTACGGTCGGGTAGAGTTCAGCGCCCGTCTGCCGAGCGGCCAGGGCATGTGGCCCGCGCTCTGGATGCTCCATGCCGATGAGTCGGTCTACGGCCCCTGGCCCGCGGGCGGGGAAATCGACGTGATGGAAGCCTTCAACCCCGGCGTGGCGGGCAACACGGCGACCCAGAGCACGTCCCACTATGGTCTTCCCGGCGCACCCTTCAACGGGACGAGCTCGCAGAATGACAATGGGGTGCCCCTCGACGCGGCCTTCCACGAGTACGCCGTGGAATGGGAACGGGATCAGCTACGGTTCTTCGTTGACGGCGTGCATTTCCAAACGCAAACGTCCGACGAATGGTATGCCTACTTCCCGGCCGACGAAGAGGGTTTTTTTGACCCCCTCGGGGCTTACAAGATCGGACCCCGGGATGCCCCCTTCGATCAGGCGTTCTATCTGATCATGAACCTTGCTGTGGGTGGCAATCCCGTGGGGCCGCCGGAAGGTACGCAGTTCCCGCAGACGCTTGAGGTGGATTACGTCCGCGTTTATCAATGCGCCAATGCCAATCCCGATACGGGGCGTGGCTGTGGCTCCGGCGACCGCACGGTCGTGCCGTTGGAAGATAACGACGGCGGTCCGCTGCAAGATGTGCCGACGGACAACCCCTACCTTGAGCGCTTAGATCTCTTTACCGATGGGCCTGAAGCGCTCTCCCTGACGACTCCGGACGGGACGGCAACGAATCAGCTCTTCGTCACTGGCTTCACCGGCGAGGGCGCCGAGGTGATCAACGATCCCACCTTCGCGGATCCCAGCGACGACACCAACACGGTGTGGCGCGTGGCCGTTTCCGGCGGCGTGGCGAATGCCTACCTCGCCTCCCAGGATCTCTCCGAGGATCCCATCCTGGATACGGGCTTCGATTTCTCCGGCTACCGAGTTCCTGGGGTCGGCGCTGATCCCTTTGGAGAAATCGCCTTCGACATGGAGATCGTGAGCATCGATCCCGGCGCGACGATTCTCATTAAGCTCGATAGCGGCTTCCCGAATCTTGGGGAGTACGCGTTGCCCGCCACGGCCCTCGCGGCCCCTGGGGAGCGGAAAACCTACTCCGTGAAGTTCGAGCAGTTTCTTCAGAATCCGGGCTTCGTCGACTGCTGCGGTGGCGCGGGCGTGGATCTTGCCAACGTGGTGAATCCCTTCGTGATCGAGGTCGTGGGGGGCGCAGCTGAGGTCTATCTCGATAACATCTACGTCACCAACGCCTGTAAGGTCATCGGTGGCTGCGGCGCCGATCTGAAGTCCCGCGGCGTGTCCGACCTGGTGGTCTTTGACGACGAAGTGAATTTGGCGGTTTGGAATCAGGGCCTGGTGGCCGCCGATTCGGGCTCCGGGTTCACGAACTACACCAATGGTTCGGATCCAGCGAACAAGGTGAATTTCTCCGTGGTGGCCGCTGACGACGCGGCCCGGGGGAACGTCATTGAGGCGACCTTCAATGACAGCGATGCCTTCGGGGTGTTCTTCGTGGGCAGCAGCGTCGGAGTGGACGTCTCCACCTACGGCGGCGGCGGTCTGGTCTTTGATCTTCGAGTCACCGACTACGGCACCAACACCACGGGCATGACCGTGAAGCTCGACTGCTTCTTCCCCTGCACCAGCGGTGATCGTAATCTCGGCGTGGTGGCCGATGGGGAGTGGCAGACCATCACGCTGCCCCTGGCCACCCTTCCGACCCTCGATCAAACAAGCCTCAACACGGGGATCGTCGTCTTCCCGACGGCGCCACAGAGCGGCGGAATTACCTTCCAGCTCGACAACGTGCGCTTCGTCGCCGATACGGGGGAGCAGCCCCCTGCCTTTGCAAATCTGCCGCTGACCTTTGACGATCCTAGCCTCACCTACAGCACGGCGGATTTCGCTGGGACCGGTACCGTGCTCGGAGAAGATCCGAGTGACGCCGCGAACACCGTTGCGATCACCACCAAGGGCGATGGGGCCGAAACCTTCGCCGGGACGGTGATGATCGATCCCACCTTCCCCGAGGCGATCCCCTTCACGGCAGATGAGCAGCGCCTGTCGGTCCGCGTTCGGGCCCCGGCAGCCGGCATTCCCGTGCTCCTGAAGGTGGAAACCGCGGATGCCTCTGCCTTCGCAGAGCTTGAGGTCAGCACCACCGCCGCCGGTGAGTGGGAAGTGCTGACCTGGGACTTCGCCACCGCCGGCCTCGATCCGAACCTGGCCTACGAGCGCGCCATCATCTTCTTCGACTTTGGTTCGATTGGTGATGGTTCGATCTACTACTGGGAGAACGTGCAGCTGGGCGCTCCCGAGGCTGAACCGGAGGCGCCGGCGGGGCTCGCCCTGCCCATCACCTTCGACGCCGATGGGGTGGCCTATCCCCTTGATGTCTTCGGGGGCGCGGTCTCCGAACTCGTCGCCGATCCGGCCAACGGCGAGCTGCGGGTGGCTCAGACGGTGAAGACCGATGGGGCGGAAACCTTCGCGGGTACGGTGATCGGCGGCTTTGGGTCCGCCCTCGCGGCGCCCATCCCCTTCGCCGAAGGGGCAACGACCATGAACGTTCGCGTACAAACGCCGGAGGCGGGCACGCCTGTGCTGCTCAAGCTCGAGAACGCCGATCAGTCTGCGACCACGGAAGTCCTAGTGACTACCACTGTTGGGGGCGCCTTCGAGACGCTTACCTTTGACTTTGCGGCAGATCAGAACTTCAGCCTCGATGCCGAGTACGTTCGCGTGGTCATCTTCTTCGACTTCGATAACCCCGGAGACGGATCCACCTACCTCTTCGACGACGTGCGCTTTGGCGCTGGGGGGCTTGCCTTACCTATCACCTTTGATGCGAGCGGGGTGGCCTACCCTCTCGACGTCTTTGGCGGCGCGGTTTCCGAGCGGGTGGCCGACCCCGCTGACGGCGCTCTGCGCGTCGCCCAAACCGTCAAGACCGATGGGGCGGAAACCTTTGCGGGCACGGTGATCGGCGGCTTTGGCTCTTCCCTGGCCACCGCGATTCCCTTTGCCGATGGTGCCACCTCCATGAGCGTCCGGGTGCAAACGCCCAATGCGGGGACGCCGGTGCTGCTCAAGCTTGAGAATGCCGACCAGTCGGCGACAACGGA
>JAURCQ010000143.1 GCA_030828335.1 Gammaproteobacteria bacterium
TGCCAATCTGGCTTTCCAGGGGCACCACGGCTACGGACCAACCCTCGCCGAGGTGCTCCTCCACCGCCGGCGCCAGGGCCTCGGCCAGGTGCCGAATCTCGGTTTCGGGGCGTAGGAGCTGGGCAAGGGTCGGGAGCTGGGCTTCCGGTTCCGGCTGATCCCAGGCCAGGAGCGTGGCCCGAAGCGCCGCCAAGCGCACCTTGTCGACCCGGAGGGCACGATAGAGCGGATTGGCGCGCACGGCAGCGATAGCGTCCTTCGTGCCGACGATGAGCCCGGCCTGGGGGCCCCCAAGTAGCTTATCGGCAGAGAAGGTGACGAGGTCGATGCCCGCGGCAATCGCCTCCTGGGGCTGGGGCTCGGCGGGCAGGCCGTAGCGCCGAAGATCGACGAGGCTTCCCGCACCAAGGTCAAAGGCCGTGGGTACGCCATGGCGTTCCCCAAGGGCGGCGAGGGCTTTCAGGGAGACCTCGCTGGTGTAGCCCTCGATGGCGTAGTTGCTGGGATGGACCTTCATAAGGAGGCCGGCGTTCGGCCCCAGGGCCTGAGCGTAGTCCCGCTCGTGGGTTCGATTGGTGGTGCCCACTTCCCGGAGCGTCGCGCCGGCCCGGGTCATGATGTCCGGGATGCGAAAGCTGCCGCCAATCTCTACGAGTTCGCCGCGGGAGACCAGCACCTCCTTTCCCAGCCCAAAGGTGTTCAGGACCAGCAGCACGGCGGCCGCATTGTTGTTGACCACCGCTGCGGCTTCGGCGCCGGTGAGCGCGCAAAGGAGAGCTTCCGCGGCCTGGTCCCGCTGCCCTCGACGGCCCGTGGCCAGGTCGAGCTCAAGGTCCACGGCGCCCGCGGCGGCCATCATGGCCTCGCAGGCCGCGGGACTGAGCACGGCGCGCCCGAGGTTGGTGTGAAGGAGCGTGCCGGTGAGATTCAGGACAGGTCGAGGCCCCCGAGGGAATTGCCCTTCCAGCGCCGCCTCCGTCGCGATGAGGAGCGCTTCGGCTGTGGGCACAGGGCTGCCCTGAGCCATGGCCCTGCGAGCCTCGCTCAGGGCTTGTCGTAAGGCGTTGGTGATCACCGTTCGCCCCCAGCGGCGCTGCAACGCCCCGGTAAGCGGCTGTTCAAGGAGCCCGGCGACGCTGGGAAGGTCCTGATAGGCTGGAGAGGCTTGGGACATGGCGAGCTCGACAACGGTTTTAAGGAGGCTACCCAGCCTGCTGGGGCCGGTCTAGGGGGCATGGGGTAATGAAACGGGAAAGCTTTAGGGCGCCCGGGGGCGGAGGAGGGCAGCGCGCCTTCGTGCTCCATCCCCCGGGGGAACTGGTGAGCGACCTGCTACGCCGGGATCGCACCTGGGAAAGCGTGGAGAGCGCGCTTCTGCGCGCGGCGCTCCGCCCCGGTTCCGTGGTGGTGGATGCCGGGGCCAATCTCGGCTGGCACGCGGTATGGGCGGCGCTCGCGGTCGGGCTCGGGGGGCGGGTTTACGCTTACGAACCGGACCCGCGGAACCTGGCGCTTCTCCGGGTTAACGGCTCGGGGCTCCCCCAGCTTCGCGTGCTGGGCGCTGCCCTCGGGGAAGCAAGAGGCGAAGTGGCCTTCCGGCGCCACGGGGCTAACCAGGGGGATTCGGCGCGGGTGCGAACGGCCGCGAGCTTCACCGCGCCCTGCTGGCCCGGCGATGCGCTGGCTTTGGCGCGCTTGGACTTTCTAAAAATCGACACGCAAGGCAGCGAGCTCCGCATTCTCCAGGGGTTTACCAAAACCCTTGCCCGTCAGTCGCAAGCGCGACTGATTGTGGAGCTGTGGCCGGCAGGCCTTGAGCGCCTTGGCGATTCGGTGGATGCGCTCCTTGGGGCGCTCCATGCGCTGAAGCGCCCGATCTATCTTATCGATCACGAGCGGGGTGGGCTCAAAGCGCTCAGCGAGCCGGCTCTTGCGGCGTTGGCGGCCTCCCTCGAGGCCTCCGGGGGGTTTTCCCAGCTCTGGCTGGGCGCGCCGCCTTGATTCAGGTCATAGACCGCTAATCCGCAGAGGCGCTTAATGGGAGGGCAAGCGGGCGAAACCTAGGAAGGGGAATAGCATGAGCGTTTATAAGAATATCTTGGTGGCGATTGATCTCTCCGATGAGTCCCAGCAGGTTGTGGATAAGGCCATGGCCATCGCGGGCGTCGGCGATCATCTGGCCTTGGTCCACGTCGTTCGCCCCATTGAACACGTCTATGGCGGCTTTGGCGCCGTTGGCTTGGCCGGGGATTTCTCCGAGCAAATGGCCACCCTCGAGCAGCAGGCTTCCGCCCACGCGGAGCAAAAGCTGAAGGATCTCGGTGCTGTGCTTGGGGTGCCGGAAAGCCGGCAGTTCGCCCCCATTGGGCATGCGGCAACGGAAATCCAGCGGGTTGCTGGGGAGCTTGACGCAGATCTGATCGTGATCGGCACCCATGGCCGCCATGGCCTTGGCTTGCTGCTGGGTTCTACCGCTAACGGTGTGCTCCACGGCGTGAAGCGGGACGTGCTGGCCGTGCGAGTGCACGCGCCCGAGGGCTAAGCAAAAAGGGCCCCGGGGCAAGATGCACCCGGGGCCCCTATGGTCGAGCAGGGTTCTAGCCTAGGGCTGCGTTCCAGCCCTCTACCCGCTCAGCCTGGGCTTCGAGCAGGGCCGAGGCATCCCCCGTAATGACCACGCGCTCGATGCGATCGCCCTGGGCAATGGCATTAACGATCGCCTGGTCGTCGTCGCCGCAGACCTCCCCAAAAATGGAGTGGGCGTCGTCGAGCCAGGGCGTGGGCACATGGGTGATGAAGAACTGGCTACCGTTGGTGCCTGGGCCCGCATTGGCCATGGAAAGCCGCCCTGGGCGATCGTGGCGGAGGCTGGCATCAAACTCATCTTCGAAGCGATAGCCCGGACCGCCGGTGCCCGAGCCCAGGGGGCAACCGCCCTGGATCATGAAATCGGGAATCACCCGGTGGAAGCTTAAGCCATCGTAAAACCCGCCCTGGGCGAGGTTGACGAAGTTGGCCACGGTGACCGGAGCCTGCTCCGGGAAGAAGACCACCTTAATGGGGCCGGCACTGGTTTCGAAGGTCGCGCCGAGGGGCGTGCTCATAGCTCAGGGTTCCTTTCCTTAAGGGGCGCTGCGCGCCTGGGTGTGATACTCGTCGTTGGGGGCCAGCTCGATGGCTGCGGCGAGCCGGTTGGTCATGTTGAAGAAGGCCGCTACGGCGGCGATATCCCAGATCGCACGCTCGCTGAAGCCGGCCTCCCGGAGGTTCTCCCGGTCTTCGTCGTCCATGCTGTCCGGGGCCAGGGTAAGCTGCTCAGCGAAGGCGAGCATGGCCTTGTGCTTAGGGCTGAGCTTTGCGGCCCGATAATTCATGGCCAGCTGCTCCCCCAGCCGGGGATCGCCGGAGAGCTCGCGTACCGCCGCGCCGTGGGATACGAGGCAGTAGTAGCAGTGGTTTTTGGAAGACACCACCACGGCGATCATTTCCCGCTCAAGCTTGCTAAGGGGCGAATCCGCCAGCATCAGATCATTGTAGAAGGTGATGAACGCGCTGAGCTTCTCCGCATTGAACGCGTAGGCCTGAAGGACGTTCGGCACGAAGCCAAGCTTCTCCCGGCACTTCCCAAAGTATTTGGCCAGATCCTTACCCAGGGCCTCGTCGGGAAGGGCAGGCAGGTCTAAGGCGTGGCAAGATGCGTCGCTCATGGCGGGTCCCCCGCTAAAAAATGGAAGTGTAGCGCAGGGGGCGGAGGCCCGTCCTCCGCTTCCCGCAGGTGAGAGGGTGTAATGGCAGAGCAGGCAGCGAAGGTGGCCTTTGTGGGCCTAGGGGTTATGGGCTTTCCCATGGCAGGGCATTGGGCCCAGGCAGGTTTTGACGTGTGCGTTTACAACCGTAACGGGGCCCGGGCCGAGGCCTGGCTTGAACGCCACCTCGGGCGCGCCGCGCCCACCCCTCGCGAAGCCGCGGCGGGAGCCGAGCTCGTGGCCCTCTGCGTCGGAAACGACGATGACGTTCGCAGCGTGGTCTATGGCGTCGACGGAGTGCTCGCTGGCCTTGCACCGGGCTCCCTCTTGATCGACCACACGACGGCCTCCGCTGCTCTGGCCCGGGAGCTGGCCGAGGCGTGCGCGGCGCAAGGGGTGGCCTTTCTTGACGCGCCCGTATCCGGAGGCCAGGCGGGGGCGGAGCATGGGGCGCTAACCATCATGGTAGGGGGCGAGGCGGCGGCCTTCGCTCGCGCGGAGCCCTTTCTTCAGCCCTACGCTCGGGCAGCTCGGTGCCTGGGCCCGGTGGGCAGTGGCCAGCTCACGAAGATGGTGAATCAGATTTGCATCGCCGGAATTTTGCAGGGGCTGAGCGAAGCCCTGGCCTTCGCCGAGCGGGCCGGGCTCGACGGGGAGGCGGTGCTATCCGTGATCTCCAAGGGCGCGGCGCAGTCCTGGCAGATGGAAAATCGCGGCCCCACCATGCTCGAGAATCACTTTGATTTTGGCTTTGCCGTGGACTGGATGCGCAAGGATCTCGCCATCGCTTTGGATGAGGCGCGACGCAATGGCGCCCAGCTGCCCCTGACGGCGTTCGTGGATCAGTGCTATGCCGCGGTGCAGGAACACGGCGGCGGTCGCTGGGATACTTCTTCACTGATCACCCGCCTTCGAAAAGACGGCTAGGCCCTAAGGGGCCATTCCGCAGGCACAAAAAACCCGGCGATGCCGGGTTTTTTGTGCCTTGGGGGCGGCGCTTTGCCGGCAGGGTTTAGCG
>JAURCQ010000144.1 GCA_030828335.1 Gammaproteobacteria bacterium
TTTCCCGATGGAGCAGGTAAACAAAGCCCATCTTGCTGTTCTGGGCCAGGGCCGGAATCTCCTGGCCGCCCCGGTGAAGGGTGAAGAGCACGGGAGCGGCGGGGGTATCGAAATCCCAAAAGTCCTGATGCACCAGCTGGAACCGCCAGCGCACGGCGCCCGTTTCGCCGTCTAGGGCCACCACCGAAGATCCGTAGTAGGACCGATCGGGGCCATCATCGCGGAAATAATCCGGAGCAGGATTTCCCGTGGGGAGAAATATGAGCCCTCGGTCCATATCCACCGTGAAGCCTGCCCAGACGTTGGGCGTGCCCAGGAGATAGCCATCCTCGCTTCGCCGTTCCGGCGCCGGGGGATAGTCCGGCGGCGCCAAATCGAAGGCCCAGCGCAGGGCGCCCGTGCGCACCTCAAAGGCCCGGACCACCCCCGAGGGCGCATCGGTTCGCATATTGTCGGAAATGGCCGATCCCACCACCACCAGATCCTTTACCACGGCGGGGGCGGAGGTGACTTGCACCTCCTCGGGCCAGAGCCGATCCCCAATGCCCTTAGCCAAATCCACCTCGCCGCCGTTGCCAAAATCGGCACAGGGCGTCCCCGTCGCCAAATCGAGGGCAAGGAGCCGCGCATCGTTCGTCGCCATCAGCACCCGCGCCGCGCAGGCCCCCGTTTCCGCAGGCGCTTCCTCCCAGGCTGCCACGGCTCGGCAGTTGGCTTGATTGGGGTAGGGGCCTCGCCCCACCTTGGCATCGAAGCGCCACAGCGTAGCGCCGGTTAGGGGATCGAGCGCCAGCACTTGGTTATGGGGCGTGCAGGTAAGAAGCCGGCCCTGGGCCAAGATGGGCGTGTTCTGAAAAACCGTGCCCGCATCCCCGGTGCGCACGGCCCAGGCGAGGCGTAGGTCCCCAACGGTTTCCGGGCTCAGGGCCTCCAAGGGGGCAAAGCGCGCGTTCTCTGGGCCGAGGGCATTGGGCCAGGGCGTGGTACGGCGCGGGGTTCCAGGGAGGTCCAGCGCCGGCGCCTTGGCAAGGAAGGGCGCCAGCTCCGGTCCTTGGCACCCCAGCAGAAGGGTGCAGAGGATTCCCAGGAGCGCTCCGCGCCAAAGGCGATGGCCGAGCTTTCCTTCGCGGTCTTCCATGCGGCTTCCCCCTATGCGCTCTAACGCTCTCCGGACCATAGCGGCTCCCCTTCAAAAGTGAAATAAAAGAGGACAGGGCCCAAAGGACCCGCTAGCCTGAGGAGAGCTTGGGGGAAGGAGCGCACGGTGAGCGATCAACCGCATCTAGGGTTTGGCACCCGCCTAGCCTACGGCTTTGGGGCCGTGGCCCAGGGGGCCAAGTCCAACGGTTTTAACTATCTTCTGCTCTTCTTCTACAGCCAGGTGGTGGGGCTGCCCGCCCAGTGGGTGTCCTTTGCGATTCTCATTGCGCTCGTCTTCGACGCAGTCTCCGATCCGTTGGTGGGCTACTTTTCCGATAACCTCCGCTCCCCCTGGGGCCGGCGCCACCCCTTCATGTATGCGTCAGCCGTTCCCGTTTCCCTGGCCTATTACTTCCTCTGGGCGCCCCCGGAGTGGTCTCAGGAAGCGTTGCTGGCCTATTTTCTCGTGCTGGCCATCTTTATCCGCACCACCATTACGCTCTACGACATTCCCTCTACGGCGCTGGTGGCGGAGCTCACGGACGATTACGTCGAGCGCTCCCGCATAGTGGGCTATCGCTATTTCTTCGCCTGGTGGGGTGGGCTCACCATGGCCGTGCTGGCCTATCTGGTGTTCCTTCCGGAAGCGAAAGGCGGACTGCTTTACACCGAGGGCTGGCGCCACTACGGCCTATCGGCGTCGATCATCATGTTCATCTCCATCGTGGTTTCAAGCCTGGGCACGCATCGGCACATCCCCTACCTCAAGGCACCAAGCGTGCAGCCCAACGATGAGGGCTTTAGCTTACGGCGTACGGCCCGGGAGCTGGGGGAAACGCTGGGGAACCCCTCTTTCCTCGTGCTCTTCGCTGCGGCGCTCTTTTCCGCCGTGGCGGCGGGGGTATCTACGACCCTGTCGATCTATTTCACCCGTCATATGTGGGGTTTCACTACCGAGCAGATCGGTTATCTCCAGTTTCCCTACTTCTTTTCGGCCCTGGTGGCGCTGTGGCTAGCGCCCAAGGTGACTCAAGCCCTGGGGAAAAAGCCCGCCGCCATTACCATCACCGCCGTCGCCGTGGCCCTCGCGCCGGCGCTATTCATCCTACGCATGCTTGGGCTGCTTCCCGTGAACGGCACGGACGCGCTCTTTTGGATCGTGCTTACCCACGGAGGGATCGAGGTGGCGTTAATCATCACGTCCTCGATTCTCGTAGGGGCCATGATTGCGGACGTGGTGGAGGACAGTGAGGTGCACACCGGGCGCCGCTCCGAAGGCACCTTCTTTGCCGCGAACACCTTCGCCCAGAAAGCGGTGAATGGCCTGGGGGTATTGGTCGCAGGACAGCTCCTGGCCTGGGTGGAGTTCCCCACGGGGGCCGCCCTCGGCAGCGTGAGCGAAGAAACCATCTTTGGCCTTGCGACCTACTTTATTCCCGTGGAGTGGGGCCTCTACGGATTCGCAATTGTCATGTTGGCCCTTTATCGTATTTCTCGCGCCGGGCACGAAGCGAACCTTAATACCCTTCGGGCCCGCCGATCATCGGTCTCCGGGGGGCAGCCCGGAGAAGAACCAGGAGCTTCCTCATGAGCACCCTCAGTCATCAAGAAATCTACAAGGACGGCGGCCGAGCAGCAGTGGAGCTCCCCCTCGGGGACGCCCTCGGCGCCCTCGGCGCCGGCGCCACCTTCCCCCTAATGGAGGATCCCCGGCAGACCAATCGAGCGCTGCTCATTGGGATGTTTGTACTGCGTCCTGCGGCGGAAGCCTGGGATGCGTCCCTCGCGCAGGCCGTCCCCGAAGCCCTCCGGGCAGGGCAGCAGTGGTGCTTTAACGTCAAGGGCTTTGATGGGGGCTGGTTGATCGCCGCGGGCAATCCCTTGGACGCCTATCGCTTGGCCCTGCAATACGGCCTTTCCGACGCCGTTATCGTCGGGAGCAATACGGTGGTAACGGAGGGGGTGGACCATGGGGAGGAGGAAGGCTACCTCTGGCAACCCTACGGCCCCGCAGCCTGGCCCCAGCTGGCCGCCCTTGACGGGAACATCGGCGACAAGATCGCTGCTCAGCGGGCTGCCTGGCAGGACATCGGCGTACTGTCCTCCCGGCGCTATCCGGCGCAAATTGTGGTGACGCAAAGCGGAAAGCTGCGGGAAGGCGCCAAGGACATCTTCGAGGCGCGCATCTTCCACGCGACCCACCCCGACGGCAGCCCCGTGGAAAGCTACATTCTCACCAGCGAAGCCGGCGCAGAGCGCCTTCGCGCCCGCGCCGCAGACCACGGCCTCGCCGATCGCATCGACGAAATCCTCATTGCCACCTCTCCTGACGGCGATCCGGAAACCCTCGCCATCGATACCGTGCCCGCGATTCTTCGGACCCGGCTGGATATCCGCATCGCGAACCACGATGGCGGCCGGACCGTGCTTTCGGAATTCAGCGCCGCCGGCGTGCTCCCGCAGATGAACCTCACGCTCATGCGGGGGGCGCCGGTGAAGGCCATTTTGGCGGCAAGCGATCGGGTGCCCGACAGCGAACGGGCAGAGCTGCTGGAAAACTTCGAAGGGCGGCGCCAGCTCTTCTTCTCGGGAGATCATCGCCTCCCGGAGGGGCTCATTCCCATAAGTGTGCTCCACGACGGGGGCGACGGGGTGGTGGTGTCCTTCGACGCGCGGGGACAGCGGGGCCTCTAGGGCCCCGCCAGAGGCCTACCAGCCCTGGAGCGCAGCGAGCTCCGCGCGAACGCGCTGCGGATTGCCAAAGGCTTGGCGATTAAACCCGATGCGCTTAAACCAATAGTGCAGCCCCACCAAGTCCGTAAAGCCCATGCCGCCATGGACCTCCGTGGCGGTCTTGGCCACAAACTGCCCCACGTCTCCCAGAAGCGCCTTGGCGTGGCCCGCGGTGGTAAGGGCCTCGTCCCGAGTGTGGTCCTGACAGTGAGCGGCGTACCAGACCAGGGCCGTACAGGGCTCCAGCTCCGCGGCCATCTCCGCACACATATGCTTTACCGCCTGAAAGGTCGCGATGGGGCGATTGAACTGCTCCCGCTCCCCGGCGTAGGCCACGGCCTTATCGAGCATGGCGCGACCGGCCCCTAGGCTATCGGCAGCCAGCATGACCCAGGCCACGGCCCGCAGCTCCGCCAGGACCGTAGGATTCTCGCTCAGCAGCATTGCAGCGCAATCCGATAAGGTCAGGCGGCAGCTTCGGCGGCTGCGATCCACCGTTTCAAAGGCCTCCCGGGCGACGCCTGCCGCATCGGCCTCGATCCACCACAGCGCACCGTCGTCGCTCGCCACCAGATAGGCCTGGGCGGCATCATCCAGCGCCAGGGTGACCGTACCGCTCAAGGTGCTTCCGCTAGCGATCACGCTATCCCGGCCACGCTGACCGCCTGCCTGGGGAAAGGCCACGCCTACGCGGAGGCCGCCTTCCACCACGGCGCCCAGGCGCGCTTGCCAGGCCGGTTCGTTGCTTAACCCCGCCGCCGCGAGGGCCCGGGGAAAGAGCACCGCCGTACCCAAGAAGGGCGCCGGGGTGACGTGATAGCCCAGAGCTTCTGCGATCACCGCGGCGTCGAGTACGCCCAG
>JAURCQ010000145.1 GCA_030828335.1 Gammaproteobacteria bacterium
AGTTAGCGGAAATGCGGGCAACTTCCGGCGGGAAGGGGTTCCCCCCCGGCGGCCTTTGCCCTGCGCGAAGCGCTTTCAGCAGCGGCAAGCGGGATGCCAGCACCCAGCCCCAAAGCACACCGGTCCATAGCACCAGGGCAAAGCCCGGCCCTAAGAGCGCCTTCTCCATAGCCCTTCCCCTTTCTCTTTGTAGCCCCGATATTAGCTCGCTGGGGAAAGGGAATCACAAGGGGAGAAGCATGGGTCGTTATTTCATTCTAAGGATTGCCGCGCTGGGGCTCAGCGCCCTGGCCGGACTGGCCGGGGCTGCACCGCTGCCCGCCGGCTCCGCCACCGACGCGGGTTTTTCCGACGCTCGGCTGGCACGCATTGATGCGCACATGAACGCCGCCGTGGCTGCCGGGGAGATGGTCGGGGGCATGGGGCTCATCGCCCGGGACGGTAAGGTGATCTACCGCAGCCATTGGGGCGTCGCCAATCGGGAAACGGGCCAGCCCCTAAACGACGAAACGATTTTCCGCTGGTACTCCATGAGCAAGCCCATCACCTCCGCGGCGCTCATGATGCTTCACGAGGAAGGGCGCTTCGCCCTGAACGATCCCATCGCCAAGTACCTGCCGGAGCTCGCCAATCTTGAGGTGGCGCGCTCCACGGCGGATAGCGCCTTGGCGATCTTTTCCGATGGCACCCAAACTCGCACCGTAGGCACGGGGGATGCGAGCCTAGAAGGGCAGCGACGGCCGCCCAGCACTCGCCAGCCCACGATACATGACCTTCTCCGCCACACCGCGGGGCTGGGCTATGGACCCTTCGGGCGCACGGAGGTGGATGCGCTCTATCGGGAAGCGGGCTTCCCCAGCTTCCCCGGGGACCTGAAAACCTTCGTGGAAACTCTGGGCACCCTGCCCCTGCAATATGACCCGGGCACGAAATGGCACTACAGCGTGGCCGTCGCCGTGCAGGGGCGGCTGATAGAAGTCCTCACGGGGCAGCGCTTTGGCGCCTTCCTGGAGGAGCGGCTCTTTGGTCCCCTGGGCATGGACACGGCGGGCTTTCGGGTCGCCCCGGAAAACCTCGACCGCTTCGCTGAGCTCTACGCCCCCAAGGGCGTGAGCCCCAAGGGCTTCGGGAAGCGCCCCACGCAAGCGGGGCTCACGGTGGCAAGCCCGAGGATCTCTAAGGGCTATATCGAGGGGACACCGCTCGAGAGCGGCGGCATCGGCATGGTGGGCACGGCCGATGAGTACCTAAAGTTTGCGCAGATGATGCTGAACAAGGGGACCCTGGACGGTACCCGCTTCCTCGGCCCAAAGACCGTTAAGCTCATGACCCAAGATCATCTAGGGGAGGTCCCCATGGGCCTGGGACGCCGGGGCCACGGCTTTGGCCTTGGCGTCTCCGTGGTGATCGATCCACCGCACACGGAAACGGTGAGCTCCCTGGGCGAGTACGGCTGGGGCGGCGCGGCAGGAACGACCTTCTGGGTCGATCCTCAGGAAAACATCGTCGGGGTCTTTATGGTGCAGAGCTTGCCTCACCTGACGCGCCTGAAAGACGAATTTAAGGTGCTGACCTACCAAGCGCTGATGGATAGCCGCGCCCCCTAGAGGGCGCATGCCGAAAAGAGGTGGTGCGGCTGAGAGGACTCGAACCTCCACGGGTCTCCCCACTGGAACCTAAATCCAGCGCGTCTACCAGTTCCGCCACAGCCGCAGCGCGCCGCAATGTAACAGAAACTTAGGAGATTGCCATGCTGTCCCTGTATCACTGCCCGGAAGCGCGCTCCATGCGCGCCCTGTGGATCCTCGAGGAAATGGGGCTTCCCTTTGAGCTGCATGAGCTGGACTTCAGCATGGCGTCGCTGCGGGATCCGGCCTTCCTCGCTGTTTCCCCCCTGGGCCGGGTGCCTTGCCTGGTCGATGGGGACACCCGGGTCTTCGAGTCCGGCGCCATCATTCAATATCTGGGGGAGCACTACGACAGCGAAGCCAACCCCTGCGGCCGGCTCCACCGAGCCCTCGGCGAACAGGAGCGCACGGACTGGCTGGTCTGGCTGCACTACGCCGAAACCATGGCCGTGCACGGCGCCTCCTTGGTGCAGCAGCGGGTCTTCGTGGGCAAGGAAAATCGCTCTCCGGTGGTACAGAAGCTAGAGAGCAAGCGATTGATCAAATCCCTCGAGGTGGTCGATGCCGCCGTAGCCCAGCACCCCTACCTCCTGCCCTCGGGCTTTAGCGCCGTGGACATTGCCGTGGGCTACAGCGTGCACCTGGCCACGAGCTTCGTAGACTTCGCTCACCTACCCCACGTTACCGCCTACTATGAAACCTTGCGGGCCCGCCCCGCCTTCCAACGATCCCTGGGCAGCCGTAAGGGCCAAGCCCCCAGCCAAGGAAACCGCACTCATGAATGACCCAACCCTGTTTATTCCCCATTTCGCGGCCGCCACCACCGGCGCCATCGTCCTGCTAAATATCGTTCTAATGATCCTCGTCGGTCGCCAGCGGGGCGCCACGAAGACCAACCTGGGCGATGGAGATCCGAATGGCCCCCTTTACCGAGCGATTCGAAGCCACGGCAATCTGGCAGAAAACGCTGGCCTCGTGCTCGTTGCCCTGGCGCTCCTTGAGCTGCTCACGGGCCCCACGGCCTACGTACAAGGGCTCTGCGGCCTGTTTCTGGTGGCGCGCCTGGCGCACCCCATGGGGCTCAGCGCGAACATCATGCCCCTTCGCGCTCTTGGCGCCCTCGGGACCGTGATTGTTGGGCTGGGCGTTGCCGTCCTCCTTCTTCAAACCACCCTCTTCGCCTAGGAGGCGCCCATGGCCGAGCTACCGACCCTAAGCCGCTTCACCCTGACCGTCGACGCCGGCGTCGCCGAGCTCACCCTTGCCGTACCGGAGGAGCTCAACCGCATGCCCCCGGCCTTCTGGGAGGAGCTTCCGGCGGCCCTGGAGGCGCTTGAAGCCCGGGGCGATGTCCGCGTGCTCATCATCGCTTCCACGGGGAAGCACTTCACCGCCGGCATGGACGTGTCCGCCTTTGATGGCAGCGGCGCGACCCCCACGGACCGGGGCCACGCCGGGGAGCGCAGCCGGCGCCACCTGCTGAAGCTTCAGGACGTCTTCAGCCGGCTGGAGCGCGCCCGCTTTCCCGTTATCGCCGCGACCCAGGGGGGCTGCGTGGGCGGCGGCGTGGACCTCATTGCCGCCTGCGATATGCGCTACTGCCGCGCCGACGCCTTTTTCGTGATCCAGGAAATCAACATCGGCCTGGCCGCCGATGTGGGCACGCTGCAGCGCCTGCCGAAGCTCATCCCCATCGGCCTCATGCGCGAGCTGGCCTACACGGGGCGGCGGATGTTTGCGGAGGAGGCCAAGGCCTCGGGGCTCGTGAACGCCGTCTTCGAGGATCAGGAAACGCTGCTTTCGGAAGTCCGAAAGATCGCCCGGAGCATCGCGGAGAAGTCACCCCTAGCGATTCACAGCAGCAAGGAGATCATGAACTACGCTCGGGACCACACCCTCGAAGACGCCCTGCGCTACCAAGCGGTGTGGATGGGCGCCCTCACCCAGGGCGGGGAACTCGCCGAGGCCTTCCGGGCTCAGAAGGCTGGGGAAGCCCCGAGCTTCAAGGATCTGCCACCCCTCGAAGCACGGGGAAAATGAGAATCATTTCTGTCTAACTTTTGTCATGGACAGAGCGCCAGGACTCCCTTAGCATGGCGCTCACATTCACCAAGGAGTAGGACAGCATGGCTCAAGAATTCTCCCGTCGACGCTTTCTGAAAGGCGCCATGGTTGGTGCTGCGCTCATCCCGCTTGTGAACCTGGATACGCGTCGCGCCCTTGCCGCGGACAAGGTGCCCGAGAGCGATGCGATGGCTCAAGCCCTTAAGTACGTGGAAGCCTCCCCCGAGGAAGGCAAGATGTGCGGTAACTGCGCCCTCTACCAGAAGGCGACGGAAGCCGATGGCTACGCGGCCTGCGGTATCTTCCAGAACCGCTTGGTCAAGGGTACGGGCTGGTGCACGGCCTGGGTGAAGGGCGCTTAAGCGTCCTTCCCTCCCGGCTCTAAAGAACGCGGCGCAAGCCGCGTTTTTTTTGCCTGGAATAAACGCTCGCTTAACCCGGGCGTGCCGGTACGCGGAGCCAGGGCCGCACCCACACGGACTGCAGAAAGGGATCAAGCCAGCGATAGAGCCGCCCGCTCAAATAGACCGCCCGGTTGCGCTCCAGCGCGGAAAGCCCCTCCCCCACCACCGTCGCTGCGTCATACCAAAGAAACGCCGGGAGCTTGGCCTTCATGGCCGCAAGCTCGCCATCGGCATGGAAGTCGGTGTGGGTAAAGCCTGGGCAAAGGGCCGTGACGTGCACCCCCCGGTGACGAAGATCGAGATGAAGCGCTTCGGAAAGGGCAATGACATAGGCCTTCGCCGGCCCGTAGTGCCCGTCGCCGGCGCGGCCAATGCGCCCGGCCACGGAGGCCACATTGAGGATGCGACCCCAGCCCCGGGCGGCCATGGCCGGGGCGAAGGCGTGGCAGAGCTGGGTAACGGACAGCATCATCAACTCTAGGTAGCGAAGCTGCTCGCTGAGGGGCGCCGGACCGAGCAGCGCCGGCCCGCCCGCCCCCGCATTATTCACAAGAAGATCCATCGGGCCGAGGGCCTGCACCCGCTCGACGAGCGCCGAGACCTCGTCCCGAAGGGA
>JAURCQ010000146.1 GCA_030828335.1 Gammaproteobacteria bacterium
CCAGAATGACCTTGTTGCCCAGCCGCGCCTCCCGCTCCGCTTCCGAGGCGGAAAACACAATGTGCCCGGAGGCGGCGCCAGGGCCCGCCGGCAGGCCATGGCCAATGCGCTTGGCTTCCCGCTGGGCTTTGCTGTCAAAGACCGGCACGAGCAGGGAGTCGATGCTTTCCGCAGGCACCTTCAGCAGCGCGGTCTTCTGGTCCATGAGCCGCTCCCGGTTCATTTCCACGGCGATGCGCACGGCCGCAAGCCCCGTGCGCTTGCCGTTCCGCGTTTGCAGCATGTACAGGCGCCCGTCCTCGATGGTGAACTCGAAGTCCTGCATATCCCGGAAATGGCGCTCGAGGCGGCTGCGCACCTTCTCCAGTTCCCCGAAGGCCTTGGGCATCTCCTCGGCGAGTAAGGCGATGGCCTTGGGCGTGCGCAGCCCCGCCACCACGTCTTCCCCCTGGGCGTTCAGCAGATACTCGCCGTAGAACACCTTTTCCCCCGTGGCCGGATCCCGGGTGAAGGCCACGCCGGTGCCGGAGGTTTCCCCCAGGTTGCCAAAGACCATGGCCTGAACGTTCACCGCCGTGCCCCATTCCACAGGAATGCCATAGCGCTGGCGATAGAGGATGGCGCGCTCGTTTTTCCAGGATTTGAAGACGGCGCTGATCGCCCCCCAGAGCTGGGCGTAAACATCCTGAGGGAAAGCGCTTTTGCAGCGCTGCTTAATCACCCGCTTGTAGCGACGAACCAGCTCCCTGAGATCCGTGGCCGTGAGGTCTTCGTCCTCCAGCACGTCGAGCTCGGTCTTCAGGCGCGCGAGCTGCTCCTGAAAGGGATGGGCTTCCGTCTCCGTACGCGGATGCACCCCCATGACGACTTCACCGTACATTTGAATGAAGCGGCGATAGCAGTCCCAGGCGAAGCGCGCATCTTCTGCGCGAGCCGCCAGGCCCTCGACGGTGTCGTCGTTGAGGCCCAGGTTCAAAATCGTATCCATCATGCCCGGCATGGATTCCCGGGCCCCGGAGCGGACGGAGAATAAAAGGGGGTTTGCCGCATCGCCAAAGCGCTTGCCCTGCTGCGCCTCCACCTCGGCCACGGCCTGGGCTACGGCAGCCTCAAGACCGTCGGGGTAGGCGCCGCCATGGGCGTAGAAGGCCGTGCAGACGTCCGTGGACAGGGTGAAGCCCGGGGGCACAGGCAGCCCCAGGAGGGCCATCTCGGCAAGATTCGCGCCCTTCCCCCCCAGCGTATTGCGCATGCTGGCGTTGCCATCGGTGCGCGCGCCAAAGGCGTACACGTAGGTTGGGGCGGACCCCTTCTTAGTTGCCTTACCCGCCTTTGCCTTTGCCACCCTGCACCCCCTTGGCCAAAACCCACCGCCCCCATAGCGATGGGGCGTAGCCGCGCTACGCCAGCCCCCGAATATAGCAAAGGGAACGCGTGCTAGCGCGTTGGGGGGTGGCGCCGAAAGGCCTCCGCCGCGTTACGGCAGAAAGCTTCCACGCGCGGCGCAGTCTTCCGCCCATCGGGCCCCTCGAGACCCGTGTGAGCATCCACGGCCCAGGGCCCCACGGCGGCAATGGCCTCAGCGACATTTCCCGAATGAAGCCCCCCGGCCAAAATCACCGGCGCCAGCCGCGCCTCCACCACGGCCCGGCTCACGGCCCAGGGATGGATCTGCCCCGTGGCCCCGCGCTGCCCGGTACGTGGGTCGAAGGTATCGGTGATAAAGGCATCCACAAAGGGGGCAAAGGCCTCAGCCTCAGCGAGCACCGGGGCCGGATCGCTCCCCGCCACCACCAGGGCCTTCAGCAGTCCCAGGGCCGGACGCAGGCGCCGAAGGGCCTCCACCTGGTCCACGGTCACCGCCCCGTGCAGCTGGACCCAATCGACCCCGAGCGCATCAGCAAAGGCCGCTACGGCTTCCGGATCCCCCTGATAGGTGATGAGCACCCGGGGCACGGACGGGCACGCCGCCACCACCGCCGCCGCCTCATCCTCCGTGAGGTCTTCTCGGGGTTCCGGTAAGCGCAAGGGAAAACCCAAAGCCGTGGCCCCGGCCGCGAGAATCAGCTCCGCCTCCGCGAGATCGTGGACGCCGGCCACCTGCACCCCGGCGCGGAAGGCCTCAACGCGATCAGCGGTCATCGGCATAAGCGCTCCACCGCGTCCACCACCGCGGGGAAGGCGAGCTGTTCCCGAGGGATCGCCCCAGGACGGGGAAACCAATAGGCCCCGGCGACGTCATCGGCGCAGCGAAGCACGGGACGGGCAGGCAGGGTCAGTTCGAAGTACACGTCGCTCGTGGGGTAGGTCACGCCCGCGTAGGGGTAGCGATTCCATAGGGAGAAGCGATAGCGCAGGGCGTCACCATCAACGGTGAGGCCAAGCTCCTCTTCGAGCTCCCGCACCGCCGCGGCTTCGAGCGTTTCCTCCGGATCTACGAACCCCCCGGGGAAATCAAGAAAGCCCTGCTGCGGGTCCCGGGCGCGCTGGGTGAGGAGCACCGCTTCTCCTACTCGAAGCACCACGGCCACCGCCGTGGCCACGTTGTGGTAGTAGCGAAAGGCGCAGGCGCCGCACACCCAACGCTTGTTGGTCTCCGGCGCCAGGCGCTGTGCCCCGCAGGCCGGACAATAGCAGGGGGTCATCGTGCCCTATTCCCCAGGATAAAAGCCCTCGGCATTGGGCATCTTCACCGCCGCCAGCCCCTGGGCATCGAGCACCGCATCCTTGGGCACCACGTCATCCCGGGAAAGCAGGTAGGCGACAATCGCATAGACCTCATCGGCGCTGAGGCTGCCGGGCGCGGTGTAAGGCATGGCCCGGCGAATGTAATCAAAGGCAATGGTGGCGTAGGGCCAGTAGCTCGTCACCGTTTTCTTCGGCGCCGCAGTGGCTAGGGAGCCCACGCCCCCCACCAAATCCCCGTTCATGCCGCCCTGCCCTTCAGTGCCGTGGCCGGCCTGGCAGTGCTGCTGATAGAGCGCTGCCCCCTGAGCTACGGACCCGCGGCCCGCGGGCAAGCCTTCCCCCGTGGGCAGGACGGTCAGTTCGATCTCCGCCAGCACCGCCGGGGTGAGCGGCGCCCCAAGCCCCGGCGCACCAGGGGTCGCAGCAAGCGCGCTCGCGGCGCCAGCCAAGAGGAGCCCCGCAAGGCAGGGAGACATTGCACGCTTAAACATAGCTATTCCTCACGTCCCCGGCGGCACTCACCTGCCAGCGCTGCTGCCCGTTGTAGTGATAAAGGCTCTGCGGCCCCCGGGCCTGCACCAGCATCTCCCGGGTGGGTTGGCGCGCGCCGGTGCTGTCCGTAGCCCGGGAAACGAGGGTGGCCGGCTGGCCCTGCCAGAGCCAGGGCATGCGGAAGCGCACCATGGCGCCCGGACCGCCGGGGCCCTCTAGCGCCGCATCGGCCCAGCTTCGACCGCCGTCGGCCGAGACTTCTACGCGGCGAATCTCCCCCTGCCCGGACCAGGCGAGGCCCGTAATGGGGTAGATCCCCTGGGCGCCGAGGCCATAGCCCTTCGAGGGCCGGGTAATCACCGACTTCACGCCCATGGTGAAGGTGAATTGCGCGGCCCGGCCATCGGGCATGAGCTCCGTGTACTTCGAGGTTTCATCCTTGGTCATGGCTGGCTGGTCCGTCACCTTCAGGCGCCGAAGCCACTTTACGGACATGTTGCCCTCGTAATTCGGCAAGAAGAGCCGCATGGGGTAGCCGTTCTCCGGGCGGAGCCGCTCCCCGTTCTGATAGAGCGCGACGATGGCGTCGTCCAGCGCTTTCGCCAGGGGCACGCTCCGGCTCATGGCCGCAGCATCCGCCCCCTCGGCAATCACCCAGGCCGCCCCGGGCTTCAATCCCGCTTCCTCCAGCAGCACGGAAAGGGGTACGCCGACCCATTCGCTTTGAGAGACGAGGCCATGAAGGGTGGCCACATCGAGATCGGGAGCCTCCGGCGCGGCCAGGTTTGCGGCGCTGTTTCCTGAGCACTCAAGGAAGCGAAGCTGCGTGACCAGGGGGTAGCGCTCGAGGGCCTCGAGGCTAAAGGCCAGGGGCTTTTCCACCAGCCCGTGGATATGCAGGCGGTGCGCCGCGGGGTCGATCGCTGGCACGCCGCTGTGGTGCCGCTCAAAGTGCAGGCCCGACGGGGTGATGGTGCCCTCGAGGGCGGCCAGGGGGGTGCGCGAGGCGCCGCTGCCCGTGGTCCCGGGCTGGCTGCCGATGGCGACCCGGCTCACCGTTTCCGCCGGAGAAGGCGTGCCGTAGCTGCGCATGCCCGCCCCCGCCCCTTGCATCCAAGATGGCCGCCCCCCGGCAGCCAGCGCCGCCGAGGGCAGCGCCAGGGCACCAGCGCCGATGCCGGCCAAAAGCTGGCGCCGATTCAGCGCGCGCAGCGGCAAAAGTCCATTGCCAGCAACGGGCACAAGCATATTGTCGTTCATAAAGTTCCCTCCCTGCCCCCGAGCATAAACGCTTAAGGGAAGGGGTGCGAAGGGGCTACACTCAACGCTCTAGAGCCGATCACACTTCCCGGGAGCGCAGCAGCATGAGCACGGCGAGCAAGGCACACGAAGAAGGTCCAATGTTCTTGGCCGAACTCTTCGGAAACAACTTCCACGAGGCGCCCTACGAACGCTACCAGCGGCTCCATGCAACGGCGCCTTCCATCGCCCTGCCGGAGATCCAAGCCCACGTGTTCTATCGCTACG
>JAURCQ010000147.1 GCA_030828335.1 Gammaproteobacteria bacterium
GCCCTCGGGGTGACCGCATAGCGGTCAAGCCAAGCCTCTAAGCGTTCCCGCGCCTCCGGGGTTTCATGGGGTTCTTGCATGCTCTTCCTCCAAGGTCTTTCCCAGGGCGCGCCGGGCCCGCACGATCAAGGACTCCACGGCCCGCAGGCCAAGCCCAAGCACCTGGGCGATCTCCTTTTGACTCAAACCCTCGTAGTAGGAAAGCAGCAAAGCGCTCCGCTGTCGCTCCGGTAGGCGCTGCAGCGCCTGCTGAACTTCCCGCGCATCACTCAGCTGCTCCAGTTCCCGGTCGGGAACGCAGCCCCGGCCCTCAAGGGACTCGAGGCCCAGCCAGCGCCAGCCCTGGCGCTGCTGATCAAGAAAGCGATTCCGCGCGATGCGAAAGAGCCAGGTGCTGAGCCGGCCCCGGGCGGGATCAAAGCGCCCCGCCTCAAGCCAGAGCTGAAGCAGCGTTTCCTGGGCGAGGTCCTCGCCCAGAGCCGGGCGGCCGCTCAAGCGCGTGCCGTACTGCTCAAGCTTAGGAAGGTAGTAGGCCGCCAGCTCGGCAAAGGCTTGTCGATCCCCCTGAGCCACCTGGCAAACCCGCTGCCCTTCCCCCGCTTCCGTAAACACGCCGGCCTAGGAATCCTCGCCCCAGCCGCCCCGACGGGGACGCTCGTCAGGCCCAAGGCGCCCATCACCGTCCCGATCCAGGCGCTGAAAGAGGCTCTGACGAACCTCTTCTGCCGTCAGGGCATCATCTCCGTTCAGATCGCTCCCTTCGAAGAAGGCCCAGGCCCGCTCTGCTCGGGGGCCCTTCCGCCCTTCCAGCTGGGCTTCAAGCTCCACCCGCGTCAGCACCCCATCCCCGTCCCGGTCCGCAGCCTGAAGCGGACCCCGGGGCGGAAGAACGAACTCCGAAGCGCTGATAAACCCATCACCGTTGGCATCAAGGGCCGCCATGCGATCCCCCCGGCCTCCTTTCCCCCAGGGCTTCCCGTGGGGGCCTGCCTCGCGATTCCCGGGGGGCTCTGGCAGGCGGAACTCTTCTCGACTCAGCACCCCATCGCCATTTTGATCGAGGCGCTCAAACACCCGATCTTCCACGGCCTTGGGCGCCGCCGTGGCCGTGGCCGCCGCCATGAGGGCCACGACGACCACACCGCCCATCGCCCAGGGCGCACCTTTTCCAAGACGGATTTTCATCAGCTCGCCTCCTCTGCAGACGCTATCACTTCAAAGACCGAAACCTGGGGACGAAGCCCCTCGGGGCGAGGGCCCTTGCCGCGCTCACCACGCTCTCCACGCTCTCCACGCTCTCCACGCTCTCCACGCTCTCCACGCTCACCGCGCTCACCGCGCTCTCCACGCTCACCGCGTGCGCGCTGGTGTTCTGCCCCCGCTGCTGGGCGCTCGCCCCGGGGGCCCTTCCCCGGGCCGCCACCGGGGGCCGCGGCGGCATTCAAGGCGAGGCCCATCACCAACCCCGCCATGACCACACCTTGGGTAAACCGCTTGACCGTTCTCATGGCATCGACTCCTAAGGCCGCAAGCTTCGAAGCCAACCTTCGAAGCGTGTCTCCTATACGGATGCCGATCTCCGTTCCCGTCGCTTCTCGGGAAAAAACATCAGGCCTTCGGGTCGATGGGGGTCAGAGTTCCCGCCGCCGCCTCGAGCAGCGCCGCTGCCTCGAAGCACAAATCTTCCCGCCAGCGGTCGGCATAGATCTGCACCGCCACGGGCAAGCCGTTAGCTACCCCAAGGGGTACGGGCATGGCCGGCAGACCGAGCAAATTGCCGGGGGTCACGAAGCGCAGCCGGTCCAGGGTGGTATCGATACCGTGCTCAGGGTCCAAATCTGCACCGATGGGAAAGGGGAAGTCAGTCCAGCCCGGGCCGATCACCAGGGGCGTTTCCTGAAAGAAAGCGGACCAGACCTGCATCAGCCGGTAGCGCTCCCGGTGCACGACGTCGGGCCCCATGGCCTCCGCGGGAAAGCGCTCGGCGAGCTTCCCGAGCATGGCCACGGCCGGGGGACTCATCACCGCTTCGAGCATGGGGGCATTGGGCAGCACATCGCCCAAAAGAAGGTGGGCCCAGACCTCGTGGACCCGGGGAAGCTCCGGTGGCACTGCAGAAACCACTTCCCATCCCGCATCGGCAAGCACGGCTCCCGCCCGCTCAATCGCCTCGAGGAAGGCCTCCGGCAGCGTGACGCCGGGAATCTCCGTGACCAGCGCTACCCGCTTCGGCACGGGGGGAAAGACTCCCCGGCCGGCATCGACGCTGAAGGGATCGCGAGGGTGCCACCCCACCAGCACGTCATAAGCCGCTTTCACATCAGCCACGGTACGCGCCATGGGGCCCTCGGAGATCATGAGCCCGTAGGCGACGGTCTGCTCCGCGGGCACCAGGGAAAGGGCCCAGGGAATGCGCCCGGGGGTGGCTTTGATGGAGGTAATGCCGCAGCAGAACGCCGGATTTCGGAGCGACCCCCCAATATCGTTGCCAAGACCGAGAGGAGACATGCCCGTAGCCAAGGCTGCGCCCTCCCCCCCGCTGCTGCCCCCCACGGCCACGGCAGGGTTCCAGGGGTTGAAGGTCCGCCCGTGCAGGGGGTTTTCCGTATCAATGCGCAGCCCCATCTCCGGGAGGTTCGTGCGCGCCAGGGGAATGGCCCCAGCGGCCTTCATGCGCTCCACCGTCGGGCCATCAACCGTGGGGATGGCATCCTTCAAGGCCGGCAGGCCCTGGGTGGTCGCGCTACCTATGCAATCGATGTTTTCCTTGATGGAAAAGGGCACGCCATGGAACGGTCCCCGGGGCTCGGTGCGATCCGCGGCGTCGGCGGCGGCCAGCGCTGAATCGGTCAGCACCGCCGTGATGGCGCGAACCTGACCATTGACCGCCTCAATGCGATCGAGGTGGGCTGAAACCACCTCTCGGCTACTCACTTCTTTGCTCCGAATCATTTTGGCCAGCGTCGTTGCGCTTTGGGCCCATAACGGCGCGCTCATGGTGGCTCCCCTTTCTCTTATCGAGGGCTCACTCTACCCCCGCCATGCCCCCTTGGGCAGCCTCCCTTGAGGCCAGTATGATGCGGCACCCCGCTCCCAGGAATCGCTCTTGCCGTGGCCCCTGCCTCTCCCCTAAGCCCCCGCGCCGTCGCGCTTTTCGCCCTAGCTGCGGGGGTTGTCACCGCCAACGCTTATTACATCCATCCCATTATTGGGCGGGTCGCCGAAACCTTCGGCATCAGCGCCGCGGAGATCGGCGCGGTACCCGCCCTGAATCAGGTTGCCCTGGCCCTCGGCGTGTTCTTTCTCCTGCCCCTCGGGGACTTCATCAGTAATCGGAAGCTGGTGCTGCTATGCATCACGGTTCAACTCCTATCCCTCGCCACCATGGCCCTGGCCCAAAGCTATGGCCTCTTCCTCGCTGCGAGCACCGTGCTCGGCTTCTTCACCCTAACCCCCTACCTCCTGCCGGCCTACGTTTCAAAGCGCGTGGAAGGCGCCCAACTTGGACGGGCCACGGCAACCTTAACCACCGGCGTGGTCGCAGGCGTTTTGCTCTCTCGCACGGGATCCGGAGTGATTGCGGAATACGGGGGCTGGCGTGCGGTCTACGGCGTAGCCACCGGGCTCATGGCCCTGGCCTTGGCCATCCTCGCCTGGCGCCTCGAAGGCAAGGCGGCCATGGCTGCCTCCGCCCCAGGCAAAGCGCGCTACGGCGCGATGATGCTGGCCTTGGGGCGGCTCGCCCTCGCCCACCCACGCGTGCTCCTTTCTGGCGCCATTCAGGGGCTCAGCTTCGCCATCTTTTTGCTGCTTTGGCTCGGCCTCGGTCTGCACCTCACGGGGCCAGAGTGGAACCTGGGAACGGATATCGTCGGCGGCTTAGCTGCCCTGACCGCCCTAAATCTGCTCACCACGGCGCGCCTAGGCCGCTGGGCCGATGGCCTGGGCCCGGAACGTGCGCGGCGACGTTTGGCAGTTCTACAGTTTGTCGGCGTAGCAAGCCTGGCGCTGGTGCATCTGCACTGGCTGTGGGTGATGCTACCCATCACCCTTACCAGCATCGCAGGACCGGTGATCGACGTCACCGGTCGCATGACGGCCCTTCGGGAGGATCCAGCCATCCGCACCCGCCTCATGACCCTCTATACGACGATCATGTTCCTCCTGGCCGGCATCGGGAGTGCTTTGGGCACCACCACCTACGCCGCCTTTGGTTGGAACGGCATCGTTGTGGCCTCTACCGGCCTATCCCTGCTGGTGGTGCTTGCTACCCACCTTAGCTATCGCCTGCAACAGGGTGGCGAGGGCGAGCCCTAGGCGGTGGCCTTATGGGTGGTTACGAAGGCAGGCGGCTTGGAAAACTCCGGCGCTTCGCTGGTCAGCTGAGCCAGGGCGTAGCGGCGGTCTTCCTCCGTAAAGCTGCCCGTGGTTAGGCAAAACTCCACAAGGTTGTCGTTAGGATCCTTGGTGTAGATGGAATGGCACCAATTGTGATCAACCTCGAGCACATCACAACCCGCAGCCTGCCACTGTGCACGCCGCTGCTCGAGCTCGGCGGCATCCTTTACGTCAAAGGAAATGTGGTTGATGTGATCGGGCAAGCCCGCCGCCTTGGATAGATTGGTTTCAAAGCT
>JAURCQ010000148.1 GCA_030828335.1 Gammaproteobacteria bacterium
ACAATCCGGAGCAGATTCGCGGCGCCCCCTGGACCCTGCCCGTGCGGCGCTTAGATGACGTCCGCGCCGCGCGCCAGCTTGATCTCGTCTGGAAAGGTCCGCCGGCGGCGGCTTAGGAGACGGGCTTCCCTTTCGGCCCGGGGAAGGCGAGGACCTTCGCGCCGCCCCGGGGCGCTTCAAGCTCCGCTGTGGGGGCGACGGGCTGGGCGGGTGCCGTGGCCGTGAGCCGAAGCTGCTCCCAGCTATCCTTCTCGTTGGTTACGTGCGCCGCCAGCCAGGGGGCGGGGGGCGCAAAGGCCCAGCGTCGGAACCCTCTGCGGTCCTCGGCACCCTGGCGAAGGGCGGCGGCCCGGGCCCGGGCGTCGGGCCCTCGAAGCACCACCACCTCTGGTAACTGTTGGGCGAGGTTCAGGGCGGAAGCGTAGTGCAAGGGCCGGCCCCGGGCCGGACTGCTCAGCTCAGTGAGCTTCTTCCGTCCGATCTCCTCCCAGGCCGAGCTTTGAAAGAGCGCCGCGGCAATGAGAAGCGCCTCAAGGGCCATCACCAGGGGACTTTGCCGGGCGCCGTCCCCGGCCTCCACGGCTTCGAAGCTGAAGTCCTCGGCCAGCGCTGCCGCGAGCTGCTCGCCGCGAGCGGCCAGAAGGGGATGCCAGTCGACCTGAAGGGCTTCAAAGATGCCAAGGAGGAGCGCGCCCTGGGCGCCCAGGCGCGCTTCCAGCGTGCTTGGGGGGGCGGCGGGATCGGCGACCCAGCCCATTTCTCCGAGGCTCCAGGCCAGGGGCACGTCGTCGACGCCATCCTGCAGCAGTTCCTCCAGCAGGGCTTGGCCGTGGGAAAGGGCGCGCTCATCGGACAGCTGCGCCCCAGCCACCAGGAGCGCCCGAGCCGCGAGGGCGTTGCCCAGGGTGGGATAGAGGGCGGTGAAGTCGAGGGCCGGGCGCTGAGTTTTCAGCCAGTCGAGGCCCGTTTCGAGCGCTTCCCGCGCGGCGCTGCTTTCGAGGCCGAGGCGATCCACCACGGAGCGCCAGGAATCGCGGCGCTCAAGGCGCCAGAGCCGCCCTGCATTCGCTGCCTTATCCAAGCCATAAAGGGTTTCAAGGACGGTGTAGGTCTGCTCCGGGAGGCCGCGGGCCAGGTCCGCGCGGTGGTAGAGGAAGGGTGCCTGGGGATCGTCTCGAAGCACCGTGTGCTCCGCCACCGGCAGGCGGCCGCCGTGGGCCTCGAGCAGATCGCACAGCCACGCCGTGCCTCGGCTCAGGGCCTGGGAGAACAGGGGATCGGGCCCATAGCGGAGGGCTTCCGTCAGGGTCAGCAGCAGGTGGGCCGTATGATCGATGCGCCGCTCCGGGTAGGGCTCACGCCAGCTGCGATCCAGGCTGTGATTGAAGAAGCCGCCCCCGACGTGATCCTGTAGCCCGCGGCGGCACAGCGCCGTGAGGGTCATCATGGCGTCATCTCGGAGCTCCGGAATCGCCAGCTGCGCCCCGAGGAGGGCCGGGAAGGGCTGCTTGGGCCCCGTCCCCACGCCGTATTCCCGGGGGTCCGTAGCCTGCGCGAGGGCCGCCCGAAAGGCCTTTTCGATGGGGCCCCAGCTCCCGAGGCCCGGGAGTGCGCCCAGGGCTTCCGCCTCCGCTTCAAGGATCGCCGTGCCCTGCGCTTCCACCGCCGATCGATCCGTTTCGAGCTGTTCCAAAATGGCCGTGAGGACGCGCTCGGCCTCCGGACCGTAACCCCCCTGGGGGCCGCTCAGAGCGCTGGCCGTTAAAAAGGGCCGGCCCTCGGGACTAAAAAACACCAGGAGCGGGCTTGGGGCCGGCTGCTGGTGCACAATGGCGTGCCAGCGCGCGAGGCGCTCCGGGGCAACGCCATAGTCCCGGTCGAAAAAGGTGAAGTTGAAGCGATCGGCGAGGGCGGAACCGGCCAGCGGCGCCAATGCCTCCTCCAACATCCGCCGGGTGCGGAGGCAGCGACCGTCCCCGAGGAGCAGCAGCGTGGGCTTTTCGCTCGACGACGGCGCGGCCGACCCCCGGGCCCAGGGCAGGGGGTGGTGCGCAAGCAGGGTGCTCAGGCTCCAGTGCCGATGCCCACGGGGGGCCGGCGGTGCGAGCGGGTCCAGGGGCATGGGATCGCCTTATATCCAGAATTCCACGGCAGCATAGCGCACCCCCTAGGCTGCGCCGAAGTCTTGAACCCTGCGGGGAGAGGAGCAGAAGCGGTGACGGAACGATTGCGGTTAAAACCTCGGGAAGAGCGGCGTCTTCGCGGGGGACACGTTTGGATCTATTCCAACGAGATTGATACAGCGGCGACGCCCCTGAAGGCCTTCGCGCCGGGGGACGAGGCGGTGCTGGAAAATGCCCAGGGCCGGCCCCTGGGGCGGGTGCTGGTGAGCCCCCAGGCGTTGATTTGCGCCCGCCTGTTCAGCCGCGATCCCAAACAAGGCTTCGATGAAGCCCTGGTTCTCGAGCGCCTCCGGGCCGCCCTGGCCCTTCGGGAAGCCTGCTATGGCGCAGCGGGGTGCTATCGCCTGGTGTACGGGGAGAGCGACGGACTGTCTGGGCTCGTGATTGATCGCTTCGGCCCCGTGGTCGTGGTGCAAACCGCCACGGCGGGCATGGATCGGCACCTGCCCCTCATCCTGTCCGCGCTGGAAACGCTGCTCGCGCCCCGCTCCATCGTGCTGAAGCAGGACAGCGGTGCCCGGAGCCTTGAGGGCCTGGAGGAAACGGTGGTGGTGCACGGCCAGCCCCTGGACGATGCTGTGCCGCTGGAGGAAAACGGGGTGCGCTTTTTGGCGCCCGTGCTCGAAGGGCAGAAAACCGGCTGGTTCTATGATCACCGGGAGAACCGGGCGCGGCTCGCGGCTCTGGCGAAGGGCGCGCGGGTGCTCGACGCCTTCAGCTATGTGGGGGCCTGGGGCCTGACCGCCCTGGCCCAGGGCGCTGACGCCCTGGTTGCCGTAGATGGGTCCCAGCGGGCCCTGGAGCACCTGGACGCCAACGCGGCGGCGCTAGGCCTTGCGGACCGGGTGGAGACGGTCCGGGGCGACGCCTTCAAGGTGTTGGAGGCGCAGGCCGATGCCGGGGAGCGCTTTGACGTGGTCATCGTCGACCCCCCGGCCCTCATCAAGCGCCGCAAGGACCTCAAGGCGGGCCAGCACGGCTACGAGCGCCTGGCCCGGCAAGCCCTTCGGCTGACGGCGCCTGGGGGCCTGTGCCTTTTTGCCAGCTGCTCCCTGCACTATGACCGCGCCATGATGACCGACACCCTGCGCAGCGCCGCGCGGCACACGGACCGATCCCTGCAGATGCTCTGGAGCCACGGCGCCGGGCTGGATCATCCCGTGCATCCGGCCATTCCCGAAACCGACTATTTAAAGGCCACCCTGGCCCGGGTGAGCCCCCCGGGGCGCGGCGGAGCCTTCTAGGACGTTGATGAACACTGCGTGACTGCGCAATGATGGAGTGACGATTCCACCCTGGGGACGACGGTGATCGACCGAGACGGTTTTAGGCCTAATGTCGGCATTATCCTCGCGAATGACGCGGGCCAGGTGCTGTGGGCCCGGCGCGTCGGCGGCCGAGATGCTTGGCAGTTTCCCCAGGGGGGGATGAATCCCGGGGAATCGCCGGAAGAGGCCATGTACCGGGAGCTCTGGGAAGAAGTGGGTCTGAAGGAGAGCGCTGTCACGGTGCAGGCCTGCACTCGGGGTTGGCTCCGCTATCGCCTGCCTCGGCGCATGCTTCGGCGGCAGGAAGGCTCGCCCTTCGTGGGGCAGAAGCAGAAATGGTTCTTACTGCGCATGATCGGAGACGAAAGCGCCGTGCGCTTTGATCGCTCCGACAAGCCGGAATTCGACGTTTGGCGCTGGGTGTCCTACTGGTATCCCCTGGGCCAGGTGGTCCCCTTTAAGCGAGAGGTTTACCGCCGGGCGCTCGCCGAACTCGCCCCGAGGCTCACGCCCCGCTAACTTTTCCCAGGAGCTGGGGAGCGCATGCTCGATACGTTGCGAAGCATTGTGCAGGAAGTGAACAGTGCCCCCGATCTCGATGCGGTGCTGGGCCTCATCGTGGCCCGCGTTCACAGCTCCATGGGTACGGAGGTCTGCTCCGTCTACCTCGCCGACAGTGAGGATGGCCGCCTACGCTTTATGGCCACGGAAGGGCTCAATCGTGCCATGGTCGGCAAGCTCTCCCTCGCTCCGGGCGAGGGGCTTGTGGGTTTGGTCGCCCTTCGAGCCGAGCCCTTAAACCTTGACGACGCCCAACATCACCCGCGCTTTCGCTACCTCGAGGAAATTGGGGAAGAGGCCTACAACGCCTTTCTCGGGGTGCCCATCATCCACCAGCGCCGAGTGCTCGGGGTGCTGGTGGTGCAGCAGCGCGAGCGGCGCCGCTTTGATGCCAGTGAGGAAGCCTTTCTCGTCACCCTGTCGGCCCAGTTAGCGGGCATCATTGCTCACGCCGAGGCCACCGGGGGCATGGCGCGGCTGGGGCGCCGTCGGGGCCAGCGCCGGGATGCGCGCTTCCCGGGCGTTCCCGGGGCGCCGGGGGTGGTGCACGGTACGGCCGTGGTGCTCTTTCCCTCGGCAACCCTCGAGGCCGTTCCGGACCAAAAAAGCGACGATGTG
>JAURCQ010000149.1 GCA_030828335.1 Gammaproteobacteria bacterium
GAGAACGCCGTCGTCATTGCTAAACAGGGGGAAGGGCCCGGCGGGGAAACCGTGTTCCCGGGGAAGGGGAAACTTTTCCACCCAGCGCTGCAGCTCCCCGGGAACATCGCCCTGGGGCGCGCCCCGCTCAAACATGGTGACCACCACAACCTTAATGGGTTCCGCCGATAGCCCCGGCAAAGGCAGGGCAAGCAGCAGGAAAAACAGAGGAAGGAACCCTCGAGCCATGGATCGCACTCCCAGAACGGTGGGGGATAGGGGATTTTCGGAAGTGTAACGAAAAACGCCGGCCCCAAGGGGCCGGCGTTTGAGGTCCGTCAAAGGCTGCGCCTTAGAAACGGTACGCTGCGCGGATCGAGAAGTTCCGGGGCAGCTCAGGCAGCACCACCGTGGAGCCGAAGAGGTTCGGGAAGTTGGCCCGGAAGTACTCTTCGTCGGTGACGTTGTTGATCATGCCGGAGAAGTTCCAGTTGCCGACTTCGTAGGACGCACCGACGTTGATCAGCGTGTAGCTGGGCAGGCGCACGGAACCGGAGAAGCCGGAGTCCACGGCGTCAGCGCGCACCACAGACCCGTTCACGGTCAGACCGTTGAAGAAGTCGTAGGTAGCGGTGGCGGAGTAGATGTTCTCCGGGATACCGGCGCGACGGGCGTCACGATCCCCAAGGAAGACGATTCCTCCCACCGCACTGCCGTAGAAGGCACCGGGCGCGACATTCGGGAGGTCATCGGCGCCAATAAAGCTGAAGCGGCCACCCTCATCTTCCGTGGTGAGGTTCGTCACCTCAATCTTGGAGTAGCCGGCGGTGAGCACCAGCGCATCGGTCGCAGCCCAACGCACTTCCACCTCCGTGCCCTTCGTTTCCGTGGCCTGGTTCGTGGTGATGGACTGAGCCGAGAAGTCCGTCCGCTCCTGGCGGTACATGGACACGGCGAAGTACAGGGTGTCATCGAGGAAGCTGCCCTTCACGCCCCCTTCCATGAGCTCGGAGATATCAAAGGCGCCGCCCTCAAGAATGTTTCCAACGGTGATTTCCGCGCCCTGGCCGGCGATGACCGTGGACTGCTCGGAGGCCGTGAAGTAGGGGCGAAGACCAATGGGAGAGCCCCAGCTGATGGACGCGCTCCAGGAAAGCCCATTGCGCGTATCGTTCGCAGACAGCTCATCGGTCGGGAAAAGGAGCTTGTCTACCGGGGTACGGCTGGACATTTCGATGGTGTCCCAACGCAGACCGAAGGTCCCGGACAGGCCGTTTTCGTGGGTGAGATCCACGAGGGCGGCGAGACCGATATCCGTGTAGTCACCCAGGTAGTACTCGGTGTAATCGTCGTCGATCTGGGTGGCGAGAAGCCGCTTATCCAGCGCCGTGGAGGGACCCGTCAGGTCCCGGCGGTCGAAGTACTCATTAATGTAGTCATCGCCGCGCTCAAAGTCCGTGAAGCGGATCGAGGGGGAAAGCTGCCACTGGGTGACGAGGCCGCCCTGCTCCATTTGCCCAGAAACCACCAGCTTCTCTTCGATCACCCAGGTGTTTTGCGCCTGGGAGAAGCCGTAGACGCTCTCGGAAAGGTTATCGTATTGCTCGTAGAAGAGCTGATTCTTAATCTCGATGCCATTATCGAGGAGATAGAAGGTGTCGAAGTAGAGAGTCAGGATCTCGGCTTCGAGGGTGTCTTCTTCCGAAACCAGCACCTGGTCGAAGTCAAGCTGAGCCGTGCCCACATTTTCCAGGGGAATGGCTTGGATGCCGAAGCTTTCGAGCGTTTGGTCACTGCCAGGCACCACGCCAAAGGCGAAGGGGTTGATGTTCGCCGTTGCGTTGTACTCCTGGTGAGAGATCACGCCGTCGCCGTTCGTATCCAGCGGTGCCGGAGAGCCCGTGACATAGGTGCCGTTATCGATGAGCTCCTGGGTGAGACGGTTCCAGCCCGCTACCTGGTTGCCCACGTACTCGTGGTACATGGCGCCGGTTTGGATGCGCAGGCGATCGTTCACGTCCATGTCGAAGGAGGCCTGGAGCACGGTCTGATCGGTATCCGTGTTCTCGTAGAAGCTGTCGGAGTCTTCGACGCTACCAAAGAGGTAGTAGCCGTAGTCCTTCCCCGCGATTTTGCCAGGACCGCCCACTTCGGCGGTGATGACGTTGTTGTTCCAGCTGCCGCGGTTGAAGGTCACCATGCCTTCTGCGTCGGTCATGTACTGACCAGAATCAGCGCGGGCGCTCTTCGGCTCGAAGTTCAGGTAACCACCGATCTTGGAGGGCCCGAAGATCGGAGAGGCCGGGCCCCGGACTACGTCAATACGGTCGGAGGCGGCGATGGGGGTGGGGTAGTTGCCGGGGTTATCCAGGCGACGCATCCCGCGGAAGTAGGTTTCCCCGGGGGTCCCGCGGACGTCGAGGGAGCCCGCGACGCCAAAGAAGGACTGGGTGAAGCTACCGGGAGCGAGGGCGACCATGTCATCAATATCATTGATGCCGAAGCGCTCAATCTGCTCGGAAGAGATCGTGGAAGCGGACCGGGGGAGCTCGAGGAGGGACTTCGAGAAGCCGAAGACCGATTCCACGTTTTCCCCGGGGAGGCTGCGAAGGCTGCCTTCCACCACGATTTCTTCTACCCGTGCGTCCTCCGCCAGTGCTGCGGCGGGAAGAGACGCTGCCAATACGGCTACCGCCAGCGCACGTCGTGCGCCGAAGGGAGCCCCCTTACCGTTGAATTTCGTCATGTCCAAGACCCCTGGGATCGAATGGTTGCGACGGCGGAAATCAAACGCTTCGGCGCCGCGACGCCGGTGAGGACGCGCAGAGGCAAATCGTTTTGGGAGGAATTTCACGCCACCTTCGATGAAAAGCACAGCAAAGCCTGTGCCAAGGCGATTCGATACCGCGAAACATCGAAATCGCTAGCCCTCCAGCCACCGACCCGGGGCTGGCGCGCGGAAGTATACGCAGATCGCGCGCAAAGGCAGAGCATGTTTCAGAATTATTGCACCAGGACCGATCAATGGCGCAATTTGCATATCCAAGCCCGATCCCCGCGCCGAGGGCGCCCAATGCCGGATTAGAGAAAGGCGAACTTCAGACCAAAGATGCCGGCAATAAGCCAGACCGCCGCCGGCGCTTCCGACGCCCGCCCGCTGATCAACTTCACCAAGGCATAGACGATAAAGCCGATGCCGATACCATCGGCCACGGAGAAGAACAGGGGCATGGCCAGCGCCGTCACCACCGCCGGTGCCGCTTCCGTCAGATCATCCCAGGGCAGATCAGCCAGCCCCCGGGCCATCAGGCAAGCCACAAAGAGCAGCGCCGCCGCCGTGGCGAAGGGGGGCACGCTCTGGGCCAGGGGGGCGAGGAAGAGGCAAGCGAGAAACAGCAAACCCGTGGTGATAGCCGTAAGCCCCGTCCGCCCCCCGGCAGCCACCCCAGCCCCGCTCTCGATGAAGCTGGTGGTGGACGAGGTGCCGAGCAGAGCGCCCAGCGCCGTGGCCGAGGAATCGGCGAGCAGCGCCGACCGCAGCCGCGGGAGCGTGCCATCGGGGCGCACGATGCCGCTGCGTTCAGCCACCGCCACGAGGGTGCCGGCGGTATCGAAGACATCCACCAGCAGGAGCGTGAGGATGGTGGTGAGCATGGACAGGGACAGGGCGCCCTGAATGTCGAGGGCAAAAAGCAGGGGCGTGGGATCCGGCGGGAGCGCCAGCACCCCCTTGACCTCCGCGGTCCCCGTGAGCCAACCCAGTACGGTCATGGCCAGCATGCCGAGGAGCACCGCCGCCGCCAGCCCCCGGGCGGCCAGGGCCACAATCAGGGCAAAGCCCAAAATGGCCATCATGGGCCCCGCGCTGAGGAGCGTTCCAGAAGTCACCAGGGTGGCCGGATCGTCAACCACGATGGACGCATTGCGCAGGGAGATAAAGCCAATAAAAAGCCCAATGCCCGCGGCTATGCCGAGCTTCAAGCTTCGGGGAATGGCGTTGATGAGCCAAGCTCGCAGGGGCAGCACGCTGAGCACAACAAAGATGATCCCGGAGATAAACACGGCGCCGAGGGCCGTCTCAAAACGGTGCCCCTCGCCCAGGACCACGGCAAAGGTGAAGAAGGCGTTTTGCCCCATCCCCGGAGCGAGGGCCACGGGATAATTGGCCAGCCAGCCCATGGCGAGGGAGCCAAGGGCGGCGGCCACGCAGGTGGCCACAAAGACTGCTCCGTAATCCATCCCCGTTTGCGACAGAAGGCTTGGATTCACCACGACGATGTAGGCCATGGCCATGAAGGTCACGAGCCCCGCCTGCACCTCGCGCTGCGCGGTCGTACCCACCTTGTCCATCTGGAATCGTTCGAGCACGGCGGACCTCATGGCAGACCAAAAAAAGTGGGCGGAAGAGTACACGCTCTCCCGCGCCTTGGGTGGTTCTAGGAAGCAACCGAACCCTTAAGCCAAGCTTTACCATTAACGCGTTTAGCCATTTTTCTAGCGAAAAGGCGCCTTTGGCGAGTGCTTTCAAAGGGAAAGCGTCATAGGATCAATGGCTTGGCGGAATGAGCAGACAACCATGCGGACAACGCTCAAAACGCGCTACGCCCTTCCCGAGGGCTGGGTTCAGGGCTTTAGCGATGCGGGTTATGC
>JAURCQ010000014.1 GCA_030828335.1 Gammaproteobacteria bacterium
CTCGGGTGGCGATGGTGTCTATCAATGAGGTTCGCGTGTCTCGAGATCTGGGCTACGCGGATCTCTACGTCTCTTCCCTGCAGGCCCAGGATGAGGCCGCGCAGAAGGATGTCGTGAAGGCGCTTGCCGGCGCCGCGGGGTATTTGCGGACGGCCCTGGCGAAGCGGAGCACGCTTCGAACCACGCCCCGTTTGCGCTTCCACTGGGATAGCCTCCCGGGGCGCGCGGGCGAGCTGAGCGCGCTCATCGATACGGCGCTGGCGGAGGATCGGGCCCGAGAGCAGGACCGAGAGGACGACGCATGAGCGGCGCGGATGGCGCAGTACCGGCCCGCAAGGGACCGCCGCGGCATCGCGGAGGGCGGCGTAAGCCGCGCCAGCCTCGGGGCCGGGATGTCACCGGCATCCTGTTGCTGGATAAGCCCGCCGGCATGACTTCGAACGGTGCGCTGCAAGCGACCAAGCGAATTTTTGGAGCAGCGAAGGCGGGCCATACGGGCGCCCTCGACCCCCTGGCGACGGGGGTGTTGCCCCTGTGCTTTGGGGAAGCGACGAAGTTTTCCCAGTACCTTTTGGATTCCAACAAGCGTTACTGGACGGAGATCCGGCTCGGCGTGCGCACGGAAAGCGGCGACGCCGATGGGGAGCCGATCGACACGCGCCCCGTGCCGCCGCTCACGGAAGCCCTTCTCGAAGAGGCCCTAGAGGCCTTCCGAGGTGAGATTTTGCAGGTGCCGTCCATGTATTCGGCCCTGAAGCACCAGGGCCAGCCGCTCTACAAGCTGGCTCGGCAGGGCATCACGGTGGAGCGGGAAGCCCGCCCCGTGACGATTTTTGAGAACCGCTTGCTCGGCTTCGAAGGTGACCGCATCACCTTGGATATTGCCTGTTCTAAGGGCACCTACGTGCGGTCCATCGCCGAAGATCTTGGCGAAGCCCTCGGCTGCGGCGCTCACGTGACGGCCTTGCGCCGCACCGCCGTGGGCCCCTTTAGCATCGAAGATGCGATTACCCCAGGGCAGCTAGAAACGGCCCGGGAAGAGGGCGGCTTTGAGGCCGTTGATGCTCTTCTCCTGCCCCTTGCGGCGGGGGTGGGGCACTTCCCGGAAGTGCTGCTGCCGGAGGCAACGGCCTACTACCTGGGTAAGGGCCAACCGGTACAGGTGCCTGGCGCCCCACGGGAAGGTTGGGTGAGGTTGATGCTCAAGGAAAATCCCGAGCCGACCTTCCTGGGCGTGGGGGAAGTTATTGATGACGGACGCATTGCGCCGAGGCGCCTTGTCGTCGGAAAATAGCGGCGCGCGAACGCGCTTGAACCAGAGTTTGAAACCGTGCCCCTTGGGGTACATAAGAGCGTCACTGTAATCATGCGCGGTGACCCAGGGGGCCGCATGGGGCGTTTCCCTGACTAGCATGTTCGGAGTCCAAAACCATGGCACTAAGTGCGCAGACGAAAGCTGAAATTCTGAAGGAGTATCAGCTCGCGGAGGGGGATACGGGTTCGCCGGAAGTGCAGGTTGCCCTGCTGACGGCCAACATCAATGGTCTTCAGGGTCACTTCAAGACCCACGCCAAGGACCACCACTCGCGTCGCGGCCTGATTCGTATGGTGAATCAGCGTCGTCGTCTCCTCGATTATCTCAAGGAGAAGGACACCGCTCGCTACGCAAAACTCATCGAACGTCTCGGTCTCCGTCGCTAAGGGCGGGGGCAGGCAACGGGGCCCTCGGGCGCCCGCTGTGATGAGCTTGCAAGCACGCTGGCCGCGATGCGCGGCCACTTGTTGAAACGGGCTGCCCCGCAAGGTTGCGGAGCGGGCCCGTTTCTTATTGGAGGATAGACTGTTGTCAGCTGTTGCGAAGAGTTTTCAGTGGGGTGATCACAGGATCACGTTAGAGACCGGAAAAATTGCACGCCAGGCCACCGGGGCCGTGATGGCGCACATGGATAACACCACCGTGCTGTGCACCGTGGTTGGGATGAAGGACGCCAAGCCTGGCCAGCCCTTCTTCCCCCTCACCGTGAATTACCAGGAAAAAACCTACGCTGCGGGGAAAATCCCCGGTGGGTTCTTCCGTCGCGAGGGTCGTCCCTCGGAAAAGGAAACGCTCACGAGCCGGCTCATCGACCGGCCCATCCGTCCGCTCTTTCCCAAGGGCTTCATGAACGAAGTGCAGGTCATCTGCACCGTGATGTCCGCGAACAAGGACCAGGACCCGGACGTGATCGCCATGATCGGCGCGGCTGCCGCTTTGGCTATCTCCGGCATCCCCTTCAGCGGACCCCTGGCTGCGGCCCGGGTGGGCTTCGCCGATGGTCAGTATCTGCTGAACCCCGGTTTTGAGGCTCTGAAGTCTTCAGCGCTCAACATGACCGTGGCCGGTACGCGCCAAGCCGTGCTCATGGTGGAGTCGGAAGCGGAAGAGCTCACGGAAGATCAAATGCTCGGTGCCGTGCTCTTTGCTCACCAGCAAATCCAGCCCGTGCTCGACGCGATCGATGCGCTCGTCGCCGAAGCCGGCAAGCCGCGGTGGGAGTGGACGCCGCCGGAGATCGATCAGGCCCTCGCCGATCGCATCGCTGATGTGTTCGCCGAGCCCATGGGTGCGGCCTATCGCATCACTGATAAGCTCGAGCGCCAGGATGCCGTGGCCGCGCTTAAGGCTCAGTGCCTTGAGCAGTTTGCCGGGGAAGCCCTGGGCGACGATGCCGCGGACAGCAAGACCGTGGAAGGTCTCTTTAGCCGCCTCGAGAAGTCCGTGGTGCGCAACGCCATCATCGACGGCGCGCCCCGCATCGACGGCCGCGATCTCAAAACCGTTCGGCCCCTGGCCATGGAAGTGGGCAATCTTGCCAAGGCCCATGGGTCCGCGCTGTTCACCCGCGGGGAAACACAGGCCATCGTGGCGGCCACCCTCGGGACGAACCGGGACGCAGCCATCGTTGATGCTCTCGAAGGCACCTACCGCGAAAGCTTCATGCTCCACTACAACTTCCCGCCTTACTCCGTCGGGGAAGCGGGCTTCATGGGTGGGCCGAAGCGTCGGGAAATTGGCCACGGTCGCCTGGCGCGCCGCGGCGTGCAGGCGGTGCTTCCGAATGCGGAAGATTTCCCCTACACCCTTCGGGTGGTGTCGGAGATCACCGAATCCAACGGCAGCTCCTCCATGGCCTCGGTGTGCGGCACGAGCCTTGCGCTGATGGACGCCGGCGTGCCGATTAAGGCGCAGGTGGCGGGCATCGCCATGGGCCTGGTGAAGGAAGGGGATCGCTACGCGGTCATCACCGACATCCTGGGCGACGAGGATCACCTCGGCGACATGGACTTCAAGGTGGCCGGGACGGCTAAGGGTGTCACTGCGCTGCAGATGGACATCAAGATCGAAGGCATCAACGAAGAGATCATGGAGAAGGCGCTGGCCCAGGCCTATGAAGCGCGCTGCCATATCTTGAACGAGATGAACCAGGTCATCGCCGAGCCCCGGGCTGCGGTATCGGACAACGCGCCGAGCATCGCCACCATCGAGGTGAACCCGGACAAGATCCGCGACGTGATCGGCAAGGGTGGGGTTACCATCCGGGCTATCCAGGAAGAAACCGGTGCCCAGATCGATATCGATGATTCCGGTCTGATTCGGGTCTACGGCGAGAACGCCGAGAGTCGGGATGCGGCCATCGCCCGCATCGAAGCCATCACGGCGGAAGCTGAGGTCGGTCAGGTTTACCTGGGAACGGTCTCCAAGATCGTCGACTTCGGCGCCTTCGTGAACATCATTCCTGGCAAGGATGGCCTGGTGCACATCTCCCAGATTGCCCAGGAGCGGGTCGAGAACGTTGAGGACTACCTCAAGGAAGGCCAGCAGGTGCGTGTGGTGGTGCTTGACGTCGACGCCCGGGGCCGCATCAAGCTGTCCATGAAGGAAGTGCCCGAGGAAGAGGGCACGGAAGACAGCGAAGCGGCTGATGCCTAAGGCCTAGGGCCCTCGCAAAAACCCGGCTTGCCCCTCGGCAGGCCGGGTTTTTTTTCGCCCGCCTAGAGGCTAAAGGCGGAAGAAAAATTGGTGGGGATAGGCCCGTTCGGGGTTGGCAGGGACGAGGGGCGTGAAGCCCTGTGCCTTAAAGAAGCCCACCGCATCCTTCTGGGCTCGGACCGTAAGGAAGGCCACGCTTTCGCCGCGGGCACGGCGCTGTGCATCGCGCAGTAGCTGGGCGCCGAAGCCCTGCCCTTGCGCCTCGGGGTCCACGTAAATGCCATGGATGCGCCAGGCGGGCTGCTCGGGCGCTTCGTCCACCCCGACGGTTTCTAAAGCCAGCACCCCCGTGGGCATGGCCGGCGCCCCAAGATAGCGAATATTCATGGTGGTGAGGTCAACCTCATCGTAGCAATGGCTGGGCCCTGCGAGCCGTTTCACCCGTGGGGGAAGCTCCCAGCCGTCGATAGCGCGGAGAATCAGCGCGTTGACGGCGCAGAGCTGGCTCGGCTTCACGGGAAGAAGGGAATCCACAGGTGCCTCCTTTTGCGCTAGGGGTCGCTCCCAGGCATGCTCAACGCCTTGGGAGGGCTCGGTGCGCAATTTACAACGTCTTCTAATTCCCGGGGCAGTGCTTCAGTCCGTCATGATTGGCGGTGGCTACGGCACGGGCCGGGAGGTGGTGGAGTACTTTACGCGCTTCGGCGCCGGTCCTGGGCTGCTGGGCTTGGCTTTGGCGGGGGTAGGCATCGCGGTGGTCTTTGCCCTTTCCCTAGAGCTTGCTCGCCGTGCCGGCGCCTACGATTACCGGACCTTCTTTAAGGCCTTGCTCGGCCGCTTCTGGGTCAGCTACGAGGTGCTCCTGCTGCTGCTCGTGATGCTGGTGCTGGGGGTGATCAGCGCCGCCAGCCAAGGCATGCTGTTGCGCCTCTTTCCTGCGCTGGATCCCACGATCTCCACCGTTCTGTTTGTCTTCGCCACCGTGGGCCTCATCCTTTTTGGGCGGACCTGGGTGACCCGCATCCTCACCTTCTGGAGTTTCGTGCTTTACGCGGCCTTCGCCGCGCTTGTGGGGATGGTCTGGCTGCGCTTTGGGGAAGGGTTAGGGACCGCCTTCAGCGCGCCAGGAAACGGCGAAGGCTGGGCCCTCAGCGCGCTGCGCTACGTGGGCTATAACGTGACCGCGGTTCCTGTGGTGCTCTTTGCGGCACGGGCCCTGCGATCCCAGAGGGATACGGCCGTCGCCGGGGCCCTTGGGGGCGTGCTGGCCATTCTGCCAGCGGTGGCGCTTCATCTTTGCTTTCTGGCCCTGGGGCCCTCGGTCTACGATGGCGTGGCCCTGCCCCTCTTTTCCGTACTCGACGTGCTGGCCGCCCCGGTCCTCACCCTCTGCCTTTCCGTAGTGCTTCTCGGGACCTTTCTGGAGACCGCGCTGGGGGATTTGCAGGGACTTTTAGAGCGGATGGACCGCTGGCGTGAGGAGCGCCACGGCGCCCCCTTCTCCCCCTGGGGCCACGGGGCCATGGCCCTGTTGCTGCTGGCGATGGCGGCGGTGCTCGGTCGCCTGGGGGTGGTGGCGCTCATTGGCGAGGGCTATGGGACCCTCGCCTGGGGCTTCATTCTGGTGTACGTCCTGCCTGTGCTGGTTTGGGGGCTCCGCCGTTGGCGTTTGCCGGAAGCCCCCGCTAACAGCTAGGGCGTTCGCTAGTGGCCGGCGGCACCACCGTCCGGGGCCCGGCCATCGACGCCGCCCTCAAGCACGCCCGTTTCCGGATTCACCACGATCACCTCCGCGACGCCCTGGCGGCTCTGGGCCCGGGTTTCGTGTCCCAGGGCCTCCAGAAGTTTTACCGTGTCCGGAGAGAACAGCTGCGCTTCGTAGCTGATGCGATCCGGCAGCCACTGGTGATGGATGCGGCCAGCGTCCACCGCAGCTTGCGCATTCATGCCATGGTCGACGACATTCAAAATGGTTTGGAGGGTGGTGTTGATGATGGTGCGTCCACCCGGCGAGCCCGTGACCATGAATAGCGCACCGTCCTTCGCAACGATGGTGGGCGACATGCTCGACAGCATGCGCTTGCCCGGCTCGGCCACGTTCGGTGGCGTGCCAATAAGGCCGCGCGTATCCGTCAGCCCGGGCTTCCCGTTGAAGTCCCCCATTTCATTGTTCAAAAGGAAACCGGCGCCGGGAACCACGATGCCGGACCCATAGCTGTATTCCAGCGTGTAGGTCACGGAGACGGCGTTGCGAGCGCCATCGACCACGGAGAAGTGGGTGGTTTCCGGACTTTCATAGCCCCAGGTGAAGCTGCCGGGATCGGACACGGAGGCCGTGCTTTCATCAATGGATCCGCGGAGAAGGTTGGCGTAGTCCTTCGAGAGCAGTTCCAGGAGAGGCATGCCCGGGTTGAAGTCCGGATCGCCCAGGTATCGGGCCCGGTTGGCATAGCCTCGGCGCATGGCTTCGGTCATGAGGTGCAGGGTGCGGGCCGAGCCAAAGCCCGAGGCGGAAAGATCGTAGCCTTCGAGGACGTTCAGCATTTGCACCATGGTGACGCCGCCGGAGCTCGGAGGCGGCATGCCGATAATCTCGTAGCCCCGGTAGGAACCGAGGATCGGGGCCCGGCGCACCGCCTCGTAGGCCTTCAGATCGTCATGGGTGATGATCCCGCCGTTGGCCGCCATCTCCTTCACGAGTAGGTCCGCCGTCTCTCCCTCGTAGAAGCCCTTCGGGCCGGCTTCGGCGATGCGCTGGAGGGTGGCCGCCAGGTCGCGCTGCACGAGCCGGTCGCCGGCTTCGTAGGGCGTGCCGTCTTTTGTGAACTGGGCCACGGACGCGGGATAGGGTTCAAAGCGTCGCATGCCCGTGGTGTTTAGGGAGCGGGCGAGGCCATGGGTGACGGTGAAGCCGTCCCGAGCCAGGGCAATGGCCGGGGCGACCAGGCGCGCCCAGGGCAAGGTTCCGCCGTCTTGCCAGGCAAGGTACAGGCCCGCCACGGTGCCGGGCACGCCCACCGCGAGATGGCTCGAATGGTGCTTTTCGTAGTCGTAGTTCCCGGCCTCATCTAGCCACATTTCCGGGTGCGCCGCCGCCGGCGCCTTTTCCCGGAAGTCATAGGTTTGCGCATCCCCCTTTGCCGGGCGATGGATGAGGAAGCCGCCGCCGCCGATGTTTCCGGCCGTGGGGTGGGTGACCGCTAGGGCGAAGGCCGTGGCTACGGCGGCATCAATAGCGTTGCCACCCTCCCGGAGCACCTGCGCACCGGCTTCCGAGGCCAGCGCATTCTGCGAGACCACCATGCCCTGGCTGGCGTACTGGGGACCGTTGGCGGCCAGCACGAGCTGGCTGAGGGTGAGGGTCAAAAGCCACAGCAGGCCGTGGCGTAGCGTTTTCCGAAGGTTCATAGACCGGTTCTCCGAAGGGGCTTAGCCCAATTATTGGTGGGCGCGTTCGCGCACCAGAGCATCGACCACGCTGGGATCCGCGAGGGTGCTGGTGTCGCCAAGGGCGTCGATTTCGTTTGCGGCAATTTTCCTTAGGATTCGGCGCATGATCTTTCCCGAGCGCGTTTTCGGCAGCCCCGGCGCCCATTGGATGACCTCGGGTTTCGCGAAGGGCCCGATCTCCTGGCGGACAAGGTTCACCAGGGCCGTTTCCAGCGCCCCGAGGGCTTCCGTGGTTTTGTCCGCGTCGACCATGAGGGTCACGTAGGCATAGATGGCTTGGCCCTTCACATCGTGGTCGAAGCCCACCACCGCGGCCTCCGCGACGGAAGGATGAAGCACGAGGGCACTTTCCACCTCTGCGGTGCCAATGCGATGGCCGGAGACGTTAATCACGTCGTCCACGCGCCCCGTAATCCAGTAGTCCCCATCCTCGTCGCGGCGCGCGCCATCACCGGTAAAATAGACCCCGGGGTAGGTGCTGTAGTAGGTGTCCACCACGCGCTGATGATCACCGTAGACCGTACGAATTTGGCTAGGCCAGCTGCTTTCGATGACCAGGTTCCCGGAAGCGGCGCCGTCGTCGGGCAGGCGCTTGCCCTCGGCGTCCATGAGCGCGGGGCGCACCCCAAAGAAGGGCCGGGTGGCGGAACCGGGCTTTAAGGTCGTCGCGCCGGGCAGGGGCGTAATCAAGACCGCACCCGTTTCCGTCTGCCACCAGGTATCGACGATGGGGCAGCGCCGCTCCCCCACCACGGTGTAATACCAGTTCCAGGCTTCTGGGTTGATCGGCTCGCCCACCGATCCCAGAAGGCGAAGGGACTGGCGACTGCTGCGGGTGACGAAGCGGTCCCCTTCGCCCATCACCTGGCGAATCATGGTGGGGGCGGTGTAGAAGATGGCCACCTGGTGCTTATCGATCACCTCCCAGGCGCGCCCGGCATCGGGCCAGGTGGGGACCCCCTCGAACATTAGGGTGGTGGCGCCGTTGGCCAGGGGGCCGTAGACGATATAGCTGTGCCCCGTGATCCAGCCCACGTCGGCGGTGCACCAGTAGATTTCCCCCTCCCGGTAGTCGAAGACATAGCGGAAGGTCATGGCGGCCATGAGCAGGTAGCCCCCGGTGGTGTGGAGCACTCCCTTGGGTTTCCCCGTGGAACCGGAGGTGTAGAGGATAAAGAGCGGGTCCTCCGCATCCATCGGTTCCGGGGGGCAGGCAGGGGCTTCGGCGCCGGTGGCCTCGTGGTACCAAAGGTCTCGCGGGGCCTGCCAGGGCACCTCCGCGCCGGTGCGCTGCACCGTGAGCACCGTGTGTACCCCCGGGCATTTCGCCAGGGCGGCCTCGACATTGGCCTTTAGGGGAATGCGCTTGCCCCCCCGCACCCCTTCGTCCGCGGTGATCACCACCTCGCAGTCCGCGTCTAGGATGCGATCCTGGAGGGACTGGGGGGAAAAGCCGCCAAAAACCACGGAGTGGATCGCGCCGATGCGAGCGCAGGCCAGCATGGCGAAGGCGGCTTCGGGGATCATGGGCATATAGATGCAGACCCGGTCGCCCTTTTTGACGCCTCGGGTCTTCAGGGCGTTGGCAAGCCGGCAGATGGCCTCGTAGGCCTCCTGGTAAGAGATGGCCCGGCTGTCTTCCGGGTCGTCTCCTTCCCAGAGAATCGCCGTTTGCGATGCCCGCTCGGGAAGGTGGCGGTCGATGCAGTTCACGCAGGCGTTCAAGGTGCCGCCGGCAAACCACTTCACTTCGCCCCGGGCCATGTTCACCTCAGACACCCGATCCCATTGATCGCTCATCCAGGTGAGTTGGCTTCTCGCTTGTCGATCAAAGAACCCTTCCGGGTCTTCGATCGATTCAGCATACAGGGCCTCGTAGCGCTCGGCGTTGATTTGCGCCGTGGCGGCCAGGTCGGCGGGCACGGGGTAACGCTGCACCTCGGACATGACTTCTCCCCCTCCGGTTTGGTCTGTTATGGCTATCCGTCAGTGGCCAGGGCCGCGCGAAGGCTGGCCGCGGCGCTCGCGCTGAGCGCAGGGCCATCACCCTGCGGTGCCTGCGCGGCATAGAGCGTATCCCCCAGCACCTTGCCGAATTCCACGCCCCACTGATCGAAGGAATTAATCCCCCAGAGCATACCGTGGCAAAACACCTTGTGCTCGTGCAGGGCTAGCAGCGCGCCGAGGCGAGGCGCATCCACCTGATCGATGATGAGTAGGCTTGACGGATGATTGCCGGGGAGCCGCTTGTGGGGCGCGAGGCGCTCGGCCTCCTCTGCGGAAGCTCCCGCGGCCGTCAGGCTTGCTCGGACTTCGGCCTCCGTCAGGCCCCGGGCGAAGGCCTCCGCCTGGGCGATGCAGTGGGCTCGAAGCCAGCGTTGATGATCCTCAAGCCCCGGGGCGCCTCGGCGGGGGAAGACAAAGGTGGCGCTGAAGGGCTGGGTGCCTTGGTGGAGCAGCTGGTGCGTGGCGTGCTGCCCATTGGTGCCCACGGTCCCCCATAGGATGGTCCCCGTCGCCTCGGGTACGGGCCGGCCGTCCACCGTGACCGACTTGCCGTTGCTTTCCATCTCGAGCTGCTGGAGATAGGCCGGCAGCTGGGTTAGGGCGTCGGCGTAGGGCAGGAAGGCGTGGGACTGGGTGCCAAGCACGTTCTGATTCCAAAATTCAAAGAGGGCGAGCAGCAAGGGCAGGTTCTGCGCCCCTGCCGCCGTGCGAAAGTGCTCATCCATGGCCCGGGCGCCGGCGAGGAGGGCTTCAAAGGTCTCCATGCCCTGGGCAAGGGCGACCGGGAGCCCCATGGAGGACCAGAGGGAGAACCGGCCCCCGACCCAGTCCCAGAGGGGGAGGCATTGCTCGGGCGGAATACCAAAGGCCGCGGCGGCGTCGAGCTGGGTGGTGATGGCCAGGCAGTGATGCTTCAGATCGCCTTCGCTGAGTCCGCGGGTCAAAAACCAGCGTCGTACGGTGCGGGCATTCACCTGGGTTTCCAGGGTGCTGAAGGATTTTGACGCCACGATGATGACGGTGCGCGTCGGGTCCAGGCCCGTCAGGATACGTTGCGCGGCAACCCCGTCGACGTTGGCCAGGAAATGGAGCCGCGGGCCCGTGCTGGGTCCGAGGGCTTCGCAAGCGAGGGCAGGGCCCAAAAAACTGCCCCCAATGCCGATATGCACCACATCGGTGATGGCCGCACCGGTGGCGCCGCGCCAGCGGCCGCTTCGGAGATCCTCGGCAATGCGCCCCATGCGGCGCAGGGCCTCGGCAATGGCGGCAGAGATATCCATGCCGTCGAGTACCAGGGGCGGCGCTTCCGCCTTACGGCGCAGGGCCGTATGAAGGACGGCGCGCCCCTCCGTGGGATTCAGGCGGTTGGGTTTAAAGAGCGTCTCCGCCCCCTGGGGCAGGCCCTGGGTGGCGGCGAAGGCGAGGAGCGCGTCCCGGTCTTCGAGGCGTACCCGCTGCCGGGAGAAATCGGCCGTGATGCCCGCGCCTTCGCAATGGAGCGCAGCGAGGCGGGTCGGGTCTTCAAGGAGCGTCCGGAGGCTTGGAAGCGAGGCGGCGCGGTTGCGCAGGGTTTCGAGGCTGGCGTCCGTCATGGCGCGTCCTTGCGAGTGAAGCACAGATTATCGATCAGGCGTGTATTGCCTAGTTTTGCCGCGACCAGTGCAATGAGCGCGGAGTCCTGGGCCTCCGCCGGGGCCAGGTCGGCCTGGCGGCGCACGGTGAGATAGTCCAGGAGGAAGCCCTGGGTCTCAAGGGCCTGGCATGCCTCTTCGCAGCGTTCGCGCCAGGCCCCCCCTGGGGCTTCCGCAAGGGCCTGGAGCGCCCGGTGGAGCGCCGGGGCCTGAGCCCGTTGATCTGCGGTGAGATAGCCATTGCGCGAGGATAGGGCGAGCCCATCCTCGGCTCGGGCAATGGACGCGCCCAGGATCTCGACGGGGAGGGCGAGGTCCTCCACCAGCTGGCGGATGATCATCAGCTGCTGGTAGTCCTTCTGCCCAAAGAGCGCGAGCTCTGGCTCGGCCATGTTGAAGAGCCTGAGTACCACCGTGGCGACCCCTTCAAAGTGACCGGGCCGGGCCGCTCCGCAAAGCTGTTCCGCGAGGGGGCCAGGGCAAACCCGGGTGCGCGGTGGCAGCCCTTCGGGGTAGACGGTCGATACGGCGGGAACAAAAACCGCATCGCAGCCGACCCCCGCCAGGGCCTCAAGATCGGCGTCCAGAGTTCGGGGGTAGCGTTCAAAATCCTCCCCGGGGCCGAACTGGCTGGGGTTGACGAAAAGGCTGACCAGGACACGGTCGGCGTGCGCCTTCGCCTGAGTCACGAGGCCGAGGTGGCCCGCGTGAAGGTTGCCCATGGTGGGGACCAGGGCGAGCCGCTCCCCCGCCGCGCGCCAGGCGGCGCGCTGGGTGCGGAGCGCCGGGAGGGTTTCGAGCACCTGAAGGGTCATAGGAAGCAGTGCTCCGGCGCCGGGAAGGTGCCGCCCTTCACGGCTTCGCTGTACGCCTCAAAGGCGCCGCGCACGCTTTGGGCGTCGACCAGGAAGTTCTTGACGAAGCGGGGCACCTTGATGCCCGGTGGGGTGATGCCAAGGAGATCGTGCATCACCATGATCTGCCCATCCACGTCCGGGCCTGCGCCGATGCCGATCACGGGAATCGACAGCGTTTCCGTCAGGGTTTTTGCCAGGCCTACGGGAACGCACTCCAGCAGCAAAAGGCTGGCGCCGGCGTCCTCGAGGAGCTTGGCCTCATCGATAATCGCTTGGGCCTTCGCCGTGTCCCGGCCCTGGACGCGGTAGCCGCCGAGGCGATTGATTGCCTGGGGGGTAAGGCCCATGTGGGCGCAGACGGGGATGCCGCGCTCGGAGAGCTTGCTGGTGGTATTTGCCAGCCAAGCGCCGCCCTCCAGCTTCACCACGTGGGCCCCGGCACGCATCAGTGCGGCAGCGCTATCCAGCGCCTGCTGCTCGTGGCCGTAGCTCATGAAGGGGAGGTCCGCCATGATCAGGGCCCCTCGGTTCCCCGCGCGGACGCAGCGCATGTGATAGACGATGTCGTCGAGGGTCACGGGCAGGGTGCTGTCATGGCCCTGAAGCACCATCCCGAGGGAATCGCCGACCAGCAAAACCTCAACGCCGGCGCTAGAAATCATTTCCGCGAAGCAGGCGTCGTAGGCGGTGAGGGCGGCGAACTTCTCGCCCCGATGCTTCATTTTCTGGAGCGTCGTGAGATTGACGCGCCGAACGTCCGTTTGGCTGCTCATGGGGACTCCTGTGGGGGTGAACTAAAGCAGGCTGGGGTGGGGGTTAAAGTACTGCCGAGCGCTGAGCGGTCCCTTGATCCGGGTCAGCAGAGCGGCAAAGTGGTCATCGTTGTGAACCCAATCGAGCTCCGCGGCATTGACGATAAGCAGCGGCGTTTCGTTGTAAAAGTGGAAAAAGCGCGCGTAGGCGTCGCTTAGGGATTCCAGGTAAGCGTCGTCCAGGCTGCGCTCCATGGCCCGGCCCCGCAGCGCGATGCGGTTCTGGAGCACGGAGAGGGGGGCTTGAAGGTAGATCACCAAGTCGGGCTTTGGTGCCTCCACGGTCAGGCGGTCGTACACGGCCTGGTAGAGATCAAGTTCGGCGTCGTCCAGAGTGAGTTCGGCAAAGAGCCGGTCCTTCGCCATGAGATAGTCCGCGACGTGCCCCGGGGTGAAAAGATCATCGGTGGCTAGAGCCTGAAGCTGCTGCGCCCGCTGAAGTAAAAAATGCAGTTGCGTAGGCAGCGCATGGCCGCGCTGATCCCGGTAGAAGCGCTCCAGAAAGGGGTTCTCATCGGCCTTTTCTAGCAGCAACGCGTAGCCCAGGGCCTCCCCGAGGCGCTCGGCGAGGCTAGTTTTGCCCACGCCGATGGGGCCTTCCACCGCGATGCTCTGCGGAACGCCCGTGCTCATGGGGTTGAGGGCCTTGCGGGACGACGCCGGCGGCGCCGGCGGGGCCGTCGTTCTTCCCGGGGCGCGTGGCTCGGGACCGGGGTTTCATGGTCTTCCTGGTAGGTGGTCCACCAGGCGCCCATGTCATCCGTGGCTTCACCCACCGACTCCCGCAGGACAAGGAAATCATAGGCCGCGCGGAAACGGGGATGGGCAATAAGCGTGTCGGCGCGTCGCGCCCCCCGCTGGAGGCGGCTTTGAAGGGTCCAGGTTTCCTGCATAAAAGTGGTGAGGCGCCGAGGAATCGTGGTGTGTTGCTGCTGCTCCGCCAGGAGTGCCCGCATGGCTTCCTGAAGCGCCTCGAGGGGCCGGAGGCCATCGTCCCGCAGCTCGAGGGTCCGCTGCTGAAGCGGCGCCCAAAGGAAGGCGGCCAGAAGAAACGCCGGGGTAACCGGCTTACCTTCGGCGACCCGCGCATCGGTGCTTTCTAGGGCGGCTTCCGCTAGCGCTAAGGCTGTGGGCTGCTCCGTGAACGCTTCTTCCGCCTCGGGGAAGAGAAGACCAAATAGGCCGTAGTGGCGCAGCAGCGTAAGGCTTTTTTCGCCGTGGCCGTGAAGGAATAGCTTGCCCACCTCATCGAAGAGCCGGGCCGGAGGCACATCCATGAGGCGTTCGCGCACGGGGGCAATGGCGGCGTCGGTCTCCGGGGCCAGGTCGAAATCCAGCTTCGCTGCGAAGCGAATGGCCCTAAGCATGCGCACGGGATCTTCCCGGTAGCGGTGCTCTGGATCGCCGATGAGTCGAATCTGCCGGGCTTCGAGATCCTTAAGGCCATCGGCAAAGTCGTAGATCGCAAAGTCGGCGGGGGTGTAATAGAGCGCGTTGATCGTGAAATCTCGGCGCAGGGCATCGTCGTCGATGGTGCCGTAGACGTTGTCCCGAAGGATCATGCCGTCCTCACTGAGGGCCGAGGCCGGCTCGTCCTTTCCCCGGTCTCGGCGTCGCGGCAAGGTGCTGGCGTCAACCGGGGCGGCGGCGGTGTCGTCGCTTAGGGCCCGGAAGGTTGCGACTTCGACGATCTCCCGCCCAAAGCGGACATGGACAAGCCTAAAGCGCCGGCCAATCAGTTGGGCATTGCTAAAGAGATCACGGACCACTTCCGGCGCGGCATCGGTGGCGACGTCGAAGTCCTTGGGCTGGCCGCCCAGAAGGAGATCACGGACCCCTCCGCCGACCAGGAAAGCCTGATGCCCCGCATCGAGCAGGCGATAAAGCACCTTCACGGCGCCACTGCTAATCGCCTTGCGGGAAATGGGGTGATCTTGCCGGGGCACTACCGTCGCCTGCGTGTTCACAAGGGCCGGGGGCCGGGGGAGATCGCGCGCGTTGCCTTCGTTATCCGTCACCGAGCTTAAGGTCTCGCTAAAAGGCCGAGCATAGCAGGCTTCCGGGTTCCACGGACCCTCGGGGCGGAATCGGCGAATTCGGTAAGTGGCTGAAAAGAAAAAAGGGAAAGGCCCCCACGACCTTTCCCTTTCATGCTGCCGTCACCGATTTGTTCTTCTCACCCTCACGGGTGCGGCTGTCGGACAGCGACGGGCCCTATCCCGTCAAGGCCAGGCACGGAGTCAGGTGCCTTAGCCCTTAAGAGTGCAACTCGACTATCCGTAGACAGGGCCCTGGCTCTCCGGCGTTCGGGCCGCGGTCGAAACCGCTGAGTTGACCTCTCGATCAGCCCCTCCCCCCCAAGAGTTGGGCTGAAAGCAACGCCCCACGCGTCGCTGTATTAACCTAAGCGAGTACCGTGCCAAGTTTCTGGAAATCTTAGTGTTACCAATTAAAACAATGAGTTATGAATTTTTGAAGCAGGCTTCCGGGGGCAAAAGGGGAAAGTGTTACCGAAGGGAGTGTTACTTAGACGCCTAAAAGTGTTACTTCCCAACTAATTTGGGTTCTTAGGTAACACTTCTGCCTAGGGCTTGCTCTTGCGGCGAGGAATGCCAAGGCGCTGGCGGCGCTCCCACAGAGACTTCCGACTGATGCCCAGCTGCTCCGCTAGCGCAGTTTCGGTCAAGCGGCCTTCATTTTCCTGCACAAAACGGACGAAATAGTCCTCTAGGCTGGCCGCACCCTCCTGGGGGGGCGGTGCAGGGGCCGCGTCCGCTACGGCAGCGGGTTCCGCGGGGACCCCGGGTCCGCCGAAGTGGCCCCCCAGCGCGAGGTTTTCCGGCGTGATTTCTTCCCCGTCGGCCAGGATGACCGCCCGCTCCACGGCGTTCTCGAGCTCCCGGACGTTGCCCGGCCAGCGGTGGGCCGCCAGCGCAGCCAGCGCAGCTTCGCTAAACCGTAGCCGAATTTTCTGAAGCTTCACGCAGGCCCGCTCGAGAAGCCGCTCCGAGAGCTCAAGGATGTCGTCGCCCCGATCCCGGAGCGCCGGAAGGGTCAGGTTCACCACGTTCAGGCGATAGAAGAGATCCTCGCGGAAGCGCCCGGTTTGAGCCAGCTGGCGGAGGTCCCGGTGGGTAGCGGCAATGAGGCGCACATCCACCTTCCGCGTTTCCACGGCGCCGAGGCGTCGAATTTCCCCCTCCTGAAGCACGCGGAGAAGCCGCGCCTGGGCCTCCAGGGGCAGCTCGCCAATCTCATCGAGAAATAGCGTCCCTCCCGTGGCGGCCTCGACTAAGCCTTGCCGGGCGCTCCCCGCACCGGTGAAGGCCCCCTTTTCATGGCCAAAGAGCTCGGATTCGATGAGTGAGTCGGGAATGGCCGCGCAGTTCAGGGAGATCATGGGGGCCGCCGCTCGGCCGCTTTGCTCGTGGAGTGCGCGGGCCACGAGCTCCTTCCCCGTTCCCGATTCTCCGAGCACAAGCACCGTTGATTCCGTCGGCGCCACCTTGCGAATGCGTTCGTAGAGCAGACGCATGGCGCTACAGGAGCCGATCATGCCGGCCACGGGGCGCCCTGGAAGGGCCTGGGCGGGCACCGGCCCCCGGGCCGTGCGCTGGTCCCGGGCTACGCGCTGGAGCCAATGCTCGAGCTCATCGGGGGTGAAGGGGCGGGGGAGGAAGTCCGCTGCCCCGAGCTTCATGACATCCACCGCGGTGCGAATGGTGGCGTCGCTTGCAAGCACCAGGACGGGCGTCCCCTGGGACCAGGGGATGAGATCGGTGCCGAGGCCCCCGGCCACGCGAAGATCTGTGATCACGACGGAGAAGTCCGTGGATTTTTGGCGCCGGGCTTCCAGCAGAGTTCGAGGCTGGTGAACGGCATAGCCCAGGGCTTCGAGCTGGCTGGCCAGCTCGCCCGGTGCGACGTCGTCGTTCTCAAGCAGCAAAACGGTGCGCATAACCACCTGCTAGCCCCAGGAAACGCTACCGATGGTAACAGAATCTGGCCCTAAGCGAGGTTTTCCTCAAGGGTAAGGGGCCCCCGTCGCAGCGTGACCTCAGGCCACTGCCGAAGGCTCTCGTCGAGCTGGCGATGGCAAGGGGTCTGGGGGTCGCTCTGGAGGCCCAGAAGTGTGAGGGCCCGGTGCAGGTTGGTCCGCGCCTGGGCATGGTCCAGGGCAGGGGCGCCGGTCTGCTTCGCCCACTTTTGCCCCGCCGCATCCACCACCAGGGGCAGGTGAAGATAGCGGGGCGTGGAGTAGGCGAGGGCCTTCTGCAAAGCGATCTGCCGTGCCGTAGAGTTCAGCAGGTCTTCGCCGCGGACGATATCCGTGATGCCCTGCGCGGCATCGTCCACCACTACCGCCAGCTGGTAGGCCCAAAGCCCATCCCGGCGCTTCAAAATGAAGTCGCCGCTGCGGCTGGGCAAGGTTTCGCACTGGCGGCCGTGCAGCCGATCCTCGAAGCAGACCGGTTCCTCGGGGACGCGAAAGCGAATGGCATGGGGCCCCGGGGGGGGCGCGGGGCGCGTCCGGCAGATGCCTGGATAGGGCCCGCCTTGGGCACGAAGGGCGCGCCGGGTGCAGTCACAGGGATAGGTCAGGCCAGCCTGGCGCAGGTGGTCTAGAGCGGCGGCGTAGGCGTCGGTGCGTTGGCTCTGAAAAAGGACCGGGCCGTCCCAGCCAAGATCGTGGGCTTCTAGGCACCGAAGAATAGCGGTGTCGGCGCCGCGTATCTCCCGGGGCGGATCAATGTCTTCGATGCGAAGGCGCCAGGCGCCAAGGGCTGCCCGGGCGTCCAGCCAGCTCGCGACGGCGGTGCAGAGCGACCCTAGGTGCAGGGCGCCGGTGGGCGATGGGGCAAAGCGACCGCAGTAGGAGGGGGCGCTCATCGCTCTAACCCTCGACAGGGTCCAGAGCCGCGGGGACAATTCCCCTCCCGATTCGCCATGAGACCCGTGCCATGCGCCTTGCAGAGCGACTGCGCCATATCCATTCCTTCCGCGTCATGGACATCGTCGATGCCGCGCAGCGCCTCGAGGCTGAAGGGCATCGGGTCATCCACATGGAGGTGGGGGAGCCGCGGGAGCCCTCCGACCCTTTCATTCGCGACGCCGGCGCCGCAGCGCTGGCCCGGGGGGAAACGGCCTACACCCCGGCCCTGGGCCTGCCTGCCCTGCGCCGGGCCATTGCTGCCTACTATGGCACCTATCATAACGTTGATCTTGACCCGGAGCGGGTGGTGGTGACCGCGGGAGCCACGGGGGCGCTTATGCTCCTGTCTGCCCTCCTGTTGGACCCGGAGGATGAGGTCCTTTTGGGCGATCCCGCCTATCCCTGCAATCGCTATTTCCCCCTGCTCTTTGGGGCGAGGGCATCGCTGATGTCGCTCTCGGCGGAGACGGGCTTTGCGCTGACGGAGCGCGACGTGGCCAAGGCCTGGGGTCCCCGAACTCGGGGGGTGGTGCTGGCGTCGCCGGCGAACCCCACGGGGGCCGTAAGCAGCCGCGCGGCGCTTGAGGGCCTGTCCGAGGCGGCCGCCGCTCGCGGTGGCTGGGCGCTCTTCGATGAAATCTACCAGGGGCTGACCTACCCCCTGGCGCTCAACGATCAGCCCACCTTGCCAGCCCACGGGGTTCTGCCCCAGGACCGGGTGGGAACGATCCTTAGTCTTCACGGCGGCGCGGACCATGAGTTTCTCGTGAACAGCTTTTCGAAGTACTTCGGAATGACGGGGTGGCGCGTGGGCTGGCTGGTGGCCCCTCGGGCGGCCATTCCCGCGATCGAGAAGCTGGCTCAGAACGCCTACATCGCGCCTTCCACCGTCGGACAGCACGGGGCGCTGGCGGCCCTGGATCCGGAGGTGATGCCGCGCCATGAGGCACGGCGCCTCGCCTACTTTCGGGCACGGAACCGGCTGGTGGCCGGGCTTAGGGCCCTGGGGTTTTCTGTGCCCGTGGTGCCCGAAGGGGCGTTCTACGTCTACGCGACGCTACCGCCGGAGCAGCCTGATAGCGAGGCCTTCTGCCGGGCGTTACTGGAGCGGGCCGCGGTCGCCGCTACGCCAGGTACGGACTTCGGGGTGCAAGGCGCGGGGCGGAGCGTACGCTTTTCCTACACCGCGCCCCTGGCTGATTTAGACGAGGCGCTCGGGCGCCTCGAGGCCTTCCTGGCAGGGCGCCCCGTGGCGACGCGAGGGCCCTAGCCGTTCAAGAGCCCCGGGTAGTCTTCCACCGGCAGCCGCGCTCCAAAGCGGGCGACCAGGCGGGCGGCGGCGCGGCTCGCGAGCTCGGCGGCCTTCTCGTGGGGCCAGCCCTGGCCCAGGCCATAGAGGTAAGCCCCAGCGTAGATGTCCCCCGCGCCGTTGCTATCCACCGGTTTGATCGGTGCCGTAGCAATGGTGTGGCGAGCGGTCCCATCCCACAGGAGGGAGCCCTCGGCGCCCCGGGTGATCGCGAAGCTGGTAGCGAAGTCCTTCAGGCTCGAAAAGGCGTCCTCCAGGGTGCTGGCTCCGGTCCAGGCCAGGGCCTCTTCTTCGTTGCAGAACAGGTGGTCGACGTGGCTGCCCAGCATGGCGCGCATGTCGTCGCCGAAAAACTGCACGACGGACGGATCGGAAAGGGAGGCGACGGTGCGAAGGCCCCGGCGCTCCGCCAGCTCCCGGGCATGGATCACCGCATCCCGCGCCGTCGGCGATGTGCAGAGATAGCCCTCAAGGTAGAGCATATCCGCAGCCTCTAGCGCCTGCGTGTCCACGTCGGCCTCGCTAAGGCTTCCGGAGATCCCCAGAAACGTGTTCATGCTGCGCTCGGCGTCCGGGGTGATGAGCACCAGGCACTGCCCCGTGATGCCGTTCCCACGCTGTTCGTGGGCGTTCGTTTCCACCCCCGCAGCCCGCATGTCCTCGACGAAGAAGTGGCCGACATCGTCGTCCGCGACCTTGCAGCTGTAGAACGCCTTGCCCCCGAGGGCGCTGACGGCCATGAGGGAGTTCGCCGCGCTACCGCCGCTGCAGCGCCGGGGCGCGTGGTCCGCAAGGTCCCCGCTGAGCTGCAGGAGGCGCTCTGCCTCCACCAGCGTCATATGTCCCTTGGCAATCTCGTGCTGGGCAAGAAAGCCATCGTTGATCTCGTACTCCATGTCGACCAGCGCATTGCCGAGGCCGTAAACGTGATAGTGCATGGGGATTCCTTTGCGTTAGCGGCAGGCCGCGAAGGCGCGGTCCATGGCGTCTAGGGTGGCGTCGATGACCGCATCGTCATGGGTCGCGGAGATAAAGCCCGCCTCGTAGGCCGACGGAGCAAGGTAAACCCCCGCTTCGAGCATGGCGTGGAAGAAGCGCGTGAAGCGCGGAACATCGCATTGCTGAACGTCGGCCAGATTGCGGATCGGACCCTCGGAGAAGAACATGCCGAACATGCCGCAAACGTGCTGGGTCGTGAAGGGGATTTGGTGCGCTGCGGCCCGCTCCCGAGCGCCCTCCATGAGCCGGTCCGTTTGCGCCCCCAGGGCGGTGTATAGCTCGGGGTGGGCGGCCAGGGTTTGCAGCGTGGTGAGCCCGGCTGCCATGGCCAGGGGGTTCCCGGACAGGGTGCCCGCTTGATACACCGGACCCACGGGGGCCAGCGCCGCCATCACGTCTGCGCGCCCTCCAAAGGCCCCTACGGGAAGACCGCCCCCAATCACCTTGCCGAGGGTCGTGAGGTCCGGTGTGATGTTGTAGAGGCTCTGGGCGCCGCCGGGGGCGACGCGAAAGCCCGTCATGACCTCATCGAAGATCAAAAGGGCGCCGGCGTCCGAGCAGAGCGCCCGAAGGGCGTCGAGAAAGGCCTGATCCGGGGGAATGCAATTCATATTGCCCGCGATGGGCTCGACGATAACGCAGGCGATTTCCGAGCCGCGCGCGGCGAAAAGGGCCGTGACCGCCTCCACATCGTTGTAGGGCAAGGTCAGGGTGTGTTGCGCCAGGTCCGCAGGCACCCCGGGGGAGTCCGGCTGGCCCAGGGTCAGCGCGCCGGAGCCCGCCTTGACCAGGAGCGAATCGACGTGGCCGTGGTAGCAGCCTTCAAACTTCACTACGCAGTCTCGTCCCGTAAAACCGCGCGCGAGGCGCAGGGCGCTCATGGTCGCTTCCGTTCCCGAGTTCACCATGCGTACCTGGGCCATGGACGGCACCATGCTCATGACCTGCTCTGCCATGGCCACTTCCAGGCCCGTGGGGGCGCCAAAGCTCACCGCACGATCAATCTGCTCGTATAGCGCAGCCTTCACTGCCGGGGCGCCGTGCCCAAGGATCATGGGGCCCCAGGAGCCGATGTAGTCGATGTAGCGGTTGCCGTCCTCGTCGTGGAGGTAGGGTCCCTCGGCTTCGCGCATGAAGATAGGCGTACCGCCGACGCCGCGGAAGGCCCGGACGGGAGAATTGACGCCGCCGGGGATGGCTTCGCAGGCGCGGGCAAAGAGCTGTTCAGAGCGGTCATTGGTCAGCTTGGGGTCGGTCATGGTCTAAAAGGTTCCCTTGGAACGGTGACGGGGCGCAGGCCCGCATTGTGCGGGCCGAGCTGCGGGGGGCTCAAGGCTTAGAAGGGCTTCAATACCACCAATAGCACAATGGGGAAGAGGGCCAGCACGGGCAGCTCATTGAAAATGCGGTAGTAGCGATGGCTGTGGGGCGTAGGCCCCTGGGCCAGGGCACGGACCAGCTGACCACAGCGGAAGTGGTAGACCACCAGCAACGCCACCAGGGCGAGCTTGCCGTGCATCCAGCCCTGGCTCAGTAGCCCTGGGGCCAGCCAGAGCATCCACACGCCGAGGGCAAGGGTCAGCGCCATAAAGGGGGTGACGAAGCGGTAAAGCTTGCCCTCCATGATGGCCAGCCGTTCCCGGGTCGCGGCGTCCTCACTCATGGCGTGGTGCACAAACAGGCGAGGGAGGTAAAAAATGCCGGCGAACCAGCAGACCATAAAGATGATGTGAAAGGCCTTAACCCATAGGTACACGACCCTGCCCCCGCAGTGAGTAAAGACGCAGTCTACCAGGGCCCCTCGCAGCGCGGGCAGGCAATATCCGACCTTCACCGTTGGAATTCCCAGGGAAGGGGTCCATAATTCGGAGCCTTAGTTGAGGGTTTCCCTATGATTGAAACGCAAGTGCCCCAAACCCTGTCCGTCACCGAAGCCGCCGCGGTGAAGGTGCGCGAGCTCATTGAGGGGGAAGGGAACGAAGCGCTAAAGCTGCGCGTCTTTGTCACCGGGGGCGGCTGCTCGGGATTTTCCTATGGCTTCACCTTTGATGAGGCCCAGGCGGAAGACGACGCGTCGGTGGAGCGCGATGGCATCACGGTCCTCGTCGACCCCATGAGCTATCCCTATCTCGTGGGCGCCAATATCGACTACCGCGAAGACCTCTCCGGCGCGCAGTTCGTCATCGACAACCCCAACGCCACGGCCACCTGCGGCTGCGGAAACTCCTTCGCAATCTAGCTAGGCCGGGAAGTAGGCCCCGAGTACCCGAGGCCCCTGGGCGCCGGTGACCGCTGGCACGTTTCCCGGTAAGCCGCGGCAGTGCGCCGCCGCTAGCCAGGCAAAGG
>JAURCQ010000150.1 GCA_030828335.1 Gammaproteobacteria bacterium
GCATGCTGGAGGCACCCAGGTTTTCTATCTTCGATCTGAGTTCCCTGCGTACGGGGATCATGGCCGGGGCCTTGTGCCCGGTGGAGGTCATGAAGCGGGCGAACCACGACATGCACATGGGGGAAGTCATCATTTGCTATGGGCAGACGGAGACGAGCCCGGTGAATCACATGACGGCGATTGATGCGCCCTTTGAAAAGCGCGTCTCCACCGTTGGTCAGTGCGGTCCCCATCAAGAGGTAAAGATCATCGATGAAGAGGGCCGGGTGGTTCCCCTTGGCGCGAAGGGGGAGCTGTGCTGCCGGGGCTACTCCGTCATGCGGGGCTACTGGGGCGATGAAGAGCGCACCGCGGAAACCATCGATGAGGCGGGGTGGCTCCACAGCGGCGATCTTGCGGTCATGGATGAGGAAGGCTACGTGCAGATCGTCGGCCGCCTGAAGGACATGATCATTCGCGGCGGTGAGAACATTTATCCGAAGGAAGTGGAGGAGTTCCTCTACACCCATCGGGCTATCCAGGAGGCCCAGGTCTTTGGCGTGCCCGATAAAAAGTTCGGGGAGCAGGTGGCGGTGTGGATCCAGCTTCGGGAGGGGGCGACGCTGACCGAAGACGAGGTGCGCAGCTTCTGCGCCGAGCGCATTGCGCACTTTAAGGTGCCTAAATACATCGCCTTCGTGGACGCCTTCCCCATGACCGTCACGGGGAAGATTCAGAAGTTTGTAATGCGCGACGCGCTGGTGGCTGAGCTTGGGCTAAGCGCCTAAGGGGGCGCCTAGGGGGGCGCCTTCGGTCTTCGGGTCCCCCGCAAGGCGCGAGTGGGTCATCACCCGGGGCTCGGAAAAGTCCCAGGGCTGGGCTCGGTGGAGGAGGCGCCGGTTGTCCCACAGGACGACGTCTCCCGCGCTCCAGCGGTGCTCGACCACTCGTTCCGGCGCGGCCACGGCGTGATCGAGTAGGGTGCCAATTAACGCCAGAGCATCATCGTTTTCCAGGCCCTCGATGGCGTAGGCGTGACGGCCCACCGCCAGGCTCTTCCGTCCCGTTTCGGGGTGAACCTTCACCAGGGGGCGTAGGGGGCTGCCGGCAACGTCTAACCCATAGCCCATGTACTCGCTCCCCTCTGTCTTCGTTCTTTCCCCAAGGCGCCGCTGGCTTTCCACCAGCGAGTGGTAAGCCTGCAGGGCCTCGCAGCGCGCCTGGAGCGTGGGCTCTAGCGTATCCCAGGTTGCTTCCAGATCGGCGAAGGCTGTCTCACCGCCGGTTTTGGGCACGATCTGGGCACTGAACACCGCGCCCTTGGCCTGCACAGGCATGTAGGTGTTGTCCTGATGCCATTCCATATTGCCGCGAATGATTTTCATCATGTCATCGTCCGGGGCATCCCGGAGCGTGCCGTCGGCGCGGAGATTGCTGATGGCAGCGGCCTCAAGGCCGGGTACTAAGGGCCCAAAGCGCTTAGCGAAGGTGATTTGCTCACTACGGCTTAAGTGCTGCTCAGGGAAGATGAGCAGGCCGTGGCGCAGCCACGCGTCATGCACCGCGGCAAAGGTGTCGTCGGACAAGGTCGCGAGGGACAGCCCGCGCACCACGGCGCCGAAGGTCTTCCCCGCTAGGGGCTCAAGGATCATGGGAATCACGCCTCCCCGCGTAATCGTGAGGAAAACGCTACGCCCTGGGGCCCGCGCTGCCAAGGCTCGGGTGGACAGGACATCCCCGGCGCGCTATCTCTGGGCACTGGAAAGCAGGGAGACGGGTGATGACGCAAGGGATGACGGCGGCGGCCCATGCCGAGGCCATGGCGACCTACGCACAGGCAGGGCTCAAGCGCGCGGAGGCCCTAGGCAATCGCGGGCCCCTGCGGCTGGGTCCCGACGGGCGGCTGGTCCCGGAGATCCTCGAGGCCTACGAGCGCACAGGCTTTTACGTTTTTGAAAACGTTATCGATGAGGCGGAGCTTGGGGTCCTGCGAGGCGAGCTTGACGCGCTGCTCGAGCGCGCTCCCGTGGATAACGGGGCGACGGTGGATCGGCACGGGCGCCCGGCCTACGGCCAGGAGTTTGCGCGCCCCGTCTTCTCCCTGATCCGCCCTCTGGTGGATCCCTGGGGCGGGACCGCAGCCCTCGGCGGTCGCCATCCCGTTAAAATGCGCCAGCCGGCCTTCGGCGATGAGGCTGCCCCCAAGGTCGTGTTCCTCATGACCGGCATGTGCCAAACCATGGCGAGTGGTCTGCGCCTCTATGGCCACCCCCAGCTCCTCGCGGTGGCCGCTTCCATCAATGGCGATGATTTTGTCCCTTACAACGACGCGATCTTTATTAAGCAGCCGGGGCAGGGCGGTGCGGTGTCCTGGCATCAGGATGGGGTCACGCATTGGGACAATCCGGCCTGGGATCCGGGCATTCACGGCTTTAACTTCCAGGTGCAGCTCTACGATACCTCTGCGGCCAGCTGCCTCTGGGTCGTGCCTGGGAGCCACCGGGAGGGAAAAATTGACATCCCGGCTCGCCTTGCGGCTAACGGTGGGGAAGAACAGCTGCCCGATGCGGTCCCCCTGGCGTGCCGGGCTGGAGACGTCACCATCGCGAATCGTCAGGCCCTGCACGGCTCCTTCGCCAATACCTCCCGGGACTTTCGCGCGTCTTTGACCTTTGGTTTTCACCGCCGGGCGTCCGTGCTCGGTGCGAAGGGGGCGCTCAGCGAAGAGGGGTCGGTGGTCTACGATGAGGCCCGCATTGAGGCGCGCTCAAAGGTGATTGCCGTCGCCATCGACGCCCGGGCTCAGCACTACCCGGAGGCGCCGCGCTTCTCCTACGCGCCCCTTGCTGGGCGGGAGGGGGAGCTTGCGTTCACGCCGGAGAATTGGGAACGCATCATTCGGGATTACAACCTAAACGATCTGTCGATCTAGGGCGTGAAGGCGATGGCCTTGCGGTGACTGACCTTGGTTTCGCCCTGGATCGGTTGATAGCCCAGGGCCTCGTAGAAGGCGCCTGCCCTTTGTGATTGAGTAAATAATTGGAGCACGGGGAAGACACCCTGGGCGCGAGCTTCCAAGGCTTCCACCAAGCTGCGCCCGAGGCCCTGGCTTCGAAGGGAAGGAAGCACGTAAAGATGGCGTAGCCGGCCGACCACGCGCTCTGGGAAATAGGGGTCTCGATTTAGACCGCCGATGCCAAGCAGAACCTCCCCATCCCAGAGCGTCAGCAATACTTCTCCGGCGCGGGCGAAGCGATTGGTTCCGCCTTCGAAATTTCGGGCTAGCGTGGTCAGCGCCTGAAAGCCCTCGGCTTCGGCGCTCGTGATGAGCGTTTGAAACGCCCGGGGAAGCTCCGTGATGGGGGCGATGTTCACCGAGTGTTCTTCGCGGCCTTAACCGCTCCATCGCGCCGGGGGTCGGCGGCGCCGACCCAGCGGTCCTCTTCCCAGGCAATGGCATGAACGCCGCCGAAATAGGGATCCAGATAGCTATCCGAGACCCCGTAACGGGGGCGCTCCAGGGAAAAGCCCGCCCGAACCAGGCTCGCGAGGAGCTCTCGAGAGAGCTCAGGCCCCTCAATGAACGCGGCGTTTCTCGGGGTGCCGTGAACTCGATAGGCGCTGACCGCCCTTTCAATGTCCCGTTTCCCATCGAGCCATTGGCTGGTTACCTGGGCGACGGCAGAAATAATGCGTTCGCTGCCCGGGCTTCCTAGGACCAGGAGGGGCTGGCCGGCTTTGCTCACGATGGTGCCCGTCATGGAGGAGAGCACCATTTCCCGAGGCTTCAGCACATAGGGGCTGCCGTCGTCCTCGAGGCGAAACCCCTGCATGTAGTTGTTGTACAGGAAGCCAAGGGTGGGGTGGGCAACCTTGGCTCCGAAGTAGCTGTCGATGCTTTGGGTGACGGCCACGACCCAGCCTTCATCATCCACAACCGAAAAGTGCGTGGTCTCGCCCTTTTCGGACCATAGGCGGGCGGCTTCCGCTTCGGAGATCTTTTTCGCGACGTCCTTCTCGTAATTCGTGAAGCTTGGCACGGGGTCGCGGTCCCGGGTGCCGTGGGCAATGCGCATGGCCTCAAGCAGCTGCAGTTGCCGGGGCGCCCCGGGTTGCTGTCGCGGCGCCAGGGGCATCTGCTCGAGCACCTTCATCAGCTGCAGGAGGACCCAGCCGCCGAAGGGCGGCGGCAGGGTGGCGATCTCGTAACCCCGGTAGGTCGCCCGAAGGGGCTCAACGATGGCCGGCTCGGGGAAGGTCGCGAGATCCTCGGCGGTGATCCAGCCGCCGTTGGCCACCATGTCCTCGGCAATGGCCTGGGCAATGGCGCCGCGATAGAAATCCTCCGCCCCGGCCTCGGCCAAACGCCGAAGGGTTTGGGCCAGCACGGGCTGGCGGAATCGGTCCCCGGTGACCCAGGGCCGCCCCTCGGGGTGAAGGAAGAGGCGCCGGGCGGCGTCCTGCTCTGCGAGGGCGGCGCCGTAGAACTGGAAGGCCCGGGCCCGAAAGGGCCCGAGGATGACCCCTCTATCCGCCAGCTCCGCGGCGGGGGTGACCAGTTCTTCCCAGCTGAAATTGCCGCTGCCGTAGCGGCGAAGCGCAAGGTCCAAAACTTTGGGGGTGGAGGGAACGGAGGCGGCGCTAT
>JAURCQ010000151.1 GCA_030828335.1 Gammaproteobacteria bacterium
GGGACCGAGGGCATAGGCCAGGCGCAGCCGGGCGCCGCGCTCGTCGTAGTTCCCCGTGTTGTCCCGGCCTAGGGTTTGGTTCCGCATCCAGCCATCACTTTGCCGATCGAAGGCCGCTACGCGCACCCCCAGGCGGTCCGAGAGGCGCGTGCCGAAGGCGCCGGCCAGGCCGTAGGTGCCGAGGTTGCCGCCCTCCGCCGTGAGCGTTCCCGTGCTCGAAGCCCCGGGCGCCGGCGGCGCCGCGCTTTCGAGCACCATGAGCCCCGCGAGGGCGTTAGCCCCATAGCGTCCCGGTTGAGGACCGCGGAACAGGTTCACCGCCGCGAGATCAAAAAGCTGAGCCGCCCCGCCAGCCCCGGAGAGATCGACGCCGTCGAGGATCAGCCCCACGGAGGGGTTAAGGGGTTCGCTGAACTGGCCTCGCTCCCCAATGCCACGCATTTGGAAAAAGCGCGCCCGGCCGCCCCCGTTGGCGGCGTTGACGTTGGGGCTCTCGGCGAGGAGCCCTTCCAGGTGACTCTGGCCCCGGGCCTCTAGGTCGGCCTGGGTGAAGACCGTGACGGCCGTAGGCAGTTCCTGGAGGGTTCGGGGCTGGAGGGCGCCGGTAACGACAATTTCCTCTAGGGGCGCGGGGCTCGCCAAGAGACCGAGGGGGCTCAGGCCCAGAAGTAAGGGGCCTGCGCGAAAACACTTAGACAGCATGACAGTCTCCTTCTCTCGAGAGATGAAGACCCGGAAGCGGTGAGGTGAGGGGCATAGCGAAAATGGCCACCTATCCCTACGCCGGTGCTAACCGGATCAGGTTCAAAGGGTCCGTTTTCGCGGAAAACGTCTCAGGCCTGCGATCGTTCAGGCCACCCCTTAGGCGTTGCAGCCGAGATAGTAGGCAGGCCTCGCAGGCTTCGCAAGGGAAAGGCTGGCCTCACGCCCTTGCCCTGGGCCGCCGGGGAGCGAAGAATGGCCGCTGGTTTCTTGGAGCGGGCGCCATGACCGAGGGCGATCAACCCTTTTCCCTTCGCCGCTGCGATCCACGGCAGGAGCGAGCCGTGCTCATCGAGGCGGTGGCGGCGCTCCAGGATTTCGAGCGCGCGGTGGAACCGCGCCTTCCCGAGGGCGCGGCCGTGGCGCCGCGCTACGTGGACGCCATGGTGCAGCGCTGCATGGCCTTTCGCGGGGCGATCTTTCTTGCAGAGCGGAAGGGCCAGCTGGCCGGGTTTTGTTGTGTGCTGGCTCGGGTCACGGATAGCGCTCTGGCAGAGGGGCAGCGCACCTACGCTAGCCTCGGGGAACTCTTCGTTTACCCCGCCTTTCGGGGCCAGGGTGCGGCCCGGGCGCTCCTGTCCGTAGCCCAGGCCTTTGCTCGGGAAGGGGGCAGCGCTACCCTGCGGGTCCAGGTCCTCGCGGCCAACGAAGGGGCGCGGGCCACCTACCAACAGCTGGGGTTTCGGCCCCGCCTTCTTGAGCTTGAAAAGCCGCTCACGCCGTGACCGTGCTGATCCGCAGCGCGCTGGCCTTCGATCTTCCGGAAATTCCCGCCCTCGAGCGCGCAGCGGCGGAGCGATTTTTAGAGACGGCCCAGCCCGAACTGGCGGCCGCGCCGCCCTCCATGACCGACGCCGTGCTTGAGCTTGCGCTGCGGGAGGACCGGCTCATCGTCGCCGAGCAGGACGATGCGCTCTGCGGCTTCGCCTTGCTCGATCAGCGGGGGGAAGACGGTTGGCTTCGGGAGTTCGACGTGCCCCCCGCCTTTGGGGGCCGGGGTGTGGGGCGGGCCCTGTTGGCGTTCAGCTGCGCCTGGGCCCGAGGACGCAGCTGCACCCGGCTTACCCTGACAACCTTCCGTACCGTGCCCTTTAACGGGCCCTTCTACGCGCGCTTTGGCTTTTCTTTCCTAGACGAGGCCACCCTGCCGCCCCACCTTGCGGAGGCCCTCGCCGCGGAACGGGACGCCGGCCTTCGGGACCGCTGCGCCATGGCCCTAGAGCTCTAGCGGCCTCCGAGGGGCGTGCGCCGGGCGTGGCGCTCCCGGTTGTCCTGCCGCTTTTCCGCATTTTTTCGAAGCAGCACATAGCAGGCGCCATAGCCACCGTGGTGGCGCTGGGCGCTGTGAAAGGCGAGCACCAGGGGAAGGGTCGGTAGCCAGTGGGCGACGTAGCTTTTGAGCCGCCCGGGGGTTTCGCTTCGGTCCCCCCGGCCATGGGTGATGATGACGCTGCGAAGCCCCGCACGCTGGGCGTCATGCACAAAGCGCCACACCGCCTCCCGAGCTTCCCGGACCGTCATGCGGTGGAGATCGAGGGTCGCCTCCTGGGGATAGCGGCCGAGGCGAAGCTTGCGATACACCCCCGTTTGCACCCCATCCCGCTTGAAGGCGATCTCATCGAAGGGGTCTACGGGGGGGACTTCCCCGAGGGTAAGGGTGTTGTTGTCCTTTGCCGAATTCGCGGCGGCCTGGCGCCGGGCCAGCTGGGCCAGGGAGGGGGCCTCGGGGCTTTCCGCCCGCACCCGTAGGTGGCTCTCCGCGAGGGGCGCCACGCCATCCATTTCAGCGAGGAAGAGGGCGTCATCTGAGGTCATGGGTGTCCTCCAAAGCGGCCCGGGATGCAGGCGCTCGCCCGCAGCGCAAGGGTCGCCGAGGAGCCCCGGCATTTCAAGCGTTCAACGCGTCCTTTTTTCTCGGCGGGCGAGAAAGGCCCGTTCGTCCGCCGTCGAGACTCGACCCAGGACCGTATTGCGCCAGGGATCGCGCCCGAAGCGGCGAAGGCGCCCTTCGAGGCCGGCCGCACTCCGGTCAAAATCGAGGATGAGCGGCGCCTGGGCATGGCCCTCCCAGCGGCGCATCCAGACGCGGTAGCGCTGGCGCAGGGCGCAGACCGTGGCCAGGGCTTCGCTATGGCGAAAGGGCATGGTCAAAAAGAGCAGCTGCGCCGGGGCGTGGTGAGCTTCATCGCCGCGAGCGAGGGCGGCTTTCGCCTCCGTGCGGGCCAGGGCATCGAAGGCGAAGGCCTGGGCCTCGCCACGAAAGCAGTGGCGCGGAAGCTGATCCAGCAGAATCACCCGGGCGAGCCGTTCCCGAGGGGTATTGCTCGGCCAGCCCTCAACCGTCGTTGCGGCCTCCAGCGCCGGGAGGTACACGCTTCGGAGTCGGGCGTCCTCGGTTTCGCTGGCGCGGAACCAACGCCTTCTGATCTCGGGAGGGGGAAGGCCGGCGGGCGCGGGCCCAAACCAGAGGGCCAGGAGCGCCTCCGGATTAGGGGAGGGGTGGCCAGTGATCACGATCACCGCCCTGGCCGTCGGTCAGCGCGGCGAGGGCCTCGGCGCCTCGTCCGCGGAGGGCCTCCCCGAGGCGCGCTTGCGTGGCCGGTGTCTTGTTTTGCCCCAGCTTGAAGGTTCGGCGAACGCTCAAGCTGCCCAGGCGAAAGACCACGATGCCCGGCAGAAGCTGGGAAATGAGCGCCTCGCTTACCGCGGGGGCGTGGGGTCCCTCCAGCGCCCGAAGCTGAGCGGCGAGGGCCGCGCGCCGGGCTGCTTCATCCTCAAGGACGGTTAGGGTGCCCTGGACCTCAAGGCGCACCGTGTTCCAGGTGGGAACGGCGGGCTCGGGGGCATAGTCCTGGGCGCTGATATAGCCGTGGGGCCCCTGGAAAATCGCCAGGAGCGGAGCGCCCTCGCTGAGTCCAAGGCGCCGCCCCGTGGCCCGGGCCAGGTGGCCCTCGAGCAGGCCTTCCCCGGCCACCCGCAGCGGCGCGGCGGCCACCTGAAGCGCCGGGGTAACCAGTGTGGCGAAGGGATAGGCCGCGAGGAAGGGGCGGTCCCGATCCTCCAGGCCGCTCATCCTAGGGTTCCCAGCATTCCAGGTCGTTGGCGAAGAGCACCGCGCCCTTGAAGAGGGTGCCGATTTCCCGCCGGCTCTGAAGCTCCCGGCCCCGGGTGCGGGGGGTGCGATGGGAGAGGATCAGCATGGTGGCGTCGGCCTCCTCGGCGAGCTTGGCGAGCTGGGACGGAGGCATGTGCTCGTCCCGGGCGAAGCCCCGGACATTTTCCGGTACGGCGTGGTGCCCGACGATGATGGTCGAGCCCTCCGCCAGGGTCTTCACCGTTTGGCGCCGGTTCCCCGTGTCCCCGGTGAAGGTGATGCCAACGTCGCCCACGTCCACGCGCCAAGCGAGGCTCGTGCCCGGGCCGTGATCCGTGGCGATGGCGGAAAGCGCGATGCCGTCCCTGCGAAAGCCCCGCCAGGGCTTGCGTCCCGTGCTGTCCACTTCCTCCTGGAGCACCTCGAAGCCGCCCTGGGAGAAGGGCGAGAAGAAATCGGCCAGGTGGGGGTAGGCCCCGTTCGGCCCGAGGAGCCGGCGCGTCCAGGTTTTCAGTCCGAGGGTTTTTTCGCTGTCGCTTGGGCCAAATATCTGGAGGTCTTCCTTGCGCCGGAGGAGCGCCGCCCCCTGGAGGAAGGCGGGCAAATCAGCGCTGTGCTCGACGTGGAGCTGGCTAAAGGCGACGGCGATGAGGTCCTTAAAGTCGGCGCCGGACTCTTCGAAGCGGAGCGCCGAGCCAGGGCCCATGTCGATGAGGACGCGAGCCTTCCCATCGACCCAGACCAGATAGCCCGAG
>JAURCQ010000152.1 GCA_030828335.1 Gammaproteobacteria bacterium
GCCGGGTGATTAACCGGAATAACCGTTTGAAGCGCCTGCTCGACCTCAGCGCGCCGGACATCATCGTGCGCAACGAAAAGCGCATGCTGCAGGAAGCGGTGGATGCGCTGCTGGATAACGGTCGTCGCGGTCGCGCCATTACCGGTTCGAACAAGCGGCCCTTGAAGTCCCTCGCAGACATGATCAAGGGTAAGCAAGGTCGTTTCCGTCAGAACCTGCTCGGGAAGCGTGTCGATTACTCTGGCCGTTCCGTGATCGTGGTGGGTCCGACTCTCAAGCTGCACCAGTGCGGCCTGCCGAAGAAAATGGCCCTTGAGCTCTTCAAGCCCTTTATCTTCGGCAAGCTCGAGGCCCGCGGCCTGGCGACCACCATCAAGGCAGCAAAGAAGATGGTTGAGCGGGAGACTCCGGAGGTGTGGGATATCCTCGCCGACGTCATCCGCGAGCACCCGGTGCTTCTGAACCGAGCGCCGACGCTGCACCGTCTCGGCATTCAGGCCTTCGAGCCCGTGCTGATTGAAGGTAAAGCCATTCAGCTTCACCCCCTCGTCTGCGCGGCGTACAACGCCGACTTCGACGGCGACCAGATGGCCGTGCACGTGCCCCTGACCCTCGAGGCTCAGCTCGAGGCACGGGCGCTGATGATGTCCACGAACAACATCCTGTCCCCGGCCAGCGGCGAGCCGATCATCGTGCCGTCCCAGGACGTGGTACTTGGGCTGTATTACATGACCCGGGAAGCCATCAACGTCCCCGGGGAAGGCATGGCTTTCGCCGACGTGCGGGAAGTGAGCCGGGCCTTCCGCTCGGGTCAGGTGTCCCTCCATGCGCGGGTGAAGGTGCGCGTGGCGCAGCTGGTGGAAACGGAAGAGGGGACGCAGGAAGAGCGCCTCGTGCTGACCGATACCACCGTCGGCCGGGCCCTGTTCAGTGAAATTGTGCCCAAGCAGCTGCCCTTCGACATGGTGAACAAGCCCATGACGAAGAAGTCGATTTCCGCGCTGCTCAATGCCTGCTATCGCCACGTGGGCCTGAAGGAAACGGTGATTTTCGCCGACCAGCTCATGTACACGGGGTTTGAGTATTCCACCCGCTCGGGCTGCTCCATTGGCGTTAACGACTTTGAGATCCCCGCCGCCAAGGCCACCGTGGTTGACGCTGCGGAAGCCGAGGTCAAGGAGATCGAAGGGCAGTACGCCTCGGGTCTTGTGACGCAGGGTGAGAAGTACAACAAGGTCATCGATATCTGGTCCCGGGCAAACGATGAAATTGCCAAGGCCATGATGGACGGGCTTTCCAAGGAGCCCGTGCGTACCCGGGACGGCGAAGAGGTTGAGCAGGACTCCTTCAACTCCGTCTACATGTACGCCGACTCCGGCGCCCGGGGCTCCCCCGCGCAGATCCGTCAGCTGGCGGGGATGCGAGGCCTGATGGCCCGTCCCGACGGATCCATCATCGAGACCGCCATCACGGCAAACTTCCGGGAAGGGTTGTCTGTTAACCAGTACTTCATCTCCACCCACGGGGCTCGAAAAGGCCTTGCGGATACGGCGTTGAAGACGGCGAACTCCGGTTACCTCACCCGTCGCCTGGTCGACGTGGCCCAGGACCTCGTGGTGACCGAGCACGATTGCGGCTCCACCTCCGGCCTGCTTATGACGCCGCTTATCGAAGGCGGGGACGTCGTCGAGCCTTTGGCGGCGCGCGTGCTCGGTCGGGTCGTGTCCCGGGATATCCTGGGCGTCGACGGCGAGACCGTGGTCGTTGCTGCGGGCACCATGCTCGACGAAGGGATGGTGGATCAGCTCGAGGAGCTGGGCATCGACGAAATTCTCGTGCGTTCGCCCATCACCTGCGAAACCCGCTACGGCGTCTGCTCTTCCTGCTACGGCCGGGATCTGGCCCGGGGCCACCTGGTCAACGTCGGCGAGTCCGTCGGCGTTATTGCCGCCCAGTCCATCGGCGAGCCGGGCACCCAGCTCACCATGCGGACCTTCCACATCGGGGGGGCGGCCTCTCGAGCCACGGCCGTGGACAACGTGCAGGTTAAGCACGGTGGTCGCGCGCGCTTGCACAATCTCAAGACCGTGGAGCGGAGCTCCGGGGAGCTGGTCGCCGTTTCCCGTTCCGGGGAAGTCGGCGTGGTCGATGCCCAGGGCCGGGAGCGGGAGAAGTACAAGCTGCCCTACGGCGCCGTGATCACGGCCCGGGATGGCGACGAGATCGAAGCCGGTCAGGTGATCGCCAGCTGGGATCCCCACACCCACCCGATTATCACGGAGCACGCCGGTAAGGTGGTCTTCGAGGATCTCGAGGAAGGGGTGTCCATCAACCGGAAGACCGACGAGCTCACCGGTTTGACCAATATCGAAATCATCGATCCGAAGGATCGCCCGGCCGCCGGTAAGGATCTTCGCCCGGCCATTCGTCTGATCGATGACAAGGGCGAGCTGGTGGTGCTGCAGGCCCTACCGGCCAGTGCCATCCTGTCCATCGAGGACGGGCAGCAGATTGGCGTCGGTGACGTCATCGCCCGGGTGCCCCAGGAAGGGTCAAAGACCCGGGATATCACCGGGGGTCTACCGCGGGTCGCGGACCTCTTCGAAGCCCGGAAGCCCAAGGAGCCGGCCATCCTCGCGGAGGCGACGGGGGTCGTATCCTTCGGCAAGGAAACGAAGGGCAAGCGTCGCCTCGTCATCACCCCGGAAGGGGGCGATGTGGTGGAAACGCTCATACCGAAGTGGCGGAACATCGGCGTGTTCGAAGGCGAAACGGTGGAGCGGGGCGAAGTGGTCTCCGACGGTCCGGCGTCGCCCCACGACATCCTCCGCTTGAAGGGCGTCGATGCGCTGGCGAACTACATCGTAAACGAGATCCAGGAGGTGTATCGCCTCCAGGGTGTGAAGATCAACGATAAGCACATCGAGGTCATCGTTCGCCAGATGCTGCGGAAGGCGGAAATCGTCCACGAGGGAGATTCCACCTACATTCGCGGTGAGCAGGTGGAATACGTTCAGGTGCTCGAGGCGAACGAGAAGCTGCGGGCTGAGGATAAGGCACCGGTGGAAGTGGAGCGCATGCTCCTCGGCATCACCAAGGCTTCCCTGGCGACGGAATCCTTCATCTCCGCGGCCTCCTTCCAGGAGACCACCCGGGTGCTGACGGAAGCGGCGGTCACCGGTAAGCGGGATCACCTCCGGGGCCTGAAGGAAAATGTTGTGGTGGGTCGTCTCATTCCTGCGGGAACGGGCCTGGCCTACCACAGCGAGCGCAAGCGCAAGCGTGACGACATGCTGGCGGCACGCCAGGCGCGGGAAACGGGGGCCTCCGCGGAGGACGTCGAAGCCGCGCTGACGGAGATGCTTCGCGAGCAATAAGCGCGGAGTGAGTTGACCGGTTGTGGCGGCGGCCGTAAACTTCGCCGCCCTTCTAGCCGGCCCTTTGGGCTGGCGGGTCGCGGACTTGGCCGCGACGATTGAGTTATGGAGCAGGATTTATGGCGACTATCGCCCAGCTGGTGCGGAAGCCCCGCAAGCGTAAGGCGGCAAAGAGCGACGTTCCGGCCCTTCAGGGGTGTCCGCAGCGTCGTGGCGTGTGCACGCGCGTTTACACCACCACGCCGAAGAAGCCGAACTCCGCACTTCGGAAGGTGTGCCGCGTTCGTCTCACCAACGGCTACGAAGTGTCTTCCTACATCGGTGGGGAAGGGCACAACCTCCAGGAGCACTCCGTGGTGCTGATTCGCGGCGGCCGGGTGAAGGATCTTCCCGGTGTGCGCTATCACACGGTCCGGGGCACCCTGGATACCTCCGGCGTGGCGGATCGTCGCCAGGGTCGGTCGAAGTATGGCGCGAAGCGTCCTAAGTAAGGATCTCGCGATTTTTAGCCCCTAAGGGGGCAGTAAGGTCCGGGCGCTCGGTCCCGGAAACACCTGAAGACATAAGGAAAGTACCATGCCGCGTCGTCGCGTTGTCGCCAAGCGTGAAGTCCTCCCGGATCCTAAGTTCGGGAACAAAACCCTCGCGAAGTTCATGAACCACCTCATGCGGGACGGGAAGAAGTCCGTCGCTGAGCGCATCGTTTACGGTGCTCTGGATCGCGTCCAAGAGCGCGGTGGTCGGGAGCCCGTGGATGTGTTCGAGAAAGCCCTTGAGGCCATCGCGCCCATGGTTGAGGTGAAGTCTCGCCGAGTCGGGGGTGCCACCTACCAGGTGCCCGTGGAAGTGCGCCCGGCCCGTCGCCAAGCCCTCGCCATGCGGTGGCTGGTGGAAGCCGCGCGGAAGCGGGGCGAGAAGTCTATGGTGCATCGCCTCGCTGGCGAAATGCTCGAGGCCTCCGAAGGCCGGGGCAGCGCTGTCAAGAAGCGGGAAGACACGCACCGTATGGCGGAAGCCAACAAGGCCTTCTCCCACTACCGGTTCTAAGAAGACCCATCCCAACGGTCTAAGCGCCCGGTTCATCCGGGCGTTGTCGTATAAGGCGGACCCCAGTGGCGCGAAAAACACCCATCGAACGCTATCGCAACATTGGCATTGTCGCGCACGTCGATGCGGGAAAAACCACGACCACGGAGCGCGTGCTGTTCTACACGGGCATCT
>JAURCQ010000153.1 GCA_030828335.1 Gammaproteobacteria bacterium
CGCCCAGTCGTCGAAGCTTGGCAGGAATGTTCGCCATATCACCCATCCTTCCCTACGGACCCTGCGGAAATCTGGCCACGAGCTTACCATCTCGGGGTTAAGGAAAGGGTCATCTAGGCGGCGTATAGTCAACGCTTCAAAAGCGACTGAGCATCTCTGTGAGCCGATTGTTCTCCCGCCGATCCGCGCCCCGCCTGCGCACCGCCCGTTGCATTCTTCGCTCTGGCGATGACTTTCTTATGGTTGTGCACTCTGGCGTACGAAACTTTAAGCGCGCGCACTGGGGACTCCCCGGGGGGCACATCGAATACGGCGAGGACCCTGAAGATGCGGTGCGCCGAGAGCTCCAGGAAGAGCTCCGCATTGCCGTGCCCTCCCTCGGGGAGGTCGGCGATTACCGCTACAAGGGGGCCTTTCATCGGGTCTACACGGCGGTGATCGATCGCACCATCGAATGGTTCGATCGCGGGGAGCTGCTCGAAGTGGCCTGGCATCCCATCGAAGCAATTGAAGGCTTTGCCCGGGAGCAGCGCCTCCACGCCGGCTATGAGCTCGACGCGGTACGGCTCCTTGCGCTGGATTCTCGTCGCCCCCTAGGGGCCTAGCGTCGCTCCCGGGGCCTTTCCCCCCCGGGCGAATTCCCCCACCATCACCCCTCCCGATTCTAGGAGGGTTACCCATGCGCTTAGCGTCGTTCTTGGTCCTTGGGGGCATGACCCTCGCTTTGGTGGCGCCGGCCTCCTTCGCTGCGCCGGCCCTGGCCCCGGCGCCCCCGGCCCTCGATGCCCACCTCTATGCTCTTGCAGAGGCACCTTCCCCTGCCCGCATTGAGGCGGATATCCGGCAGCTGGTGGCCTTCGGCACGCGCAACACCCTGTCCGATACGGTGTCCGAAACGCGCGGCATCGGCGCCGCCCGGCGTTTTGTGCGCGATGAGTTCGAGCGCATCAGCGCGGCCTGCGGTGGCTGCCTGGAGGTCCGCCTGCAGCGCACCCTGGTGCCCGGGGATCCGGCCACGCGCATCCCCGTGGACACGGAAGTGGTGAACGTCTTCGCCATCCTTCGCGGCCGCGACCCTTCGCGTTACGTGCTGATGGCCGGGGATATCGATTCCCGGGCGTCGAATCCTAGCGATGGCGAAACGGACGCCCCGGGGGCCAACGACAACGCCTCGGGCCTGGCTGGCGTGCTCGAAGCGGCCCGGGTGCTGTCCCTGGCGGGGCCTCGCTCGGCGTCCATCGTCTTTGCCGCCCTGTCCGGGGAGGAGCAGGGGCTCTACGGCGGAGCCCATTTGGCTGCGCTGGCCCGGGAGGAAGGCTGGGGCTTAGAGGCGGTCCTGAACAACGACATGATCGGCAATATCGCTGGCATCGACGGCATTATTAGCAACGCCGAGTTTCGCGTATTTTCCGAAGCCATTCCCGTGCCTGAGTACCGTCCCGAGGGCTGGAACTATCGCCGCTACGGGGGGGAAGTGGACGGTCCCTCCCGGCAGCTCGCCCGCCGCGTGGCAGCGCTTACGGAGCAATTTTTCCCGAAGCTGAAGGCGCGCATGGTCTATCGCCTGGATCGCTTTGGCCGGGGCGGCCATCACACGCCCTTTAATAACGCGGGTTTTCCCGGGGTACGGATCATGGAAAGCCACGAGCACTACGATCGTCAGCACCAGGATCTGCGCACGGAGAACGGGGTGTTCTACGGCGACACCATCGACTTCGTGGACTTTAAGCATGCTGCGGCGCTCACCGCGGTAAACGTGGTGACCCTGGCCAGCCTGGCCTCGGCGCCCCCGGCTCCGACGGACGTGAAGATTGGGGGGGTCGTGGCGCCCGATACCTGGCTCAGCTGGACCTCCACGGAGGACCCGGAGCTCGCCGGCTACAAGCTGCTGTGGCGGGAGACGGACGCGCCGCAATGGACCCACGCGCGCTGGCTGGGCAAGGTGGATCACGTCACCCTGGAAGGCATGGTGATTGATAACTACCTCTTCGCCGTCGCCGCTGTGGCTAAGGATGGCAATGAAAGCGTGGCCGCTTTCCCCACCGCCGTGCTCCGGACCCGGCCATGAAAGTTCTTGGCCTCTTGGGGGGCATGAGCTGGGAATCGACCCAGCCCTACTACGCCCGCATCAACCAGCAGGTGCAGGCCCGCCTCGGGGGCGGGGCCTCCGCGGAGCTGCTGCTCTGGAGCGCGAACTTCGCTGAGATCGCAGCGCTCCAGCACGCCGATGCCTGGGAGGCGCTCGGGGAGAAGCTGGGCGCTGCGGCCCGGGGCCTCGCCGCCGCCGGGGCGGAGCACCTCGTGCTCTGCACGAACACCATGCACTGCCTGGCCGACGCCATTACGGTGGCCAGCGGCCTGCCTTTGCTGCATATCGCTGAACCCACGGGGCAGGCGCTCCGGGGGCAAGGGGTGCGTCGCGTGGGCCTCCTGGGCACCCGCTTCACCATGGAGCAGCCCTTTTATCGGGCTTACCTCGAGGACCGCTTCGGCCTGAAGGTGCTAACCCCTGATGCCGCGATGCGCACCGGGGTTCATGAGATCATTTACCAGGAGCTGGTGCGCGGCGTGCTGCGGGAGGACAGCCGACGGCGGCTGGCTGACGCGGTGGCGGCGCTGGCGGCGGAGGGCGCGGAGGCGGTGATTTTGGGCTGCACGGAGCTGGGCCTGCTCCTTAAGGACGGGGATGGCGCCGTGCCCCTTTTAGATACGACCCAGCTCCACGCCGATGCGGCGGCGGCGCTGGCCTTAGATGACGATCAGGAAAGGGGGGCGTAGGAACGATGGAACAGGGACTGCTAAAGCCCGAGCTGGGCTACTACACGCTGGCGGGGCATACCAATAATCCTCGGGATTTGGTGCAGGAGGCGCTGGATGCGGAGCGCCTGGGGCTGGGTTCCGCCTTTATCTCCGAGCGCTTCAATCTGAAGGATGCCTCTACGCTCTCCGGCGCCGTGGGCGCCGTGTCGGAGCGTATCGGTATTGCCACGGGCGCGACCAATCACAACACGCGCCATCCTCTGATCACCGCGACCTACGCCACCACCATGCATCGCTTAACCGGCGGCCGCTTCGCCCTGGGTCTGGGGCGGGGCTTCGATGGGCTGTTTGATGCCATGGGGCTGCCGCGCATCACCATGAAGGGCATGGAAGACTTCTGCGGCATCATGCGCCGCCTGTGGCAGGGGGAGACGGTACTGGGGCACGACGGCCCTGCAGGTCAGTATCCCTGGCTGGCCCAGGATCCGGCCTTCAAGGAAGACATTCCCCTCATGCTTTGCGCCCTGGGCCCGAAAACTCTCGAGTTTGCGGGGCGGGTCTTCGATGGCGTTATCCTCCACACCTTCTTCACCGATGAGACGCTGGCGGAATGCGTCCGCCTCGTGCGCAAGGGCGCCGCCGATGCCGGCAAGGACCCCGCCTCCGTGCGCGTCTGGTCCGTGCTCGCCACCATCGGGGACCATCTCAGCTATGACCTCACCATGAAGAAAACCGTAGGTCGCATGGCCACCTACCTTCAGGCCTACGGGGACATCCTCGTTTCCGTGAACGGCTGGGATAAGGCGGTGCTCGAGCGCTTCCGGGCCGACCCCTTCGTGGCGAATTTCAAGGGCGCCCTCGATGCGAAGGCGTCCACGGAGGCGCTTGAGCGCGTCGCGCCCCTGATCCCGGAAGCCTGGTTGGCGGCCAGCGCCATGGGATCCCCGGAGCAGTGCGCCAAGCGCGTGGTCGATCAGTTCGACTGCGGTGCCGATGGGGTCATCCTCCACGGGGCGTCGCCTGCGGAACTCGAGCCCATCGTGAAGGCCTATGAGGCCATTCGCCCCTCTGCGCGCTTCGAAGGCCGTGTCGCGAACCCCGGGCGCTAGCCCGCTTAGGCGCCCGGCGGCGGGGCTTGCCCCCTGCGCGCCGGCGGCCTTAACGGACGCCCAGGCGGACCGGCTCCAGCGCGCAGCGCGGATGGGGGATGCCTTGGCGGCGCTGATTTTAGGGGAGCGCTTTCTAACCGTTCCCCACTACGCGCCGGCAAAGGCCTTCGCCTTCTTTCAGTTAGCCAGCATTTACCCTCTTGCGCTCGCACGCCTGGGCGATTTCTGGCTTCACAGCGAACCTGAGCATGGGGTCTGCGAGCGGGATCCGGCGCGCGCGCGCTGGGCCCATGGGCGGGCCGGGGAGGCGGGCCATGGGCCTTCGGCCCTGGCGGTCAGTGACGCCTGGCGCATGGGGCGGGGCGGCGATCGGGACTATGAGACGGCCTACTACTACCTGGGCCTCGCCTGGCGCTTTGGCCCCGTGGTCCCCCAGCTGGCGCTGTTGGAAGGCTCCCTGCGGATGGATCTCGCTCCGGAAGCCGTGGCCCGAGTGCAGCAGCGCCTGCGGCAGGAACGGGGGCGACCCCGGCGCTTCGGGATCGCCCTTCTGCCCCTCTGGTGGGCCGCCTATCGCGGCTAGTCGTCGTAGCCCGGCGGCGCCACGAAGGTGAACCCCTCCGCTTCCAGCATCTTCGCCATGCCGATGAGCTTCAGATCGCCGAACTCGGGGCCGATGATCTGCACCCCGATGGGTAGCCCTTCTCCCACCGCGCCCGTGGGAAT
>JAURCQ010000154.1 GCA_030828335.1 Gammaproteobacteria bacterium
GCATCCGGAGCCGTCAGCCACTGATTCAGCGTGAGCATATCCCCCGGGGTGAGCGTGCCCGTCTGCCGCTTGAGGGCAATCACGTCTTGCACGAAATCGATAATCGAATTGGCGTGATCCCGAATCGCTGAGTACACGGCGCGCTGGGCAATGAGCACGTCCACCACGTTCCGCGTGCCTACCTCGTAGCCCGTCTGCGCCGCATCAAGCGCCGCCTGGGTGGATTTGATGGCCTGGGCCCGGGCTCGGGTGCGGGCGACGTCCCGCTTTACGTTGATGTAGAAAGCCCGCGTTTGCTGTCGCACCTGGCGCCGGGTGGTTTCCAGGTTCATGGCCTGAGCATCGAACCGCGCGTAGGCCTCGCGGCGCTGGGCGCTGATGCGGCCGCCGGCGAAGAGGGGCATGGTGACGTTCAAGGCGATGGAGTTCTGGTCCGTGTCTCGGGGCACGACCACGGCACGCTCGTCGACAAGGTTGTACTGGTCCGTTTCCGCGTTGTTGACGTTGCGTTGCAGTGCGAGGCTGACGCGCGGCAGGTGGGCCGATGCCGCCGCCCGGGCGCCGGCCAGGGCCACATCCTTGCCGAGCTCCGCGACCTGCAGGTCCACGTTGTACTGATGGGCGAAGTCGAGCCAGGCCTCCACCCCTTCCGGCGTGGGATCGACCACGGGGAAGCTGTCCTTCAAGGGCCAGAGCGCCGCGTGGGATTGCCCCGTGAGCACGGAGAGGGCCTCGAGGGCGACGCTCTTCGCGGCGTCGAAGGCCAGGCGATCGGCGACGGCCGTATCGAAGGCGGCTTGCGCATCGTAGACGTCCGTTATGGCCACCAGGCCCACATCAAAGCGCTGCTGCACCTGCTCCAGCTGGGCCTTTAAGGCCGCTTCCTGGGCCTGGGCGGCGGAGAGATTCGCCGCAGCGCGCAGGACAGTGAAGTAGGCCTGGGAAACGCGGACGATGAGGTCCTGCTGGGCCTGCTTAAAGGTGGCTTCGGCCTGCTTCGTCAGTTCGCTGCCGCTGCGGAAGGTGAACCACGCGTTCAAATCAAAGAGCGGCTGGGTGAGGGAGGCGACGTAGCCGTCCGAATCCTGCCCCGAATTTGTGGCGTTTTCGACGATGAAGGTCCCGATGGCGAACTGGCCGCGGGACTTCGTGAAGGCGTCACTTTCCGTGTAGGTGATGTTTGCCTGAGGCAGAAGGGCCGCCCGAGCGATTTTTCGCTGCTCGAGGCCCACGCGATAGCTGGCTTCCGCCATGGCGAGCATGGGGTCGTTATTTAGGGCCAGCTCGTAAACCCCAGCCAGGGTGTTATCCCAGGCTTCGCCCATGGCGGCATCGGGGGCGCTTCGGGGGAGTTGTTCGTCCACCCAAGGTCCCTGAGCCTCGCTAAAGGCGGGGCCACTGTCCGATGCCGTGGCAGCGGCGCTGAGGCTTAAGACGGAGATGGCGAGAGCAAGAGCACGGTTCACAGGCGAAACTCCGATTGACCGGCGGAGAACGAGGGGCCTGGCCCCTCGCGGGAAAGCAATGTTAGCAAGGCTAACATTGTCCCGCTATGGCCGATGGTCGTGAAGCCTGGGCCTTTGAGCTTCACAGAAAATTCCCAAGTGGGGCTGAAAGCGGGGCTTAGACGATGGTGGTCCCTTCCTTGCCCCAGTAGCGGTCCCGGAGGAGGCGCTTGTAGAGCTTGCCCGTGGGTAGGCGAGGCATTTCATCGATGAAGTCCACGGAGCGTGGGACCATGTAGGCCGCGAGGTGCTCCCGGGTGAAGGCCAGAAGTCGGGCCGCGAGGGCGTCGTCTGCGGTGACCCCCGGGGCAACTTCCACCACGGCCTTTACGGCTTCCCCAAGGTCCGGGTCGGGGACGCCGAAGACGGCCACGTCAGCCACCTCGGGGTGAAGCACGAGGGCGTCTTCCACCTGCTGGGGATACACATTGACCCCGCCGGAAATGATCATGAAGGCCTTACGGTCCGTCAGGTAGAGATAGCCGTCCTCATCGAGATAGCCCACATCGCCCAGGGCCGTCCAGTTATCGTGGGTGGGGTGCTGGCAGGAGGCCGTCTTCTCCGGCGCCTTGTGGTACTCGAAGGGGCGGGCGGGCTGCTCAAAGTAAACCAGTCCCGCTTCCCCCGTGGGGAGCTCTTCCCCGGCCTCGTCGCAGATATGCACGACGCCATTGGCCGCGCGCCCCACGGAGCCCGGATGCTTTAGCCATTCTTCACTGGTGATAAAGGTCGAGCCATTCCCTTCCGTGCCCGCGTAGTACTCATAGAGTACCGGGCCCCACCAGTCGATCATTTGCTGTTTCACGGCGACGGGGCAGGGGGCTGCGGCATGGATGGCCACCTGGTGGGTGCTGAGGCTGAACTGGCTGCGCACGGCCTCGGGAAGCTTGAGCATGCGCACGAACATGGTGGGTACCCACTGACTGTGGGTAACCCCATAGCGTTCGATATGGCCCAGGGCCGTCTCCGGATCGAACTTCTCCATCATCACCACCGTCGCCCCCAGGGACTGGGCGCCGATGGAATAGGCAAAGGGCGCCGCGTGGTAGAGCGGAGCGGGGGACAGGTAAACGCTGTTTTCCGAGAAGTGGTACTGCGCCGCGAGGGCCTGGGAAATGCGCGTGCCCGCCCGGATGCTCTCGCCGGAAAGGGGCCGCTTGATGCCCTTCGGCCGCCCCGTGGTACCCGAGCTGTAGAGCATGCTGTCCCCGGCCGGTTCCTCTTCGGGGTTCGTGGAGGGTTGGGCAGCCAGAGCGGCCTCGTAGTCCGTCCACCCGGGCAGGGCCCCGTCGGTCATGAGAAACGCCTTGACCCCCGGGCAGGGCCCGCGGAGCGCATCGGCGACGGGGCCCCGGGCGGCGCTGCTGATCAGGATGGAGGCATCGCAATCATTGACGATGTAGGCCGCCTCCTCCGCCGTAAGGTAACGATTGATGCACGTTAGGTAGAGGCCGCTTCGGTAGGCCGCCCAGGCCACCTCGAAGAAGCGCAGGTTATTTTCCATGAAGAGGGCGATGTGGTCCCCGACCCTAAGGCCCTGGGCCTTCAAGTAGTGGGCCAGCTGCGCGGAGCGCGCGTTCAGGGTGGCGTAGTCGAGCACCTCGCCGGTATTGGCATTAATGGCCGCGGGCTTGTCCGGCGCCACGGCGGCCCAGTGTCCTGGATACATAGTGATGATTCCCCTCCCAAAGGTGGTTCTGAGCCTACGGCCCTCGGCGCGAGCCGTCTAGCCGGGGGGCGGGGGGCGGTTCCGGGAGCGGACGGTCGACGGCGCTCCGGTGGCGCCTTAAGCTCGGGGTAGCGATTTCGCGTGATGCGCACCACACATCTTTGGGAGGGGGGAAGCATGGGGAAGCTAACGAAGGGTAATCGGTCCCTCGAGGGACGGATCGCGCTGGTCACCGGGGCCGGTTCGGGCATGGGCCGGGCTACGGCCTACGTGCTGGCGGATGAGGGCGTGCAGCTGGCCCTGTTTGATCTGAACGAAGCGGGCCTCGCGGAAACCGTTAGCGCGGTCGAGAGCGCTGGGGGGCGGGTGAAAGGCTGGACCGTCGATTTGGCCGAGCCGGGCGCGGCGGAGCGCGCCGTAGACGAAGCCGTGGCCCATTTTGGGGGCCTCGATATCCTGATCAACAACGCAGGGATCTCCATCTTCACCCCCGTCGATGCGGATAACTATCTAGAAATTTGGGATAAGCACTTAAGCGTGCTGCTGACGGCCCAGGTGCGCATGGTCCGCGCTGCCCTCCCGGCGCTCCGCCGCTCCGATGCGGCGCGCATCGTCAACATTGCGTCCACGGAAGGGCTCGGGGCGACCCCCTATGGCAGCCCCTATACGGCAGCGAAGACCGGGGTGACGGGGCTGACCCGATCCCTGGCCGTGGAGCTCGGGCCGGAGGGCATCACGGTGAACTGCATTTGCCCGGGCCCCATTAAAACGGGCATGACCGCCGCCATTAGCGACGAGCACAAAACGATTTTTGCCAAGCGGCGTACGGCGCTGAAGCGTTACGGGGAGCCGGAGGAAGTGGCGCAGATCACCGTTTCCCTTTGTCTGCCCGCTGCGAGCTACCTCACCGGGGCCGTCATCCCCGTGGATGGCGGGCTCATGGCCCGCAACGCCTAGGGGGTCCCATGGAGATCAACCTGCTGAGTCCCGCGAGCTTTGCCGCGGGCCATCCCCAGGACCAATACAGCTGGCTGCGGGCGCATGCCCCCTGCTATTGGCATGAAACCCCCGACGGGGACGGCTTTTGGGCGGTGACGCGCTATGCAGAGGTGCGCGCCATCGGCCGCGATCCTCAGCGCTTCTCCTCCGAGCCCACCATCATGATTGAGGACCCGGAACCCGGGCTCTTCGATGACGGCGTCCACAAAATGATGCTCATGATGGATCCCCCATCCCATACCACCTATCGGAAGTTGATCAGCCGCGAATTCACCCAGGGCCCGGCCGCGGCCATGGCCCCCTGGATTGAAATGTTTGCCAAGCAGATTGTCGACGCGGTGATCG
>JAURCQ010000155.1 GCA_030828335.1 Gammaproteobacteria bacterium
GGTTTGCCCAGGATCCGAATTCCGACACGGAAGGGACCTTGGCGAACGTGGGGGTGGGCCTTCGCTTGACCTCCGACCGGGCGCCCACGGACTCCATCCTCCACCTGGATTTCGCCGTGCCCCTGCGCCGGGGCGGGGAAAACGTGGACGACTGGCTGGTGTCCGTCACCCTGAGGGAATCCTTCTGATAGCTAAGCGTTGTTTCCCTATATCTTTTTATGGAATAACGTTATAGCCAAAGTGTTGATTCCTCCGATCCCTTCGCTGATGCTTAGCGGAAGGAAGGGTGCACAGGAGAGAGCCTCGCCATGAAACCCATTGAAAGCCAGGGCCACGCACCGCGCGTGGTGTCGTTCTTCGATCCGGACACCTATACGGGAACCCACGTGGTCATCGACGAGGGGTCCCAGCACTGCGCCATCGTGGATTGCGTCCTCGACTACGATCCGAAATCGGGCATGACCGCCACGGCGTCTGCCGATGCGCTCATCGCCTGGGTGCGCGGGGAAGGGTTAACCGTTGACTGGATCCTGGAAACCCACGTCCACGCCGATCACCTTTCGGCGGCCCCCTATCTGCAGGAAGCCCTGGGCGGAAAGACCGCCATTGGCTCTGCCGTTACCGTGGTGCAGGGCGTCTTTAAGGGGCTCTTCAACGTCGAAGCCAGCTTCCCCGCCGATGGCAGCCAGTTCGACGTGCTCTTCGACGACGGGGCGGAGTTTTCTATCGGTGAGCTGTCCTGCCGGGTGCTGCACACGCCGGGGCACACCCCTGCCTGCGTGACCTATGCCGTGGGCGATGCGCTCTTTGTCGGAGATACGCTCTTTGCCCCGGATTACGGCACGGCCCGCTGCGATTTCCCCGGGGGCGATGCCCAGGTGCTCTTCCAATCCGTGAAGAAGCTCCTGGCCTTTCCGCCGGAAACGCGGATCTTCCTCTGCCACGACTACCTGCCTGGGGGGCGGGAGCTCCAGCTGGAGACCTCCGTGGCCGCGGAACGGGAAAGCAACATTCATGTGCATGAGGGCGTTGATGAAGCCAGCTTCGTCGCCATGCGCACGGAGCGGGACGCCACCCTGTCCATGCCCGTGCTCATCCTGCCGTCCGTGCAGGTGAACATGCGGGCCGGGGTCCTACCCCCGGCGGAAGATAACGGTATGCGCTATCTTAAAATTCCCCTGAACGCCTTCTAAAGGGGCGTCGGGGAACCATCGGGGAAACAGGGGATGGGCGCCGGGTCGGCGCCGGGGAGAAAAGACATGAGCTACGCCGCACTCGATTCAACCTTTTTAGTGGCCGGGCAGTTGACCGCCGAGGATCTTCAGGCGCTGCCGGCGCAGGGCCTCAAGGTGCTTTTGTGCCTTCGCCCCGATGACGAAGAGGGGGAATACGCCTCCACGGAAGTGCTTCGCGCGGAAGCGGAAGCCCTCGGCTTGGAGTTTGTCTTCGCGCCCATTCGGGGCCTCGATATCAACGCGGCGGCGCTTTCAGCGCTCGCGGATTTGGAAAACCGCTTCGGCGCGGGAGACACCCCGGAAGTGCTCGCGTACTGTCGCAGCGGGCGCCGGGTCGCCGTTGCCTGGGCCCATTTGAAGCGGGGTCAGGGCCTTTCCGTGGACGCCATTCTCGCTCAGGCCCAGGGGGCGGGGCATGACCTCACTCCCGTGGCGGACGCCCTTGCGGGCCTCGCGCCAAAGGCGGCGCCGGCGGTTTCGGAGAAAACGCCCGAAGCCTTCGATGTGGTGATCGTGGGCGGCGGTTCCGCGGGTCTGGGTACGGCGGCGAGCCTCATGAAGCGCCGCAACAATCTGTCCATTGCCGTGGTGGAGCCTTCCGAGGCCCACCACTATCAGCCCGGGCTTACGCTGGTGGGCACGGGCCATTTCGATCCCACGAAAATCACGCGCCAGGAAGCGGACCTGATCCCCGATGGCGTTACCTGGGTGAAGGGCGCGGCCGCCACCTTTAAGCCGGACAGCAACGAGGTGCACCTCGAAGATGGGCGCGTCCTCAGCTATCGCGCCCTCGTGGTCGCCCCGGGCCTGACTCTGGATTGGGACGGCATTGATGGCGCTCGAGAAGCCCTCGGCAAGAACGGCGTGTGCAGCAACTACTCTCCGAAGCATGCCCCCTACACCTGGAGCCAGATCCAAGGCCTGCGCAGCGGCCGGGCGCTCTTCACCCAGCCGGCCATGCCCATTAAGTGTGCTGGGGCGCCGCAGAAGGCGCTCTACCTCGCCTGCGATCGCTGGCGGAAGGCTGGGGTGCTGAACGACATCAACGTGCAGTTCCACAACGCCGGGGGCGTGCTCTTCGGCGTTGCCCACTTCGTGCCCACCCTCGAAGGCTACATGAAGCGCTACGGCGCAGAGCTCTGCTTCTCTTCAACGCTGACGGCCGTCGATGGCCAGGCGAAGGTCGCCCAGTTCAAGAACGTGCAGGGCGATGGGTCCGTGGAAATGCAGGAAGTGAGCTTCGATTTCCTCCACTTCGTCCCCCCGCAAAAGTCCCCGGCCTTTATCGCCGAAAGCCCCCTCGCCGATGAGGCTGGGTGGCTCGCCGTGGATCCGGAAACGCTGGCGCACCCGAAGTACGGCAACGTCTTTGGCGCCGGCGACGTCGTGGGCACCAGCAACGCCAAAACCATGGCCGCAGCGCGAAAGCATGCACCCACGGTGGCGGAAAACCTGCTGGCGGCCCTTGATGGTCGCCCCCTGCCCATGGCCTACGATGGCTACGGCGCGTGCCCCCTGACCGTGGAGGCCGGGCGGGTCGTGCTGGCGGAGTTCGGCTACGGCGGCAAGCTGCTCCCCACCTTCCCCATCGAGCCCGCCGTACCTCGCCTGAGCCAGTGGATTTTGAAGCGGCACCTCATGCCCTACATCTACTGGGATTTGATGCTGAAGGGGCATGAGCTCTTTGCCCAGCCTGAGCGTCGGATCGCCTAGGTTTTTGATGCGATGAACGGGCTCTGGGCAAAGGTGCCGGCATGGCAGTGGCTGTCGACGTATAGTCGAAAGGACTTCGGGGACGATCTTCTGGCCAGCGTGATCGTGACGATCATGCTGATCCCCCAGTCCCTCGCCTATGCCCTGTTGGCCGGCCTGCCGCCGGAGGCTGGGCTCTACGCCAGCATGCTGCCCCTGGTGGTCTACGCCGTGCTCGGGTCCTCCCGGGTGCTGGCCGTGGGCCCCGTGGCCGTGCTGTCCCTCATGACCGCCAGCGCCCTCGGTGCCGTGGTGGGGGAGGGGGAAAGCTACGCCCTGGCTGCCATGACCCTCGCCCTACTATCTGGGGGCTTTCTTTTGCTCCTCGGGGTGCTGCGCCTGGGCTTCATCGCCAACTTTCTAAGTCATGCGGTCATTACGGGTTTTGTGGCGGCTTCCGGCGTGCTCATTGCCCTTAGCCAGCTCAGCTCGGTGCTCGCGCTCCCCGGGGGCGGGCATAACGTAGTGGAGCGTTCGGCTAGCCTCCTTAGCCAAATCGATCAGACCCATGGCCCTACGGCACTTGTCGGCTTCGCCACCATGGCGCTGCTGCTTTTTGCCCGCAGCCGCTTGGCCCCCCTGCTGAAGCGCTTAGGCGTTAGCGCCCAGCTCGCCACCTATATCACCCGCGGGGGCCCGGTGGTCGCCGTGGTGCTGAGCATTTGGGCCGTGGGGGCCTTTGATCTGATTGATGCTGGGGTGGCTGTGGTGGGGGTGGTACCCCAGGGCCTTCCGGCCCTCGAACTGGCGCTCCCCAGCCTCGATCTCGCGCTGCGGCTCCTCCCCGCGGCGGTGCTCCTGTCCCTCGTGGGCTTCGTGGAGTCCATTTCCGTTGCCCAATCCCTGGCCATGCGCCGGCGCCAGCAAATCTTCCCCAACCAGGAACTGCTGGGCCTGGGGGCGGCGAACGTCGCGGCGGGGCTCGCCGGGGGCTTCCCCGTGACCGGTGGTTTTACCCGCTCCGTGGTGAATTTTGATGCGGGCGCGGTGACCCCCTTCGCCGGGGTGCTCACGGCGGGCTTCATGGCCCTCACGGCGGCCTTCTTGACGCCACTGTTCCACGACCTGCCCAAGGCCGTGCTGGCGGCGACCATCATCATTGCCGTGATTTCCCTCATCGACGTGCCGGCCATGGTGCGCACCCTGCGCCAGTCTCCCCAGGACTTCGCTGCCATGGCGGCCACCATCCTCGGGGTGTTGGCTCTGGGGGTGGAGCTGGGCATCAGCTGCGGCGTGCTCGTGGCCCTGGGGCTGCACCTGGGGCAGTCGAGCCGGCCCCACATGGCGATCGTCGGACGCGTCCCGGGGACGGAGCACTTCCGGAACATCGATCGCCACGAGGTGGAGACGGACCCTCGGGTGCTCTCCGTGCGGGTGGATGAGTCCCTTTACTTCGCCAACGCGCGCTTTCTGGAAGATCAGCTGTTGGCCTGGGTGACGGCGCGCCCGGAGGTCGAGGACGTGGTCCTCCTATGCTCCGCCGTCAATGGCATGGACGGCAGCGCCGG
>JAURCQ010000156.1 GCA_030828335.1 Gammaproteobacteria bacterium
AGAATCGCTTCCAGACTGCCGGGGATGTGGTGGCTGCCCTCGAGAACTGGAGTGTCTCGGCCCACGCGTCTGCGGGTGTGGCGCCGGCACGAGGCCGCTCCGCTCTGATGGGAGCGATGGGTGCTATCGGTGTGGTGGGCTTCCTCGTGGTCACCCCGGGGGTGAGCTACGAGCAGTGGCTGGCCTATCAAGGCAGCGGCGCCATGCGCCTCTTTTCCACCCTGGCCGTGCTGGCCACGGCGGGGCACGCCTGGGTGGGCATGTGGACCATCGGCACCGATTACATTCGCGGGCACTACTTCGGCCGGCAGGCAACGCTGGCCCGGGGGCTCTACCAACTGGTCTGCGCGGGGGTGCTTTTCATCTTCGTCGGCTGGGCCCTTGAACTGTTCTGGAGGCTATAAGCCATGGCCAAACTCCGTACCATGACCTTTGATGCCGTCATCGTTGGCGGTGGCGGCTCTGGGATGCGCACGGCCCTTCAACTGGCGCAGAGCGGCCTGAACACGGCCTGCGTCTCGAAGGTCTTCCCAACCCGTTCCCACACCGTGTCTGCCCAGGGTGGCATCACCTGCGCCATTGCCAGCGATGACCCCAATGATGATTGGCGCTGGCATATGTATGACACGGTCAAGGGCTCCGATTACATCGGGGACCAGGACGCCATTGAGTACATGTGTTCCGTGGGACCCCAGGCCGTGTTCGAGCTCGAGCACATGGGCCTGCCGTTCTCCCGCACGGAGACGGGCCGCATCTATCAGCGCCCCTTCGGCGGCCAGTCCAAGGACTACGGCAAGGGCGGGCAGGCAGCCCGGACCTGCGCCGCCGCGGACCGCACGGGCCATGCTCTGCTGCACACCCTCTATCAGCAGAACTTGAAGGCCAACACGACCTTCCTGTCCGAGTGGTTCGCCGTGGATCTGGTGAAGAACCAGGATGGGGCGGTCACGGGCATCGTGGCCATTTGCATCGAAACCGGGGAAACGGTCTACATCCGTTCCAAGGCCGTGGTGCTCGCCACCGGCGGGGCAGGGCGGATCTACTCTTCCACCACCAACGCGCTCATGAACACTGGCGATGGTACGGGCATGGCGCTCCGCTCGGGCTTCCCCGTGCAGGATATGGAAATGTGGCAGTTCCACCCCACGGGTATCTACGGCGCCGGTACGCTGGTGACGGAAGGCTGCCGCGGGGAGGGGGGCTACCTCATCAATAAGGACGGCGAGCGCTTCATGGAGCGCTACGCGCCGAACGCAAAGGACCTCGCCGGCCGGGATGTGGTCGCGCGCTCCATGGTGCTCGAGATTCTCGAGGGCCGGGGTTGCGGTCCGGAAGGGGATCACGTGCTTCTGAAGCTTGATCACCTGGGCGAAAAGATCCTCAACAGCCGCCTCCCGGGCATTTGTGAGCTGTCCCGGACCTTCGCCCATGTCGACCCGGTGAAGGCTCCCATCCCCGTGGTGCCGACCTGCCACTACATGATGGGCGGGACCCCCACGAACATTCATGGCCAAGCCATCGCAATGGACGGCCAGGGCCAGGACAGCTTTGTCGAAGGCCTCTACGCCTGCGGCGAAGCGGCGTGCGTCTCCGTGCATGGCGCCAACCGACTCGGAGGCAACTCGCTCCTCGATCTCGTGGTCTTCGGCCGCGCGGCGGGCCTGCACCTGGAAGAGGTGCTGCGCCAGGGCGTATCCCATCGGGACGCGAGCGACAGCGATCTCGAAGCGGCTCAGGCCCGGCTGGCCAAGCTCAACGAGTCCACGGGCGGCGAGTCCGTGGCCGAGGTGCGCAAGGCTCTGCAAACGTGCATGCAGAACAACTTTGGCGTCTTCCGGACCCAGCAGTACATGGAAAAGGGCGTCGAGCAGCTCGCCGAACTCCGGGAGCGGGTGGCAAACCTGCACCTGGCCGACAAGAGCGATGCCTTCAACACGGCGCGCCTCGAGGCCCTGGAGCTCGGGAACCTGCTCGAAATCGCTGAAGCGACGGCCATTTCCGCCATGGAGCGGAAGGAATCTCGCGGTGCCCACGCCCGCGATGACTTCCAGGATCGCGACGACGAGAACTGGCTGTGTCATTCGATTTACAACCCGGCAACGAAGTCGCTGGGTAAGCGGGCGGTGAACTTCACGCCGAAGAGCGTGGAAACCTTTGAACCTAAGGTTCGGACCTACTAAGTCTGCCTGTCGGAGGCCATCACCATGCAAGTCAGTATCTATCGTTACGATCCCGCCAAGGACAGTGCGCCCTACATGCAGGACGTGGATGTAGAGATTCCTGAGGGCAAGGACCTCATGGTTCTTGACGTCCTTGAACTTATGAAGGCGAAGGATCCCTCCGTGGCCTATCGCCGTTCCTGCCGGGAAGGGGTCTGCGGCTCCGATGGCATGAACATGAACGGCAAGAATGGTCTTGCCTGCATCACCCCCGTGTCCCAGGTGGCGAAGAAGAACAAGCTTGTGCTTCGCCCCCTCCCGGGTCTGCCTGTGGTACGGGATCTCGTAGTGGATATGACCCAGTTCTACCGTCAGTACGAGAAGGTGAAGCCCTATCTTCTGAACGACACCCCGGCGCCCGCCCAGGAGCGCCTCCAGTCGCCGGAAGACCGGGAAAAGCTTGATGGGCTCTACGAGTGCATTCTCTGCGCCTGCTGCTCCACCTCCTGCCCGTCCTTCTGGTGGAACCCGGACAAGTTCATCGGGCCCGCGGGCCTGCTTCAGGCGTACCGGTTCCTATCCGATACGCGGGACTCGGCCACGGCGGAGCGCCTTGAATCGCTCGATGATCCCTTCAGCGTCTTCCGCTGCCGGGGCATCATGAACTGCGTATCCGTGTGTCCGAAGGGGTTGAACCCCACCCGGGCCATCGGGCACATCAAGCAAATGCTGATCTCCCAGGGAACCTAAGGGGGCCTTGGAAGTCCGAGGGGGCGGGTAGGCCCGCTCCCGAACGGTAGCGCGAGCCGGGGATCGCGCACAGCGCGCCCGAGGCAGGGGCCTCGGCGTGAGCAACGAGGGGGCTGCCACCGTGCAAGAAAGCATCATGGAGATTATGCGTCGGACTTCCCACCTGTCCGGGGGGAATGTCGCGTACATTGAGCAGATGTACGAGCGCTATCTCGAAGACCCCGACGACGTCCCCGAGACCTGGCGCGCCCACTTTGAGCAGCTTCCCCGGGTTGAGGGGGTCATCGCGCCGGACGTTCCTCACGCGCCCATTCGCACGCACTTTGAGCAGCTTGGCCGCTCCCGAAACCTCGCCCGTCCCGCGACGCCTCCGCCGTCGGTCTCCAGCGAGCAGGAGCAAAAGCAGGTTCGCGTCCTTGAGCTCATCTCGGCCTATCGTCACCGGGGCCATAAGCGGGCCAACATCGATCCCCTAGGGCTCATGGAGCGTCCTGCAACCCCTGTGCTCGATCTCGCTTACCATCGCCTCTCCGAGGCGGACCTCGATACCGTCTTCCAGACGGGCTCCTTCTTCTTCGGGCAAGCCCAGGCGCCCCTGCGGGACATCATTGGTGCCCTAGAGGCCTCCTACTGCGGCACCGTGGGCGCGGAGTTCATGCACATCGTGGATGAAGCCGAGAAGCTCTGGGTGCAGCAGCGTCTCGAGAGCGTTCGGGCCCATCCGAGCTACGACGCCGACGTAAAGGCCATGATTCTCGAGCGCCTGACGGCGGCCGAGGGGCTCGAAAAGTACCTGCAGAATCGCTATCCCGGCACCAAGCGCTTCGGCCTTGAGGGCGGGGAGTCGCTGATCCCTGCGCTCCACGAGTGCCTACAGCGCGCCGGGGGCCATGGCATCGTGGAAACGGTGATTGCCATGGCGCACCGCGGCCGTCTGAATGTGCTCGTGAACATCCTCGGCAAGCAGCCCGATGAGCTCTTCGACGAGTTTGAGGGCAAGGTGTCCCCGGCCCAGGGCTCCGGCGATGTGAAGTACCACCAGGGCTTTTCCACCAACGTGGTGACCCCGGGCGGTGAAATGCATGTGGCTCTGGCCTTCAATCCGTCCCACCTCGAGATTGTGAATCCCGTGGCCGAGGGCAGCGTTCGGGCTCGGCAAGATCGCCGCCTCGACTACCAGCATCGGAAGGTCATGCCCGTGGTTATCCACGGTGACGCCGCCTTTGCGGGGCAGGGCGTGGTCATGGAAACCTTCCAGATGAGCCAAACCCGGGGCTACCGCACCGGCGGCACGATTCATCTCATCATTAACAATCAAGTGGGCTTCACCACCAGCCATCAGGAAGACGCGCGGTCCACGGAGTACTGCACGGAAGTGGCGAAGATGGTGCAGGCGCCCATCCTGCACGTGAACGGTGATGATCCTGAGGCGGTGGTTTTTGCCATGCAGCTGGCCGTCGACTACCGCATGGAATTTGGGAAGGATGTGGTCATCGACCTTGTCTGCTATCGCCGCCGCGGGCACAACGAGGCGGAGGAGCCGGCGAAGACCCAGCCTCAGATGTATCAAAAGATTCGCCA
>JAURCQ010000157.1 GCA_030828335.1 Gammaproteobacteria bacterium
ACGCTCTGGGAGCTCCTGGGAAAGGAGCTGCTCATTGTCACCCTGGTGCTTGCTCTGTTCCTGCGTCGCCTGCGCCCCCTTGGGGTTACTCTGGTGAGCGTGCCCCTGGGGTTTTTGACAACCTTTCTATTGCTTCGCGCTCAGGGGATCACGCTCAATGTCATGGCCCTCGGCGGCCTCGCCGTCGCCATCGGCGCCATGGTGGATGCCGCCATTGTCCTCATCGACCGCGCTCAGCAGCGCTTAGATACCTTGGGACCCCACGCCGACGCGCAAGCACGGTGGAATGCGGTGCGCGAGACGGCCTTTGACCTCGGCCCCACCCTATTCACCTCCATGGCGATCATTACCCTGTCCTTCCTGCCGATCTTTGCCCTTGAAGGACAAGAGGGCAGGCTCTTCGGACCCCTGGCGATCACCAAAACCTGGGCCATGGCAGCCTCCGCGGTGCTCTGCGTCACCGTTCTGCCCATTCTTGTGGGGCTTTTCCTTCGGCCCCGGGCCACGGCGCCCAACGCCAAGGATGGGCCCCCGGCAGCGCCTGCCCAGCCATCGGGCCTTCTGGCCCTGAGCCTTCGCCGCCCGGGAGGCGCCCTTGTGGCGGGCCTGCTGCTCTCCCTCAGTGCGCTTTATCCCGCCTTAAAGATGGACAGCGAGTTCCTGCCCCCCTTCAGTGAAGGGGACCTGCTGTACATGCCCACCATTGATCCGGGGCTATCCCCCGGAGCGGCAGCCAGCGTGCTACAGCAAACGGACCGGCTCCTGAAGGCCGTACCGGAAGTGGCTCAGGTCTTCGGTAAGGCTGGGCGCGCGGATACCGCCACCGATCCCGCCCCCCTGGGCATGTTTGAAACGGTCATCCAGCTGAAGCCTGAGGAGGAGTGGGCCCCAGGGCGAGACCGAGCCGCCATCGAACGGGACCTTCAGCAGCAGGTCACCATGGCGGGGCTCTCCAATGCCTGGACCCAACCGATCCGCGCCCGCATCGACATGCTCTCCACGGGCATGCAATCCCCCCTGGGCTTGAAGTTCTCCGGCCCGGACCTCGCGGTCCTGGCTGATCTCTCCCAGACCGCTGCCGCGCGCCTTACGCCCATCGCCGGGCCCGCCGCGGTTTATGCGGAACGCAGCGTAGCCGGTCGCTACCTGACCCTCGACTTGAAGGACGATGCGGCGGCGCGCTACGGCGTAACGAGCCAAGGCATCACTACCTTGCTGGCAGAAACGCTCGGGGGCCGTGCCCTGGGCACGGTGATTGATGGGCGACGACGGACCAGCCTTCGCGTTCGCTTGGACGAACACTACCGAAGCAGCCCCGAGGCCCTGGCGGCCCTTCCCCTGACTCTGCCCACGGGAGAACGGGTTCGCTTGGATACGCTGGTCACCCTGCGCCTGGAGAGCGGGCCCGCCATGATTAAAAGCGAAAACGCCCTTCCCCAAAGCTGGGTCTTCATCAATCCCGGAGCCATGGCCACCAGCGCCTTCAAGGCTGAAGCGGAGGACCGGCTTCGCAACCTCGAGCTGCCGCCAGGCTACAGCTGGCGCTGGAGCGGTCGCTTTGCGGAGTGGGATCGCGCTAAGACGCGACTGGTGCAGCTCGGTGCGCTAACGGTGGTGCTGATCGCCCTGCTGCTTTGGCTTCAAAGCCATCGCCTCGAGACGGTGGTGCTCACCCTGATCACCCTGGCCCCGGCCTGCTCCGGCGCCCTATGGCTGAGCTGGGCCTTGGGACACAAATGGTCGGTCGCCCTCGTGGTGGGTTTGCTGGCGCTGGCGGGCCTTGCTGCGGAGATGGCGCTCCTGCTCCTCTCCGCCCTGCATCGCCATGCCCAAGCGTCAACGGAAGCGCAAACGATCCTTCGCCAGGCCTTTGAAGCCGCCCTCGAGCGGCGCCGGGCCGTGCTGATGACCTCCAGCTCCACCGCCTTGGCGCTCGCACCCATTCTGGTGAGCGACGGGGCCGGCGCAGATTTGCTTCAGCGCATCGCGGCGCCCATGCTCGGAGGGCTAATCACTACGGTGGCCGCAGTGCTTCTGCTCCTTCCGGCGCTTTGGATGATGGGGCGAAATCGCGCGGGGAGGACAGGCGCATGACCACTCGCTTTGAACGCCAGCGCCAGGTTCGGCGCTGGCACCGGCGCATTGCCTTACTCTGCGCAGTTCAGCTTTTCGCTTGGACCCTTAGCGGGGTGTTTTTTGCTTTCGTAGACATCGAGGGCGTGCGCGGCAGCGACCACCGAAAGGCGCCGCAAGCAGATCTTCTGCCTAATATCACTTTCCCGGCCCTCTCGGATCCGGCTTCTAGCCTGAAGGTGCTCTGGCGCCTTCCGAGCGAAGCCATTGTGAGCGTGGAAACGGAAGAGGCCGTAAAGTGGTACGACAGCGACGGCAAGGCCCTAGCGCCCCTAACCGCCACCGAGGCCCTGGTGATGGGGAGGCTCGGAACGAACCTTGAGCCAAATCAGGCGGAGTGGATCGAGACTGCCGAGGCCGGCGTCGAATACCGCGGAGCGCCCCTCCCCCTTTGGCGCGTTTACCACGACAACGACCCCAGCACCGTAGCCTACCTCCACGGCACAAGCGGACAGGTCCTGGCGATCCGCAATACGGCCTGGCGCTGGTGGGATTTTCTCTGGTCCCTCCACATCATGGATTACGACACTCGCGATGAGATCGGCACCTGGCTCCTCAAAATCTTTTCCCTGCTGGCCGTGGCGACCGCCATCGCGGGCCTAAGCCTTTTCTTCCTCAGTCCCCAGCGCCGGCGTTAGCAACCCTTGGACTTCTCCCCCTTGCCTTCCGCCCCAACCCCCAAGGTCGATGCCTAGCGCGGATAGGCGCAGAGCTGGCAAGCACAGTACTCTTGGGGGGTTCCGGAAAACGACTGGCAAGAGGCTCCAACGATGACGATCAACCGCCAATGGCTTCTCACGGCACGCCCCCACGGCATGGTGGGCCCGCAGAATTTTTCCTACCACGAAGCTGCCGTACCTTTGATCACCGACGGTCAGCTTCTGGTGAAGAACCGCGTCTTCTCCTTCGACCCCACTCAGCGCGGCTGGATGATGGATGCACCCAGCTATCTACCGCCCGTGGGCCTGGGGGAGGTGATGCGTGCGGGCTCCGTGGGAGAAGTGGTGGAATCGAAGCACGAGGGCTTCCAACCGGGGGATCTCGTCCAGCTGACCGGCGGCTGGCAGGATTACGCCGTGGCCAGCCCGGGCCAGGGCCCCATGGGGGTGACGAAGCTCCCCGAGGGCGTCAGCCCGGAAATGATGCTTTCACTCCTCGGAATCACGGGGCTCACGGCCTACTTCGGCATGACGGACCTGGGCCAACCCAAGGCCGGCGATACGGTGCTGGTTTCCGGCGCCGCGGGCGCGACGGGCTCCGTGGCGGGCCAGGTGGCCAAGCTTATGGGGTGCCGGGTCGTGGGCATCGCCGGCGGCCCCGAGAAGTGCGCGTGGCTCTTGGAAAAAGCCCACTTCGACGCGGTAATTGATTACAAAAGCGAAAACGTCGCAGAGCGCCTCGGTGAGCTGTGCCCCGCTAAGCTTGATGTGTTCTTCGACAACGTGGGCGGCGGAATCCTCGAAGCCGCCCTCAACCATCTGAACCTCCGGGCCCGAGTCGTGCTGTGCGGTGGCATCGCCAACTACAACGCCACGGAACCGGTCCCAGGGCCGACTAATCTTATGAACCTGGTCATCAATCGCGCCCGCATGGAAGGCTTCATCGTCCTCGACTACCTCCCGCGCGCCGGTGAGGCCATCCAGGCCTTAAGCACCTGGGCCGCGAAGGGCGAGCTGGTCTACGAGGTGGACGTGCAAGAAGGCTTCGAAAACATCCCCCGCACCCTCCAGCGCCTCTACACGGGGGAGAACTTCGGTAAGCAGCTGCTGAAAATTTCTTGACCGAGTGCGGTTCCTCTAGGGACTAGAGGCGCGCCAGGCCTTTGCGGGGAGGGGCTGGGAAACGGGGCTTATCCCTTGACTCAGGCTAGATTCCCGGGAGAGAACGAACCAGCTATGCTCAAAGCCATGCTCATCCTAGGTAAAGCGAGGTCGGCCCATGGGGCGTAAATCACAGGTCCTGCTTTTCCCCTTTTTACTGTTCGCCGGCGGGGCGCAGGCCGAGACCCTTGGGCTAACAGTGGAGAGCGCCCCAAAGGCGGGCACCCTTCATATCGGTATTTTCAACAGCGCCGAGGGCTATGAAGCGAAGGACACGGGGGGCCCTGGGCCACGCCCAGGGCTGGTGCTTGGGGAGCGCTATCCCGTGCCACCGGGTAAGTCCCGCCTTGCTCTTGAGCTCCCTCCGGGTACCTATGCCATAAAGCTTTTCCTCGACCTCAATGGCAACGGAAAGATCGATACCAATTTTCTGGGCATCCCTAAGGAACCCTACGGCTTCAGCAACAATGCCAAAGGGACCCTCGGCCCGCCCGCCTTCGAGGCGGCCGCTTTTGAGC
>JAURCQ010000158.1 GCA_030828335.1 Gammaproteobacteria bacterium
GGCGAAGAAGATCATGGAGGATGCCGCCGCGTGGCCCATGTACGCCCGATAGCGCGCCGAGCCTAGGCACAGCCAGAATCCCCGAAGGAGCGCGCCCACCCCAAAGGTCAGGGCCGAGCGGGGCAAGGTTTCCGGCAGCGCGAAGAACACCAACAGGCAAATGAGGAGCCCTGCAAGGGCCGTAAACCAAAATACGGCCCGCCAGTCGATCAAATCCGTAAGCACGCCCCCGAGGGCCGGGGCCACCATGGGCGCCACCACCATGACCATGGAAAGCTGAGCGATCAGCCCCGCTGCCCGCTCCGGGCCGAAGCGATCCCGCACCACGGCCCGGGGCAGCACCATGCCCACGGCGCCGCCGGCGGATTGAAGCACCCGGGCCGCAATGAGGCTGTCAAGCGTCGGCGCCAGGGCGCAGGCCACGGAGCCCAGCGCAAAGAGCGCCAGCCCCCCGAGCATCACCGGGCGCCGCCCGTAGCGATCAGCCAAGGGTCCATACACCAAGGTGGCGCAGGCCACGGCCACGAGGGCCAGGCTCAAGGTGAGCTGGGCCGCCCCGGCGCTGGCCCCGAAGGTTTGCTGCACCAGGGGTACGGAGGGTAGAAAGATTTGCATGGCCAGGGGCCCGGTGGCGGTTACGGCTGCCAGGAGCGCGACCCAGAGCAGGGACCAGTCGTCGTCGGAGCGGGGATGGGTGGGGGACGCGGCCATGGCCCTAGAATAACAGCTTCCGGTCCGGCCAAGGCTCTGCGACACTCATTGCGGGAGCCCTGGGGAGAGGAAACAATGTCATGGCCGAAGGCCTGCGCCTAAAAACCATCTGGAGCTATGGGGCCCTAGGCTTTCCCCTAGCGCTTCTGGGGTACCCCCTCGGCATCTGGCTTCCCCGAGCCTACTCCAGCGACGTGGGGGTGGAGCTCGCCGTGGTGGGCCTCATCATCACCGCCGCAGCCATCTTCGACGCCATCACCGATCCGCTCATGGGCTTTGCGAGCGATCGCCTGCGCACCCGCTGGGGTCGGCGCCGCCTGTGGGTGGGCGCGGGCATCCCCCTGCTCACCCTGGCGATTTGGAGCGTGCTCAATCCTACGGAAGGGGCCACCGCCACCTACCTGGCCTTTTGGTACATCGGCCTCCGGGTCGGCTCCACCATGGTACTCGTGCCCTACGGCGCCTGGGGTGCGGAGCTCGCCAAGGATTACCACGGCCGCACGCAGCTGAACTCGGCGCGACAGCGCTTTGTGCTCCTGGGGCTCATCGCCGCTGCCTTCATCCCGGCGCTCGTGGAGTTTCAGCTGGGGGATGACGCCACCGCCCTCGCCGTGCTCGCGGGCTACGGCCTGTTGATCCTGATCGCCCTGCCCGGCATCGGGCTCTGGACCCTGACCCAGGTGCCCGAACCGCCCCTGGCCCAGAGCGCGGGGCGCACGCCCTTTTTGCGCTCCCTAAAGCTCATGTGGTCCAACGGCCTCTTTCGAGTCGTGGTGGTCATCGAACTGGTGATCACGGGCGGGGAAAGCTTCCGCAACGCCCTCTCCCTCTTCTTCATGCAGGACGTCATCGGCATTCCCCGGGCAGGCCAGCTCTACGTGATCTACTTCGTCACCGGGCTCCTGGCCATCCCCGGCTGGGATTTCCTCGCCCGGCGCTACGGCAAGCACCGCTCCCTGGCCAGCGCCATGATTCTCGTGAGCGTCGTCAGCCTCGCCATCTTCGCCCTGCCCCCGGGATCGGAAACGGCGTTCAAGTGGCTCTTTGCTGCGAAGGGGCTGTGCTTCGGCGCCTTTGCCTATCTCCCCATCGCCATGATGGCGGACGTTATCGACATCGATACGGCCCGGTCCCGAGATCCCCGCACGGGCAGCTATTTCGCCGTGCACGGCTTCATGACCAAATGCGCGGCGTCCTTCGCAGGCCTCTCCCTCCCCCTTCTGGCCCTCACGGGCTACGACGCAACCCCCGGCGCGGGGAACGGCGCGGACGCCCTCCTCTGGCTGTCCGTGCTCTACGCCATCGTGCCCACGGTGCTCTTTCTCCTGGCGCTTTATCTGTGCTGGACCTGGCCCCTCACCGCGGAGCGGCACCAGCGCTTCCGGGAGCGCATTGCGCGCCGCGATGCCCGGGCCGCCCGAGCTGCGGAAACCGCCCAACCCCTTTAGGAGCATAGCCATGACCGACCCCATCGTGCGGGTGGAAAAGGACGGGGCCGTTGCCTGCGTCACCATGAACCGCCCGGAGGCCCTGAATGCCCTCAACCGGGCCCTGCGCGCGGCCCTCGTGACCACCTTCACGACTCTGGCCGAGGACGAGGAGACGGAAGTGGTGATCTTCACCGGCGCCGGCCGGGCCTTCACCGCCGGCCTCGACCTTAAGGAGCTGGGGGGGGAAACGCAGGCCAGCGCCGATGCCGATGGCGCTGAAATCGATATTGGCGCGGTCCTTCACCGTTTCCCCAAGCCCATCATTGGGGCCATCAACGGCTTTGCTATTACCGGTGGCTTTGAGCTGGCCCTGCTTTGCGACCTCTTGCTGTGCGCCGAGGAAGCGGCCTTCGCCGATACCCACGCCCGCGTAGGCGTCGTGCCGGGCTGGGGCCTCTCCCAGCGCCTGCCTCGGCTAATCGGCCTGCCCCGGGCCAAGGAGCTCTCCCTTACGGGGAACTTCCTGAGCGCGCAGCAGGCCTACGCCTGGGGCATGGTGAATCGGGTGGTGCCCAAGGAGGCGCTCTTGCCGGCGGCCAGGGCCCTCGCTAAGGACATCCTGACCACGGAACCGGTGACGCGAAACGCCGTCCTTGCCCTCATGGACGCGGGTTGGGAAGACACGCTGGAAGGGGGCCTGGCTCGGGAGAAAGCCTGGAGCCAGGCGCACATGGCGGAGCGGGTACAGCCGGAAGCGGTGGCCGAGCGCCGCCGGGGCATTATGGATCGGGGCCGGGGCCAGTCGTCCTAGCTTTTGGCCTTGCGCACGTAGAGCACCATGGTGTGCTCCACCAGTTCGAAACCGTGCTCCCGGGCGATCTCCCGCTGGAGCCGCTCGATGCGTTCATCGAAAAACTCCATCACTCGCCCGGAATCGACGTCCACCATGTGATCGTGGTGATCGTCGCTGGCGAGCTCATACACGGCGCGGCCGTCATCGAAGTTGTGCCGCTCCACGAGCCCCGCCCCTTCAAACTGCGTCAGCACCCGATACACCGTGGCCAGGCCGATGCTTTCGTCGGACTCCATGAGCTTTCGGTAGACGTCTTCCGCCGACAAATGATGAGGATCAGCGTTCTCAAGGATTTCGAGAATCTTAAGCCGGGGCACGGTAACCTTGAGGCCCGCCCGTCGTAGGTCGGCGTTATCCACGCGCTGCGTTCTCCTTTCTCGCTGGAGGCGCCCCTTGGGGCGAAGGGCGCCGGCCCCTATTAGGCCCGAGACCGCCGCCCTTGGCAAAAGTTGCCGCGCCCGGCGCCCCATGCTCCCATGGCCCCTCACGATGCGAAGGAGTTCTGTGATGACCATCAGCGCTGGCCTCGGCCTTGCCCATTTTCCTTTCTCCAGCGGCCGCGCCTTCTGGCGCTGGGTGGATCTCTGCGAAAGCGGCGGTGTCGATTCAATTTGGCAATCCGATCGCCTCGTCAGCCCCATTCCGAACCTGGAGGTCATGTCCGTCATGGCCGCCCTCGCCGGCGGCACAAAGCGCATCAAGTTCGGCATGAACGTGGCCTCCCTGGGGCACCGAGATCCCTTCCTCACTGCCAAGGCCTGCGCCACCATCGATGTGCTATCGGAAGGCCGCCTTCTCCCCGCCTTTGGGGTTGGCACGGCGCGGAGCGAGGACTACCGCGCGCGAGGCGTGCCCACGCAGGGTCGGGGTAAGCGCAGCGCCGAGGCCCTAGAGATCATCTCGAAGCTCTGGGCGGAGGGAACGGTCACCTTTAAGGGCACCTATTACCAGTATGAGAACGCCACCCTGGCCCCCCAGCCGGTGCAGAAAAACCTTCCCTTGTGGGTGGGCGGCAGCGCCCCGGCGGCCATCGAGCGCACGGCGCGCTGGGGCACGGGGTGGCAGGCGGGGCTGGAAACGCCGGAGGAAATCGCGCCGGTAATCACGGCGATTAAGGATCGGGCCGCGGTGCTCGGCCGCACCATCGATGAAGATCACTATGGCGCGGGCTTTGCCTTCCGCTTTGGATCCCCGGAGGATCCCGTGGCCAAGGCGCAGGGGGAGGCGCTCCGGGCCCGGCTGGGGGCCCAGGCCGAGGCCATGATGGCCGTAGGTGATAGCGACGTCATCATGGAACGGCTCCTTGCCTACCACGCCGCCGGGGCCCACAAGTTCGTTCTGCGGCCCATGGCCCAGGACGACGAAGACATGATGATCCAGACCGCTCGGCTCATTAAGGACGTGCTCCCACGGGTGGAAGCCTTAAATCAGGCCGCAGCCGCCTAGGGGGCCCCGCGCCGTGACCGCCG
>JAURCQ010000159.1 GCA_030828335.1 Gammaproteobacteria bacterium
CAGCTCACCACGGAGATGGTGCACGGCAACGCCATCGTGAAAGGCGATCGGGAGCGTCACCTCGCCTTCTCGTGTGAAGAGCATCCCGTGGCCCTCCAGCTTGGGGGGAACGAGCCGGCGCTGCTGGCCGAAGCCACCCGCATCGGGGCGGACTACGGCTACGACGAGATCAATTTGAACGTGGGCTGCCCCAGCGACCGGGTGCAGGCCGGGGCCTTTGGGGCCTGCCTCATGGCTGAACCGGATACGGTGGCCCGCTGCGTGGCCGCCATGGCGCGCGCCACGGACCGCCCGGTCACCGTAAAGTGCCGCCTGGGCATCACCCGTCCTGCCCGCGGCGACGCCCCAGCTCTTGATCTGGATACGGATGAACATCTGCACCGTTTCGTGGGGGCCCTGGTGGACGCCGGCGTTGCCGGAGTCATCGTGCATGCGCGCAAGGCCATCCTCGGGGGCCTCTCCCCCAAGGAGAACCGCACCGTGCCCCCGCTGCAGTACGCGCGGGTGTTCGCGCTAAAGCGGGCCTTCCCCACCCTACCGATCAGCCTAAACGGGGGGCTCACGAGCCTCGCCGAGGTAGAATCCGTTCTCCCCCACTGCGACGGCGTAATGATCGGCCGGGCGGCCTACCACGATCCCTGCCTCCTCGGGACGCTACATGAAGCCCTGCTGACCCCGGAGAGCCCCGCCCCATCCCTAGCTGCGGTGCTCGAAGCCTATGGCGCCTACGCCGAGGGCCAGTTTGCCCAGGGCGTGCCCCTGGGAACGCTCACCCGCCCCCTCCTCGGCTTGGTCCAGGGCCGCCCCGGGGCCCGCCGCTTCCGCCGCCTGCTCTCAGAAGGCGCGAGGCAAGACGGGGCCAAGCCCGCCCTGCTGACAGAGGCCCTCTCCCTTCTGAAGGACGCTGCCTGATGGCCTTTCTCGATTCCCTGAAACGCTGGCTGAACCCCGAGGTGACGGACGACACCCAGCCCAATCCCGTGCTCGCCGCCAGCGCCGCCCTCATGGCGGAGATCATGCGCGCCGATGGCACCTATGACCCTCAGGAGCGGGAGGCCCTCCTGAACCTCCTCATGGCCCAAAGCGACTCCTCCGCGGAAGTGAGCCAAGCGCTCATGGCAGAGGCAGAGGCCGCCGTGGAAGAGGCTCACGATCTTTTCCAGTTCACCTCCCTCATCAACGCCCATTGCGACGCCGAGGCCCGGGTCGCCATCGTGGAACAGCTGTGGAAGGTCGCCTTTGCCGACGGCAACCTCGATCAGCACGAACAGCACCTCATTAAGCGCATCGCCGATTTGCTTTACGTCCGCCACAGCGACGTCATTACCAGTAAGCAGCGCGCCCGCGCGGCGGTGCTTGGCGCCTAAGCCCAGGAGTCGCCCTTCCCGCCATCGTTCTGTCACATATATGGCTTAGCGTATATGTGCGATTAAAACCTAGGCGCCTCCATGGCCATAACGCCGACTGCCACGCTCCAGTGCCTCGCTGAGCCCACCCGGCTCCGCGCCCTGCTCCTGCTCCATCACTGGGGGGCCCTGTGCGTGTGCGATCTCCAGGCGGCCCTAGGCGAAAGCCAGCCGAAAATCTCACGGCACCTACGAAGCCTTCGGGACGGCGATCTGGTGCACGATGAGCGCCGGGGCCGCTGGGTTTACTACACCCTGGCCTCCGGGCGGCCACCTTGGCTTAAGAACCTCCTCACCGAGCTTTCCCACGCCCACCCGGAAATCCTTGAGGCGGACTTGCAACGCCTCGGATCTCCCCAAGCCTGCGAGCCCTAGCGATGACCGCTCCACCGCTGAAGGTCCTTGTCCTGTGCACCCATAACCGGTGCCGAAGCATTCTTTTCGAAGCGATTGCCCGCGCTGAGGGGGGAGCTGCCCTGGAGGTGCGGAGCGCCGGAAGCGAACCCGCCGGGGAAGTGCACCCGGCAACCCTGGAAGCGCTGACCCGCGCGGGGATCCCCACGGAAGGACTGCGCAGCGAAGGCTGGGATTCCTACGAGGCTTGGGATCCAGACCTGGTCATTACGGTGTGCGACCGCGCGGCGCAGGAGCCCTGCCCCCTCTGGCTCGGCCAGGCCCATCGCCTGCATTGGGGCCTGCCCGACCCGTCCCGACTTGAAGGCACGAAGCAAAACGAGGCCTTCACCGAAGTGATGGCGAGCATTCGCGCGCGCCTGCGGGACCTTTCCGCCCTCGCCACCACCCATCCTCGACGCTAGGGAGCCTGCCATGGGTCGTTTTGAACGCTATCTTTCCCTCTGGGTGGGGCTCGCCATCGTCGCCGGCGTGCTCCTGGGGACGCTATTCCCGGCCGTTTTCCAGGCCCTGGCGGCCCTTGAGATCGCCCAGGTGAACCTGGCGGTTGCGGTCCTGATCTGGGCCATGATCTACCCCATGATGGTCCAGGTGGACCTGCGCGCGGCGGCCCAGGTGCGGCGCCAACCCCAGGGGCTTCTGCTCACCCTGGTGGTGAACTGGCTGATCAAGCCCTTCACCATGGCCGCCCTGGGGGTGCTGTTCTTTCGAGGGCTCTTTGCGAGCTTTGTGACGGCAGAAGACGCCTCGGAGATCATCGCCGGCATGATTCTCCTCGGCGTCGCCCCCTGCACTGCGATGGTCTTTGTCTGGAGCCAGCTCACCAAGGGCGATCCCAACTACACCCTGGTGCAGGTCTCCCTGAATGATCTCATCATGGTGCTGGTCTTCGCCCCCCTGACCGCCTTCCTTTTGGGGGTAAGCGAAATCGTGGTGCCCTGGTCCACCCTGCTCCTCGCCGTGGTGCTTTACGTGGTGCTTCCCCTCGGCGCCGGGGCCTGGACCCGCCGCCACTTTGAGGGCCGCGGCGCCGTCGAGGCTCTCGACGCCTTCACGACGCGGCTCAAACCCTTCGGCATGGCGGGCCTCGTGCTCACGGTGGTGCTGCTGTTTGCCTTTCAGGCTCAGACCATCCTCACCAAACCCCTACTGATCGGCCTGATTGCGATCCCCCTGCTGCTTCAGACCTACGGCATCTTTGCCCTGGCCTATGGCGTGGCCCAGCGCCTCGGCCTTCCCCACCGCATCGCGGCACCGGCGTGCATGATCGGAACCTCAAACTTTTTTGAGCTGGCGGTCGCGGTCGCTATCGCGCTCTTCGGCCTGAACTCTGGGGCCGCCCTGGCGACGGTGGTGGGCGTTCTGGTGGAGGTGCCGGTGATGCTGTCCCTCGTGGCCTTCGCCAATCGCACCCGGCACTGGTTTCCCGCTTAGGAAACGGCGGAGATCGGCGGAGCTTGCTCGAGGGTGGTGACGAGGTTCTGAAAGCGCGACCGGTTGTCGTCGTTTAGGGCCATGAGGGTCCGGTGCGCGTCCAGCACCCGTTGCCGCGCATCCTCTTCGCAGCACTCCATGAGGGGCCGCTCCCCGAGCTGGCTGGGGCACTCCAGGGGCTCATCCACCAGGTTGAAGATGTCGTCAAAGCCCATGGTTTCAAGGATGCGCGTGATATCCCCCCGGGTGGACACCAGCGTGGGCACGGCCCCGTAGCGCCGCTTCGTCTCCAGGGACAGGCGCGCCAGAAGCCCGAGCGCCGTGCTGTCGATGCCGTCGGTCTCCGAGAGATCCACCAGCGCCGAGCAGAAGTTCTTTTGATCCAGCACTTCCCGCAGGCAGGTATCCATGGTGACGCAAAGGTTCACCCGCACGTCGCCCACAAATTTCAGGAGATACACGCCCTTGTGTTCCCCAAGGAGGATGCGTCCTTGCGTCATGAAAGCTCCTGAGCATTGGGACCCGCGGCCCCCTGGGAAAGCAGTAGGCAGGCCACATCGTCCGGGAGCGTGCCCGCGCCCTCCGGGGCCAGCAGGGACCACAGCGCTGGCAGCTGGCCCTGGGCCGCGGCGGCAAGGGCATCGAGCTGATCATCCTTCCCCGCCAGCGTCGCCTCAGACAATACGTCCAGCACGCCATCGGAGAAGAGCGCCAGGGAGAAGGCTTCTGGAAGGGTCTTCTCGAGCACCTGAAAGCTCGGCGCCTCAAAGAGCCCGAGGGGCTTACCCTTCAGCTGAAGACGCTCTACGCCCTGCGCCGTCACCAGCCGCGGCTCGGGGAAGTGCCCCGCGTTGGCGCAGCGCAGCACCCCCTGGCCGAAATCAAGAATGCCGAGGAACAGGGTGACATGGCGCTGCAAATGGCTATCGAGGAGCTCCTGGTTGAGCCAGCTCAGAATATCGTCGGGATGCTCAAGCATGTGGGGCCGGTATTCCCGGCGCAGACGATTGGAGAACTGCTTAAGCAATACGGTGACGAAGGCCGAGGGCGCCCCATGGCCCGACACGTCGGCCAGGTAGAACAGCACGTGCTGATCGGTGATGGGGAAGTAGTCGACGTAATCACCGGAAAGGTAGAGGGACGGCAGAATCTTGTGGGCAAAGGTAA
>JAURCQ010000015.1 GCA_030828335.1 Gammaproteobacteria bacterium
GCCGCTGCATCACCTTCCGCTGCGCTTGAGCTAACGCAAGCAGCCGCTCTTCATCTTCAAGCCCTTCAGCCCCGTAATGCGTCAGCCGCTTTGAGAACCTCGTCTCACGCATCGCGATAGACCAACCACCAATGAAGGCTTGGCTGAGCACGTCAATCTGAGCCGCGCTCGCCCAGTCGTTCCAGGTGTGCCGTAGCCAGTAGAGCGTGTATCGCTCGTCCCCAGTCCACCGCTGTAGCCGCTTCTTGATGGTCGCTGATGGCTCCTTAACGCTCCTTATCCAGGCCACGGCTTCCGGCAGGCTCTGCCGCATCACGTCCAGACCAACTACGATTGGCACGATACGGCGCCGCAGCGTCGTCTTACCGGTCAGCAGGCGAAGGTAAGGTTGCGTGCCATTGAGCAGAATATCGTCAGGCTCAAGGCGCATAACTTCTGTAGGAATCATGGAATGTATGGAAGCAAGTATCGCTGCGGACACCGCATCAGGCTCGCTCAGGCAATGCGCTAATACAGCTTCCATATCCTTCGGCATGAGGACGCCACGCTCCTGAACGTCGCTGTCATCTACCTCAGGCGTCTCAATCACCCAACCAAGCTTGAAGACTTTGCTTACTCTCCTGAATGCACTGAGCGTCTCGCCAAGGTTACGGACTACGGATTGCCCCTTAACGCCACCACGCTCCCGCTCTTGGTACACGTACTCCTCAAGGCCGTCATTTATAGCTCTGGCGACATGAAGCCCTTCAGTCTCGCGGTCGCCAATGACAGCAAGGACCTTGAAGAAGCGCGCATGAATCCTTTTGTATTCTCTGCTTGAGGTGTCCCAGTTCTCCTTACCCTTCGCCTTGCGGTTTACGGCATACCAGTCCATGACCTGAGATAGGTAACGTGGAGGCCTGCGTCTTGGCTTGCGTAGCGCCTCCGCTGCGGTCTGGATAACAGCAAACTTCTTCTGCTCCTCTAGCGTCCAAGGCGTGAGGCGTTCGGGGCGTAGCGACTCAGGCAGGGTCTCAAGACCGACACCCTCACGGCCTTTGTCACGCTGCTTCTCAATGAAGTCGTTCAGGCCAGCCGCGTCATCAGCATCAACACTGTTCCGGCCAGCCTCTTCCTCCGTGGCGCTCTTGTCGTAAAGCACTCCAGCGCCCAACTCTAGCTTGCGCAAGTGCTCCGCAGCGGCACGCTCAAGGTCTCCATGGGAGAGGGCGTCAGGGCTTGCTGCTTGCCTGTAGCGCAGTTCAGCTTCGTACTGAGCGGTAAGGTCCGCTGCCTCAAGCTGAATCGCTGACGCTTCGCTGTTCTGCTTGGAGCGCATTGCCCTTGTGAATACTTCCTTTGTACCCTTGATACGGCGGTGATAGCGGAGGGCGTTCTTGGAGCGTTTCAACACGTACTTGGGGAGCTGCATTGCATGTCCCTCGGCGTTGCTGCTTGAGCCGTTAGCGTGCCAGAAACAGCGAAATGTTACCACTTTTGTTTACATCATGAACCGCTACTAGTTGTTAAGTAATTGTTATAAAAGCTTTTTATGTCCTGAATCGAGTCCGGCCACCGGCACCACCATTCCCTAGGGCGCTAGCTCAACCGGGCGCAAGCTCAACCCGCCGCTCAAAAATGAACTGGAACTGCAGTTCGCCCAGCCTTGCCCCGTCTGGGCCGACGGGGGCGCCCGCCTGAGGCGCCTGCAGCAGGCACCAGCCATCCTCTAGGGCGGCGAGGCCCGTCGAGTAGGGCGGAGCCTCGGGGCCCTTGGCGGAGGGCAGGGCGAGGCCCTTCCCCTTGGCGCCATCATAAAGGGCCCAGGCCACCGCCTCCGCATCCAGCGCGCTTTCTGCAAGCCATAGATAAAGCAGCTGCTGACGCATTAGCGCGGCCCCGGGCCCAAGGCCCCTTCCCGGACCCGCTGGCGCGTTTGGTAGAAGTCCACATCAAAGGCGGGATCGCCGGTCAGATAGCGCCACAGGGCAGCGCGCTGCATTTGCTCATAGCGACCCTCGTGACCCTTTTGCCAGGGCGCCAGGCGGCGCAAACGCTGCGCAACAGTGTCGCTTCCCGGATGGGCGAAGCTGTGGTCCCGGGGGTCGTTGTGGAGGGCAGGGAGATCGGCCGTGTTCCAGAGGCGCTGCTGAGGCCCCCGGGGATTAAGCCGAATCTTGTACATCCACCGGTCCTCTGCGCTGGGATTGGGTTGGCCGGCGTGCCAGAGCCCCTGGTGAAAGACGAGGAGGGTGCCGGCGGGACCGCTGTAGTGCTGCTCCCCCACCACGTGCTGGTAACGGGCGATGCCCTCGGCGCGGGCACGGCGCAAATGGCTCCCGGGGACAAAGCGCGTGCCGCCACCCCCCGGGGCTACGGCGGTGGGGAAATAGAACAGCTGGATATCAAAGGCCTGTGCCTCCGGTTCAAGCACCGCATCGACATGTAGATGCTGGCCCCGGGGCGCCCCCGCTGGAATATGGTGGATGAAGTCGTGGTCAAAGGCCGGGTTCGCGCCGACGAGGGACTCGATAATGCCTGCGACGGCGGGGAATCTCAGCACCTCACCGAGGGCGGAAGGCGCAGGGTAGCAATCCTCTAAGGGCGTCAGGCTCGCCGGGCTGTTCTGGGCCAGAGGGCCTGCCTCCAGGGCCCCGGAGCGCCCGCTCAGCCCGTGAAGCGCGCGCCTAAGCTTCCCCGGCGCCAGGCGCTTCATCTCCTTCCAGGCGGCCTGATTAAGGGCCTCGGGAATCAGCGCATCAAAGCGCAGGAACCCATCGGCCACGAAATCCGCCATGGCCGCAGTGCTTAGCAAATGCCCCCTGTCCTCCATGCCCGGTTCTCCGGCGCTTAGGCGGCCCGGGCCTTGGGATGAAGCATCACCGGCATGGAGGCATAGCCCTTCACGAAGTTCGAACGGACGCGCTCGGGTTCGGCCAGCACCTCAATGTCTTCGAAGCGCTTTAGGAGCTCCTCCCAAAGCACGCGCAGCTGCATTTCTCCCAGCCGGTTCCCCATGCAGCGGTGGACCCCATAGCCGAAGGACACATGGCCCCGAGCATTGGGACGATCGATGATGAGCCGGTCCGGGTCCTCAAAAGCGCGCTCATCCCGATTCCCGGAGACGTACCACATCACCACCTTGTCTCCGGCCTTCATCGCCTGCCCCTGGAAGGTGAGATCTTCCTTCACGGTCCGGCGCATGTGGGCCAGGGGCGTTTGCCAGCGAATGATCTCCGCCACCATGTTGGGAATGAGCTCGGGCTGGGCCTTAAGCTTTTCAAACGCCTCGGGGAATCGATTTAGGGCGTAGACCCCGCCGCTGATGGAGTTCCGCGTGGTGTCGTTACCGCCAATGATCAAAAGATTCAGCTGCCCCATGAAGGTCATGGGATCCATGGTGGCAAAGGCTGGAGACTGGGCCATGAGCGATATGAAGTCGTTGCCTGGCTTGGCCTCCCGTTCTTTCCAGAGTCGGTAGAAATATTCCAGCATGGCATTGAGTTCTTGCCGGCGCTTTTCTTCGCTGACTTTCCCGGAGCCCGTGGCGGAGCCAGAAGTGGCCACGTCGGACCAGTAGGGCAGGAGGTGCCGATCTTCGAAGGGAAAATCGAAGAGGGTCGCCAGCATCTGCGTGGTGAGCTCGATGGAGACCGCGGGCACCCAGTCGAAGGCTTCGCCTACGGGAAGGCTATCGAGAATGGCCGCGACGCGCTGGCGAATGAGCGGTTCGAGGTTGGCCAGTTGCCGCGGCGCCACCGCCGGCTGCACGGCCTTGCGCTCCTCGTCATGAGCCTTACCGTCCGTACCGATAAAGCTTCGGGTGCGAAAATCCGGGGGCGGATCGCCCAGGATAATGGTGGGCTCGGAAGAGAACGCCTGATGGTTCATGTCCACGGCTTTGATGTCCTCAAAACGCGTGATGGACCAGTAGGGCCCGAAGGCGCTATCCGCGCAATAGTGCACCGGCGCCTCATCGCGCAGCCGGGCGAAGTAGGGACGCCAAGCGTCCTGTTCTAGAAGCCGGGGGTCGGAAACATCGATGGCCTCTAGGGGAAGCGCGTAGGGATCTGCCAGTTGATCGTTGTGTGCGATGGCCTCGGCCATGGGGTGCCCTCCCAGGGTGCGGGCGACATCAAGGCCGCCTCGTCATTGGTTATGCCCCGAGTGTAGGCATTCCTGGGCGTGGGAAAAAGCTCCCCTTAGGCGCTCTCCTCAAGGGCTTACCTTAAGGGGTGGGGAGGCTCCCCCACAGCCCCAGGGCGAGAAGGAGGAGAATGGCGGCGATCACACTATCGAGCACGCGCCAGGCCCGAGGGGTTTGCAACAGCGGCAGAAGCAGGCGGGCGCCGTAGACCAGCCCGGAGAACCAGACCGCGCTGGCGCTGACCGCACCCCCGAGGAAGGCAAGCTGCAGGACGCCGTCATAGCGGCTGCCCACAGCGCCCACGAGCCCCACCGTATCGAGATACACGTGGGGGTTCAGGAACGTGATTGCCAGGAAGCTTAGCGCTGCGGATCGAGGGGAGGGGGCTCGACTGGCAGCCTGGGCGCTCTCAAGGGCTTCCCCCTGCCACGCCCGGCGCAGCGCCGCCCCGCCGTAAAATACCAGCATGGCCACCCCTCCGAAGGTCAGCCAACGCAGGGCATCGGGGTAGGCCGTCACCACCGATCCGAGGCCCAACACCCCCAGCGTCATGAGGATTCCGTCAGAAAAAATTGCCGCCAAGACAAGCGCGCCCCGGTAATGCAGCCCGAGGCCCATGCGCAGAAGGAAGAGGTTCTGCCCCCCAAGGGCGACGATTAAGGAAAGGGATAGGCCGAAGCCGGCGCTCAGGGCAGAGAACATGGCACAGACTCGCAAGGGGAGGCGCTAGAAATCGCTCGACCCTTCCCCTAGGCTCGGGATCATTCCATGAAGGGGAGCAATGCCATGAAAGTCTATCACGCCCGAAACACCCGATCCCTGCGGATCCTCTGGCTCCTTGAGGAGCTGGGGCTACCCTATGAGGTCGAGATTTTTGATCTCGGTGCGCCGGAGATGCGCAGCGAAGCCTACCGGAAGGTCCATCCCATGGGGCGCGTACCGGCCCTCCAGGATGGGGAGGTCATCCTCCATGAATCCGGGGCGATTGTGGAATATGTGCTCGCCCGGCACGGTGCCGGCCGCCTTGCGCCCGCGGTGAACGATCAAGCCTTTCCCGCCTACCTGCAATGGCTTCACTACGCCGAGGGCATGATGATGCCCCAGGTCAACCTCATCATGGTGGAAACGCGGTTTTTGCCCCCGGAGAAGCAAAACCCTACGAACCTCGCTCGGGCTCAGAAGTTGCTAGCAAAGAGCCTAGAGGCGGTGGAAGGGGGATTAGAAGGAAAGGATTACCTGGCCGGGGACTTCTCCGGTGCGGACATCATGACCGGCCACGCCTGCCATGCCGCGGAAAGCCTGGGGATTCCCATGGATGCGCTGCCGAACACGGCGGCCTACGTTGCTCGGCTTCGGGCCCGCCCGGGCTTTGCCGCTGCCCTAGCACGCTAGCCCCTCACCATGACCACGCTCATGGAGGTGAGCCCTCGAGATGGGCTGCAGAACGAGGCGAAGCCCATCTCGACCCCGCAAAAGCTGGCCCTTATCGAGAAGGCCCTCGCGGCCGGCGTGAGGCGCATCGAGGTCACCAGCTTCGTCCATCCGAAGAAGGTGCCCCAGCTTGCCGACGCGGAAGCCCTCTGCGCAGCCCTCGGACCCCGGCCGGGGGTTTCCTTAACGGGGCTGGTGATGAACCTCCGCGGCGTGGAGCGGGCTCTTGCCACCGAGGTGATTGACGATATCGGCATGGTGATTCCAGCCAGCGATGCCTTCGCCCAGCGCAATCAGGGCATGTCCGTTGCGGCTGCCTGCGATGAAGCCCTTCGGGTCTTTGAGCGGGCGGCCCAGGCGGGCAGAAGCTACCAGCTCACCATTGCCGTGGCCTTCGGCTGTCCCTTTGCGGGCACCACGCCTCTCGAACACTGCGTTGCCTTAGCTGAGCGCTTTGCGGACGCCGGGCTCCGCGAGTTCGCTCTTGCGGACACCATTGGCGTTGCTGCCCCTCGAGAAGTCACCGCGGCCTTTAGCGCCGTACGCGGCGTCCTCGGGAGCGCCACGCCGCTCCGGGCTCATTTTCACAATACCCGTGGCCTGGGCATCGCCAATGCCCTAACGGCCCGGGACCTCGGGGTGGAAACCCTCGATGCAAGTATCGGCGGCATTGGGGGCTGCCCCTTCGCGCCGGGTGCCACCGGTAACATCGCAACGGAAGAGCTGCTTTACGCTCTCGAACGCATGGGGGAGGGGCTCCCCGTGTCCCTGGCAGCGATTTTAGAGGCCGCTGAGCTTGTCGAAGCCGCGCTTGAGCGCCCCCTCCCGTCCCTGGTTTACCGGGCAGGGTTGGCGCCGGAGGGCGAGGTCACGGGCAGCGCCAGCTGATACCCTTGGCCCCGCACCGCAACGATGCTTCCAGGGCCCAGTTTCCGACGAAGCTTACCCACGGCCACATCGATGTGACGCTGTCCCGCGGCCAGGGGCTGGGCGCCGCTGTCCCGGGCAAGCACCTCCCGCCGTAGCACTTCCTGGGGGTAGCGAAGGAAGGTCGTCAGGAGGTGGAACTCCTGTTCCGTTAGGGGAATGGTTTCGCCCTGGCACTCCAGGGCTCGGCTCTCCACCCGTAGGCGTGCCGTTCCAATCAGCTGATCTTGAAGCGCCCCCCGGGGCGCGCCCTGACGGCGCAGAATGACCCGCATTCGGGCAAAAAGCTCCGCCTCATCGAAAGGTTTGGTGATGTAGTCCTCCGCCCCCAGCTCGAGGGTGAGCACCTTTTCCAGGCTACTCGTTTCCCCACTCAGCATAAGAAAGGGAATGGCCCGGCGAGCAAGCCAGCGACCGAACTCATAGCTTTTACCCCCAGCGAGACGAAGATCCAGCAGTACAAGATCGGGCAGAGCCTCGGCCGCCCGCTGCCCTTCTTCCAGGGTCTGTGCAAGCGTGACTCGGTAGCCCTCCAGGTGCAGGAGCGCGGCGAGGGTGCCGCGGAGTACGGCGTCGTCATCCACAATCAAGATTTGAGGCCGATGATCGGACACGGGCACTCCCCCCGAGGAAAGCGTCAGTGTAAGCAGAGCTTGCAAGCCTTCGCTAGGGCTTACGCCCCTTTCCATGGGCGCCAAGGTTTTCTATCCTTTTGGTTTAGAGGGGTGTCCCAGGAGCGGGGCCCGCAGGAGAGCGCCATGGACGATGGCCTGCAAGCACGCATAGATGACGCCCTGGCGCAGGCCGCCGCGGAAGGGACGCTCGAGGGTCTCCTTGCGCTCCCGAAGGGCACGACCTTCCTCTTTGTGAACGATGAGGGGACGGTCTCAGAGGCCTGGGGTGCGCACGAGCCTTGGCAAAAGGCCTGTGAAGGGCAAGCCCTGGCTACGCTTCTGGCTGCGAACAGCGCCCGCGCACCGCGGGCCCTCGCAGGGCTGTTTGATGCCCTCGCGGCCGGGCAGTCGATCGATGTCTTTCCCCTCTTTCTTGAGCTCGACGCCGGGGCTCCGGAAATCGTCCGGATCGTTGCCCGCCCCCAGCTCCGAAACGGCGTAGCGGGGCACATGCTCTGCCTGCTGGACGAATCGGATCTCTGGAAAGCCCTCGATACGGCCATGATGACGGTGCAGAACCAGACTGCCCTGGCTGAAACGGTGCCAGCGCCGCTCCTCGTGCTCGATGCTCAGGGAAACATCGAAATCTTGAACGATGCGCTGGCGCGGCTTCTGGATCTCCCGGAGGGTGGGCTTCTGCAACGGCCCCTGAGTGCCCTTGAGCGCTGGGCCCGGCTCCCGGAGGGCATGCTCGCGGAAGCCATCCATGGCGCCCTCGATCCAGAAGGGGCCTCCGAGGGCCGCCCCCTCCGCCTTCGCGATGGACATGGCAATCCTCATTGGCTAGTCCCTGCAGCGGCGCCCCTGCAGCAGCCCGACGGGGTGCGCACCATGGTCCTGTTCACTGAAGTCACGCACTTCGAGATGAGCAAGCAAGCCCAGGTCGACACGGAACGGGAAGCGGCGCTGAATTTGCTCAGCCAGAGCATTCTTCATGATCTCAATAACGTTATGACGGTCATTTCCGCGGCCAGCCGCCTGCTTGATCAGCCGAGCACCTATCCCACGGCCAAGGATGATCTTGCCGCCGCAGTGGAGGGGGCGAAGCAGCTCATCGCTCGGCTCCGGGACCGGGAGCTCGGCCGCCCCCGGCGCGCCGAACACCAACCGCTTGCGGAGGCCATCCGCCTCGCCTGCGAGGGCTTTAGAGCAACGCTGCGTCCGGGGATGAACTTGGAGGTAGGCCCCCTCATTTCCGCGGGGATCTATGCGCCGCCGGGGGATTTCCAGCGAGCGCTACTGAACCTGCTTAAGAATGGCGTCGAGGCCATTGACGGAGATGGCGTGATTACGGTCAGCAGCTACTGGCTAAAGCCTGGCGAGCGCATTCAAATTTTGGTCACGGATTCGGGCCGGGGTATGGTTCCCAGCGAGCGCGCCCGGGTGTTCGAACCCTACTTCAGCACCAAAACGGGGAACGAAGATCGAGGCCTAGGGCTCACTCAGGTGGCCCGCATGGCCGCGTCTGCCGGGGGCGAGGTGGAGGTGAAATCCAGCCGCCCCGGCGAAACGGTCCTGGCCCTAACCTTGCCGGCTCAGCCGGCGGTGTTCCATAACCGAGCCAGCTCCGACGCTTAGCGTCGTACCTGATGCATGGGCGGGCGAGGGTCCATGCAGGCCACGGGGATTAGGCACAGTACGAACACCGCAGCGATCACCCAAAACGCGTCCCGATACGCCACCATGTGCCCCTGAAGCCATATCGCTCGGCTCAGCATCGAGAACGCCAGGGGCTCATAGGGGAGCTCTAGCCAGTCCGTCAGTCCCCCCTGCGTCAGGGTGGGGGTGAGCGCCTTGAACCATAGGTAGAGGTCCACCCCATCCTGCTGCACCGCTGGCGCCATGGCCGCCACGTGATGACTCGTTCGCTGATCCAGATAAATCGCCAAACCGTTAATGCCGAAGGCGCCGCCGAGTTGTCGCAGGAAGTTGACGATGCCGGAACCCTGGGCCAGCTGATGCATGGCCAGGGGTCGCATGGCCGCCGCATTCAGGCAGGGGAAGATAAAGGACAGCCCGACGCGCCCGATTAGGGCCCAAAGGCCAATGGTAAGGAGCGGTGTCTGAAGATCGATCTGCGCCGTCAGCGCCGCCGAGATCCCAAAGACCACGGTGCCAAAAAAGATCAGGGTACGGGCAGACATCTGGTCCGATAATCGGCCTGCCAAGGGAAAGAAGATCGCCATCATGAGCCCCGCAGGCAGCATGAGAAAGCCCGAGTCCGTGGCCTTAAGACCCACAATGGTTTGCATGAACAGGGGCAGCAGATAGGTGGACCCATAAAGGCCCGCCCCGATGATGAAGGTCACCACCGATGCCGCCACAAAGCGTCCATTGGCGAAGAGCCGAAGATCGATCATGGGGTCCGGGCGGTGCAGCTCCCAAGCGATAAAGGCCCCCACGGAAAGCGCCGTCACCGCAAAGAGCAGGGCGCTCAGCTGATCCTGAAAGTCATCTGCCGGCCCTTCGGAAAGCGCCACGAGCAGCGCTAAAAGGGCCACGGTCAGCAGCATGACCCCCAGCCAGTCAAAGCGGGGGCTCGCGGCGTCAGGCTCCCGCTCGGGCATAAACACCATGGCCAGGGGAATGGAGAGGAGGGCAAAGGGGACGGCCACGAAAAAGACGTAGCGCCAGCTCAAATGATCAATGAGGAGCCCGCCAAGGACCGGGCCCAGGGCGGGCGCAAGCACCACCCCAATGGAGTACACCCCCATGGCTGTCCCCCGGCGATGCGGGGGAAAAACTTGGAAAATGATCAGCATGGATACGGGGGTCATGAGCCCCGATCCCGCGCCCTGAATTAGGCGGGCAAAAATGAGCGTATCGCCACTTTGGGCAATGCCGCCGAGGACGCTGCCGAGCAAGAAGATCACCATGGAGGCCAGGTAAGCGGTGCGAATACCGAACCGTTCCACGCACCAGGCGGCGAGGAGCATGGTGACCGTGGTGGCCGCCAAAAACCCGGTGGCAAGCCACTGGGCATCATCCGGGGTCATGCCCAGAGCGCCCATGACGTCGGGAATGGCAACGTTAATGATGGTGCCCGTGAGGAGTGTGGCGAAGGAACCGAGCATGGACGCGAAGGTCACCCACCAGCGATAGGCACCCCCATAGAGGGAGAAGAGCTCCCGAATTCGCTGCCGCGCATCGATATCCCCGGGGACGGGGTGGGGCCCGGGGAGGACGCCCTCATTCGGCAATTTTAAGCTCCACCATCATGCCGGGCTTCAGCGCTAGGGCCGTTTCCGGAAGCTCAAAACGCACCTCTATGCGCTGGGTGATTTTCGTGAAGTTGCCGCTCGGGTTAGGGTTCGGCAGCAGGGCGAATTGGCTCGTCGCTGCCGAGCCAATGCGGCTGAGCGTCGCTTCTAGGGGTGTGCTGGGAAAGGCATCGACGATGACCTCCGCCTTCTTGCCGAGGGCCAGCTTGGCGACGTCCGTTTCCTTGATATTGGCCGATATCCACAGCTTCGTTGGATCGTGAAACATGGCGAGGCGCTGCCCCGGCGCGACGTACTCCCCGGGGTCCACAAAAATCTCGTCAACCACGCCGGGGGAGGGCGCTCGAAGCTGATGGTCGCGCAAGCGGACCGCAGCTTGAGCCGCTTCCAAACGGGCCTCCGCAAGGCGACCCTCGAGGGCCTCGAGCTCCGCTTGCAAGATCGCCACCCGATCTCGCCCCGCGCTTTCTTCTTCGAGCGCACTGCGCTCTGCGCCCACCGCTGCCTCCGCGGCCGCGTGCTGATCCCGGGCCTGAAGAAAGCGGCTCTCGAGCTGCTCAAAAGCCTGGGGGGAGAGGGAGCCCTTCGCGAGCAACTGCTCCGCTCGGTGGTAGGCCGCTTCCGCCTGTTCCAGGTCATGGGCATAGGCCTGAGCCCTAGCCTCCGCGGCTCGGAGCTCCGCCGCCTGCCCCGCATGGCGCGAGGCGGTCTGCCGCTCGGCCATGGCGCGCTGGCGCGCGAGGGACTCGCGTTCCGCTTCCAGGGCCTCCACCTTCCGTAGAAGGCCTGCGTGGATCAGGGCTGCCATCTCATCGTCGAGCTGCAGGAGGGCTGCGCCTTCCGCCACTTCAGCGCCTTCCTCCACGGGGACGTCCCGAACCCAGCCCGGCACCCGCGCAGAAAGGGCCACCATGGTCGCGCTCACGCGTGCATCGGTGACATAGATATGAGTAAGGCGATCGGCTAGCCAGGCACCCAAGGCCAAAACGGACACGGCGGCCAACATCAGGGCGAGGCGGTTCCTTTGCGCGGGAGACCTCCCCGTCTCCGCAGCGGATGGTGCTTCAGACATAGCTCGGGCTCCCCTCCCGATGTCCTGCTGTGATCTAGATCACGGCTTTATCTGGCAGTTTGACACATTCCGCATTCTCAGAGATGCGGCGAAACACGCGAATTGCCGCCTCCACATCGGCGGGATCGCAACCGGCAAGCAGTTGCGCACTGGTTTCCTCTCCAGCCCGTCGAAATTCCTCGGCGAAGGCGGCCCCCGTCTCCGTGAAGTGCACCGTTTTTGACCGGCGGTCCGCTTCCCGAATGCGTCGTTCCACGACCCCTTCCCGCTCGAGGGTATCGAGCACCCGAACCACCGTGGGCGCATCCGCGCCCATGAGGCTGGCGAGCTCCTTTTGCGTGGCACCTTCAGCGCCCGTAATCAGGTAGCTCAGCACGGAGATATAGGGGGTGGGCCGGGCATGGAAACCGGCGAGAGCCCGAAAGATGGTGCGCCAAAGACGGCCGGCGCGATTGAGATTGGTACCAAAGGTAAAGGTGGCGTTCGGTTTCTGGTCGGGAAAACGCGACTGAACCATAGACAGCTTCTTATGATCGTTCAGCCCCGAAGGGCGCAAGGGATAACCGTGCGCCCCCAAGGTAAGAAGGTCAACCCAAAAATGCCTTAATCTGTGAGGTCATCGGTGCAAAACAGCTCAGCAAAAGCATCTCTCAGAATGCCTTGGAGGGTGATGGCAATCTCGGTGCCCTGGGCGGTGAGGCCGACGGTAAACGCCCGTCTATCTGCTTTGTCCGGCGTGCGAGTGAGAAAACCACGGTGCTCTAGGCGCTGTAGTGAACGTGCGAGCGTGCTGGGCTCTGACCTAAGAACAGCCCCAAGGGTTTTCTGGAGCAAAGGGTCAGATTTGGAGGTAAGGGTTTGCAGAATGCGCGCGTCGAGTTCGCAGAGGCCCTGCCGCGAGAGTGCCCGGCTGAGGTTTTGGCGCCAAAGGGGCGCGGCGTGGAGCATCCACAGACCGAAGTCATCATCCATGACGGTACCGTTCCCCCGCCGCGCATCCTGCGCGACGGCCTAATCCGGTTAGCTAGAGTGGCACGCGTAGTAAGCGACCCTTTTCTCCATCCGTCAAGACCAATAGGGCCCCGTCGCTTGCGACTCGAACATCGCGGATGCGTTCCGTGAGCTCACGGAAGCGCTGTTCCACCGCGAGGATTTGATCCCCCCTTCGCTCCGCCGCGTAGAGCCCGGGAATGGCCAGGCCGCCGAGATAGAAGGTGCCCTGGGCCTCTGCGTCGGGAGTAGGGACATAGGCCAGCCCCGAGGGGCCAATGGACGGGGTCCAGTGCCAGGCGCTATCGCGCATACCCGGGTAGCGCTCGAAGGGGGAGATGCGGGCGCCGTTGTAGTCGATCCCGAAGGTCGCCACGGGCCAGCCGTAGTTTTCCCCCGCAACCAGGCGGTTCAGTTCATCGCCCCCCTGGGGACCGTGTTCATGGCTCCATACCGCGCCGTCCGGCGTTAGCACCAGTCCCTGGGGATTACGGTGGCCATAGGTCCAAACCTCCGGCCGGCCTTCTGAAGCCCCATTCCCGGGAAAGGGCGTTCCCTCAGCTGTCAGGCGAAGGGTTTTGCCGAGCAGGCTTGCCCGGTCCTGGGCCGCTTCCCGATAGTCAAAGCCGTCGCCCGTGGTGAGGAGCAGGGCGCCCTCGGGGTCCCAGGCCAGCCGGCCTCCATAGTGCACGGGGGTGTCCTTGAGGGGGGAGACGGTAAAGAGCACCTCAAGATTTTCGAGCGCCGATCCGCTCAGCTTTGCGCGCGCGATGCGCGTACCGTTTGCCGCGGGGGTGCCGTAGGCATAGCTCAAATAGATCGTTTGGCTAGCTGCGAAATCCTGGGCAAGCAGGACGTCGAAGAGTCCGCCCTGAGATTTGGCATAGACCGCCGGTACCCCGAGGATCTCGGCGCGCACGGACCCATCGGCCGCGAGGTGCTGAAGGGTGCCCTCGCGCTCTGCGACGAGAAAGCCCCCATCGGGGAGCTCGGCCACGGACCAGGGAAAGCGAAGCTCGCCGTTGAGTTCGGTCATCGCAGCCCCCTGGCTCGATGCCGCAAGGCTGAAAAGCCCCAGCACGCAGAGATGAAGCACGGAACGAAAAGTACGCATAAGCCCAAATACCTCGCCGTAAGAAAATGGGGGCGGGGCCCAAGGCCCTGCTATGCTGGCAGCTTAGCAAAGCTTTTTGAGAACCATGAGGAGAGATCCATGGCGCTTTTCCTTCGACGGCTCGGGGCCTACGGGGTGGCGGTGTTTGCCACGGAGGCCCTGGCGGCCATGGCGTCCACGCAATTTGTCCTCGCGGGGCTAGCAGGCCTGGGGGTGGTCATCACTCTGGGGGAGCGGCTCACCATGACCGGCCAGGACATCCTGGGCATGATGCAGGTCTACCTCCCCGTTCTAGCCCTCGCCCTGGCCCTAGGCTTTTTGGTCGCCGGGGCCATCATCAAGAAGCTCGGCCCCGCTTGGTCCCTTTTGGGCTACACCAGCGCCGGCTTCGTTGCCGTGCTTGCCGCCCTTCTCACCGTGCTATCGCTCTTTGACATTACGCCCATCGCTGGGGCCCGAAGCCCTGCGGGACTGTTCTGTCAGGGGCTCGCGGGGGCAGTCGGCGGCTTCATCTTCCACCGGCTCAAGCCCGCCCCGAGGGCCTAAGCGCCGCCGAGCACGCCCTGCGCCTGCAGGGCCGCTGCCGTTGCCACATCAAAGCCGAGTTCTTCCAGAATCGCCGCGCTGTGCTCTCCAAGGGCGGGGGCATAGCGTGGGGCCACCTTCTCCGCCCCTTCGATGGCAATGGGGCTGTTCACCGTATGGGTCCAGCCGGGCTGGGGCTCCGCCACCGGCGTCAAGATATCGGCCGCGAGGGCCTGCGAATCCTCCGCAAGCTCCCCGACCGCCGTCAGAATAGCCGCCGGAATGCCAGCGTCCGCCAGTACCGCCTTCGCTTCCTCCAGGGTCAGGCGATGGAAGTAGGTGGCGAGGGCTTGGTATAGCGCCTCGGGATCGGCACGCCGAGCATCGCCGTCCGCAAAGCGCGGATCCGCCTGCAAAGCTTCAGCGCCGAGAGCGCCCAGGAGCTTCGGCCATTCCCGGGCCTCATTGAGGAGCGTTAGCTGAAGCCAGCGCTGATCCTTCGTCTCGTATTGCGCCGCAAGGGCATTGGCCACGGGACGCGCCGGGTCCCGCTCCGGGAGCGGGGCACCGCACAGGGTCATGGAGGCCATCATCCCGTTGGACCAGAAGCCATTTGCCAGCAGGGAGGTCGTCACGCGCCGGCCCTCGCCCGTGCGATCCCGAGCCCAAAGGGCGGTCATGATGGCGCCATAAAGCGCCATGGCCGTGGCGTGGTCGCCCATGCCCGGGGCTGACATGGCCGGCCGGGCCCCGGGAAGGCGGACCCAATCGGCAAGCCCGGAGCGGGACCACCACGCGGTCGTATCGTAGCCGGGCTTACCGGCTTCCGGCCCCGCGTCGCCGTAGCCCGTAATGTGGGCGTAGATGAGCTTGGGATTCAGGGTTTTTACCCGCGCCCAGTCTAGGGACAGGCGCTCCGCCAGATCGGGCCGGAAATTGGTAACGAGCACATCGGCCCAGCGCAGGAGGGCGTCGCGCACCGGAGCCGCGGCGGGATCTTTCAAATCGAGGGCGATGGAGCGCTTATTACGTCCATCAAGTACCCAGAAGTAATTGTGATCACAGGGCGGCGACGTGGGGCCCTGGGCCAGCTGGCGAAGGGGGTCCCCCTCGAGGCTCTCTAGCTTAATGACCTCGGCGCCGAAGTCCGCCATCACCGTGGCCGCGGCCGGACCCGCAATCCAGGTCCCCACGTCGAGGACCTTAAGGCCCGACAATAGCGGTGCCGCAGCCGCCCCCTGTTGCGTATCGTTCATGCGTGTTCTCCCCCTTAGACCGAAGGCAGTGTACGGCCCCCTCGGAAGGCTGGCGAGCCTCCGCCGCTTCGGTCACAGTAGCCCCATGATGAATCTGACCCTGTGGCTTTCCCTCGCGGCCCTCGCGCTACCCCTCGGGTTTCTTTCCTGGGCCTGGCGTCGAGCGCTTCACCACGCCGCGGCGACGAAGCTGGCTTTGGCAAAAAGCGAAGCCCAGCGCGAAGCGCAGGCCGCCCAGCTGCAGCAGGAGCATGCGCGGCGGGAAAAGATCGAGGCCCAGCTTCTCACGGCGGCGGAGGAGAGCGCCGCGCTGCGCAGCGAGCGCGATACCCTCGCCGCCCGGGAGGCCTGGCTACGGGACTCAGAAACGCGATTAACGCAGCAATTCGATGCCATTGCGCAAAAGCTCCTGAGCGATCGCAGCGAGACCCTCGAAAAACGCCAGCAGGAGAGCCTGGGCGCCTTGCTCACCCCCCTGCGGGAACAACTAACGAGCTTTCGGCAAAAGGTCGAGGAGGTCCAGCTCGCCGACGCCAAGGACAAGGCCTCCCTGCTGACGGAACTTCGCGCCCTTCAGCAGGCCACCCAGGGCATGAACGCCGAGGCCCGGCAGCTCACCGAGGCCCTTCGAGGCGACAAAAAGCTTCAAGGGAATTGGGGGGAGCTCATTCTCGACCGGGTTCTCGAGGCCTCGGGCCTCCGGGCAGGGCACGAATACGAAAAGCAGACAACGCTTCGGGACGAGAGCGGCAGGATCAAGCGGCCGGACGTCATCGTTCGGCTCCCGGAGGATCGGGCCGTGGTGATCGACGCCAAGGTGACCCTCGTGGCCTGGGAGGCGGCCCGTGGGGCCGAGTCCCCCGCGGAGCAGGCGGCGTATCTTGAGCGCCATGCCCAGGACCTTAGAGCCCAGCTTCAGCGACTAGCGACTCAAGGCTACGCAGAGCTCGAGGGGCTCACCTCGCCGGACTTCGTCCTCCTCTTCGTCCCCGTAGAGGCCGCCCTCGCCGCCGCCCTGGAAACGGACCCGTCGCTGCTGGCCAAGGGCTTTGAGCAGCGGGTCATGATTGTGGGGCCCACCACGCTGCTTCTCGCGTTGCGCGTTATTGAGATGAGCTGGCGCCGAGAGCGACAACATCAAAAGGCCGAAGAGGTCGCCCGCCGCGCCGGAGCCCTCCACGATAAAATCCAGGCGACGGCCTCGGAGATGGAAAAGGTCGGTCGGCAGATTGCCACTCTTGAACGAACCTGGGAGGTCGCCATGCGCCGCCTCGCTACGGGCCGGGGCAGCGTGCTAAGCCAAGCGCGGCAGTTTGTGGCACTGGGGGCGGGCACGGAACCCTCCCCCCCCACCTTCCCAGCGTCGGAAGCGGAATCAGATAGCGAGTCGGAAGAGGATTCGAAATGAAGAACCCTGTGCGATCCCTGGCCCTGCTGAGCGCCCTAAGCGTTCTGGGCCCCGTGCCCGAGGCCCAGGCGGAAAGCCCCGCCACGTCCTTTGAAGTGGATCTTTCCGAGCGAGCGAGCCAGGTCGCCCGGATCGAGGGCCGCTTTGAGGGCCTAATCCCGGGGGCACCCCTGGGCCTCAGCTTTCCCGTGTGGCGGACTGGCCTTTACCGGGTTATCGATCCCGCGGGAACGGTGAGCCAGCTCACCTTTGAGGACGGAGAGGGCAGGGCTCTTACGCTCGCGCGTAGGGGCACCAGTCGCTGGGAAGGCACGGTGCCGCCGAGTGGCCAGCTGCACGTTCGCTACCGCCTCTATGGCAATTCCCTAGAGGATCGCACCCGGGATATTGATAACGCGCACGCGTTCCTGAATCCCGGTGCAGTGTTCCCCTACGTCGAGGCCCTCCGCGATGCTCCCGTAGCCGTCCAGCTGAAGCTGCCCGAGAGCTGGGCCTTGATCTCCGGACTCGACAGCTGCGGCCCCGGGTGCGTCCTCGCCCCCACCTACGATCGCCTAGTGGATAGCCCCCTGGAAGCTGGCACCTTCTCCGCGGTGGAATTTGCCGCCGGTCCTGTTCAGACCACGGTCGCCATTGATGGCCCCTGGGACGGCAATGCCGAGCGCCTCAAAACCGACGTCGCTGCCCTCATGACCGCAGCCGCCGAGGTTTTTGGATCCGCTGCCCTCGCCACGGACCGCTACCTGTTCCTGCTCCACAGCGGAGAAGGGCTTGGCGGGGGTACGGAGTACTTCAACAGCACCGTGGTGCATACGGACCCCACGGCGTTCTGGGATAAAAAGCGCTACGAGAGCATGCTGTCCCTGTTTGCCCACGAGTATTTTCACACCTGGAACGTCAAACGCTTTCGACCCGCACCCATCGCGCGCTACGACTACGAACGGCCCACCATTGTGGATCTTCTCTGGGCCGCGGAGGGGCTGACCAGCTACTACGACCTGCTGCTTCTGCGCCGGGCGGAGCTGGTGGATGACACGCGCTTTTTGGAAATGCTCGGGGAGATGATCGATGACGTGCTCGACCATCCGGGCTATGGCCAGCAAAGCCTGGCGGAGGCCAGCGAGGAAGCCTGGATTAAGGGCTACCACCGGGGTCGGGACCGCACCCCGGACAAGCGGAACGAAAGCATTTCCTTCTACGCGCAGGGCGGACTCTTGGGCCTCGTCCTGGACCTCAAGCTACGGGAGGCGACCGCGGGGAAGGCCAGCCTCGACACGCTGATGACCATGCTTTACGAAGATTTCCCCCTGGGCGGTCCAGGCTACGACTTCCACGCCATGAAGGCGCGGGTCCACGCCCTTGCCGGCGCCGAGCTTGCCGAGGCCTTCGAAGCATGGGTGTACGGGCGTGAGCCATTGCCCCTTGCGGAGGCCCTCGCAACGGTGGGCCTCTCCCTTTCCCGCAAGCCCCTTAAAGAGGGCGCAGCCACCGCGACCCTCGGCGCTCGCCTTCGGGAGGAGGGCGGACGGGTGAGCATTCGCGACGTGGACCGGCGCACCCCGGCCTTCTCGGCAGGGTTGCAGGCGGAAGACGAACTCCTTGCCTTCGCGGGCACCCTTGTCCGCAGCAAGAATCTTGAACCGCTTCTTCGCCGCCACGCCCCGGGGGAGACGGTGCCCCTGACCCTTGGCCGACGGGGCGAGCTGCTCACCCTGCCCGTGGCCCTGGGGACCGCCGAGGGTGCCTGGGAAATCACCCGCGCCGAGGAAGAGACGCCGCCCCCAGCGCAGGCTGGGTGGCTTACCGGGGTGGCCCCTTCGCCTTAAGCACCTGGTAAAGGGCGTCGGCTTCCGCGCAGCCGGCCCCGTAGGCTGCCTGTTCCTCGGGGTGAAGCGGCGCGTTTTCCTGCAGTCGAGCCACGGTCGCCAGCAGCGCCCCCCCGGGGCCTTCCCCCTCCCGGGCCGCCAGAATGGCATCGATCTCCAGGGGGAGCCCCGCGAGCACGGCGGCCAGAGGGCGGTTAAAGAGCGCATCGGCGCTGCTCAGCAATCCGAGTAGGTAGGCTTCATCGGTGCGGAACCCCTCCCGAGGTCCCAACGCCGCCGCGAGACAGGCCCGTTCTAGAGCCCACCGCAGCTTCACCTCGCTAAAGGTCCCGGCGTCGGCGAGAAGCATCAGCTGAAGCCAACGTTTCAGGGCCCCTAAGCCCAGGCGCGCAATCGCATCGGGCAGCGTCAGGCTGCGTACGGGGGGACCGTAGGCCACGGCGCTGGCAGCTCGAAGCAAGCGGACCGTGAGCGTCGGGTCCGCGCCAGCAATGCGCGCGAGGGCGCGAAAATCGACCTCCGGGCGCTCGAGCGCCCCGAGGAGCTGCAAGACGGTGCTCGACCACTGGGGCTGGGGTTCGGGCCGCGTGAGTTCGGGAAAGGCGAAGAAGTAACCCTGGAACAGGGCGACCCCCTGGGCCTCGAGGACCCGCAGGGTGGCAGCGGTTTCGACCTTCTCCCCCACCCATTGCGTACCCGGCGGCAGGGTGGGGAGGGACCAGTTCTGCTGCAAGCGTAGGCGGGGCACCTCCAGCTTCACATAGGAGAACTGGTGGAAGTAAGGGGTCCACTCCGGAGCGAGGGCGTAATCGTCGAGCGCCAGGGCGTAGCCCTGAGCGCGCTGGGCTGCTAGGGCTTCAGCGAGGGCCGGGGAGGGCACCGCGTCCTCGAGCACCTCCAGCACCACGGGACCCTCCGCCGGGGGAAGGGGCTCCAAAAGGACGGCAGGGGGAACATTGATAAAGCGAGGCATGCCTTCAGGGACAATGCCTGGATGATCCACGAGGGAGAAGAGCAAGGCCCGAGCCGTGCGCGTTTCTGCCGAGGCCAGGGCCCCGCGCTCAAGGATTTCGTAGGCCTTAATGCACCCCTGGCTATCGACAATGGGCTGGCGCGCAAAGGCTAAGGGGTTTTTGTCGTCCATGACCGATCCCTTGATCGTTTAAGCAGCGGGGCACGGATCCATGTTGCTCCGCCTGCGTGCCCAGCCTATGCTGCGCCGCACGGCGGGGGAAGACGTTCTTGCCCCCCATCCCCCATTTCGTCGAAAGGTTGGTTTTATGAGTGATCAAGGGACCCCCGCTGGGGACGTGGAAGGTAAGCGCTTTCTCTACGATGCGCCGGAGCTTTTGACCGTGGAGGCCCATGGGGCCTTGGGCCTAAGCCCCATCGAGGCACCCTACGCCTTCGCCGCCACGGCCCAGGCCGTGCCCATTGCCATGAGCGAGTTCCGCAACGTACAGCGCCACTACCCGATCATTTTCGCCGGCAATGAGCTGCCAAGCCCCCTGGCCGTGCTGGGCACGGACGGGCAAAACTACTTCGTCGATGAGGCGGGGCAGTGGGAGCCTGGGGTTTACATTCCGGCTTACCTCCGCATTCATCCCCTGGCCCTGGCCAACACCGGCGATGATCGCTTTGCCGTCGTCGTCGACCGAGCCTCCAAGGTGGTTCAGGAAAACCCCGAAATCCCCTTCTTCGAGAATGGCGAATTGTCTGAGGCCATGAAGCCACGGCTCGAGTTTGTGCAGGCCTTCGATGCGGAAATTGGTCGAACCAAGCAGTTCTGCGAACGCCTCAAGGCCCTTGATCTCGTTGCCTCCCAGCAGGTGGCCTGGAACCAAAATGAAAACTCGGAAGATATCGCTCGCTACGGTGCGGTGAACCCGGAAAAGCTGTCGGCGCTGAGCGCGGAGGACTTCACCTCCCTGCGCGATGACGGCAGCCTCGCCGCCATCTTCGCCCACGTTTTCTCCCTGGATCTGTGGAACGACATCATGCGCCGCCGAGAGGCTCGTCGGCAGGCAAGCGCCCAGGACCATCAAGACGCGTGAGGGCCTTACTCCAGCGTAATGTGCTCCTGCTCCTAGGGGCACAGCTGGTTTTCGTGGCGGGCTCCTCGATGACCGTCACCATGGGGGGGATCGTTGGATCCCGCCTAGCCCCATCGCCGTCCCTCGCCACCTTACCCGTGTCCCTTATGGTGCTCGGGACGGCGCTGGGTACGGTGCCCGCTTCCCTGCTTATGCAGCGCCTCGGGCGCCGCCTGGGCTTTGCCCTCGCCGCCGCCCTTGCCGCCCTGGCCGTGCAAGTGGCCGCAGCGGCCCTTCGCAGCGAGCAGTTCTCCCTGTATTGCCTCAGCACCGCCATGACGGGCTTCACCCTGGCCTTTTCCCAACAGTTTCGTTTCGCCGCGGCGGAAAGCGTGGCTCCCGAGCGGGCCGGGCAGGCCATTTCCTTTATCCTCCTCGGTAGCATCGGGGGCGCCTTCGTGGGCCCGGAACTGGTGGCCAGCGGTGATCGCATCGTGGAAGGCAACGCGTTCCTCGGCGCCGTACAGGGTGCCTTTGTGCTTTTCCTCGTCGCCCTAGCGCTGCTCCTTGCCATGCGCCGAACGGAGGCCACGGAAGGGGCTAGCGCCGCAGGGAAGGGTCGAACCCTTCGGGAAATCCTCCAAGCGCCGCTGTTTCGCCTGGCGGTGGCCGCGGGGGTGGTGGGGCAGGGGGTGATGGTCTTCATCATGACCGCCACCCCGGTCTCCATGCACGTCATGGACGGACATGATCTTGCCACCACGGCAGGGGTGATCCGGGCGCACGTTCTTGCGATGTACATCCCGTCCCTCGTATCCGGGCTTTTGATTGCCCGCTTTGGGGAACGCACCCTCATGCTCTGGGGCGTGGCCGCCTTGCTGGCGACCCTGGCCTTTGGCCTCAGCGGCCATGCGGTGATGCATTACACCAGCGCCCTGGTGCTCCTCGGTGTGGGGTGGAACTTCCTGTTTGTCGGGGGCACAACGCTGCTGGTGAAGAGCT
>JAURCQ010000160.1 GCA_030828335.1 Gammaproteobacteria bacterium
GCCCCCCAAATCCGCGGCTCCGTCAGGAAGTAGTTCCGATAGAAGCCCGAGGTGTCGGAGGTCAGGTAGTGGCCCGTGATGTTGTTCGAGTCCTGGATGTTCCGCACCCAGGCCCGGGCTTGCCACTTGCCATCGAAGCTCTCGTAGATCAGGGACAGGTTGTGCTGATCCCAAGCCTCGATGAAGTCCGCCTGCGTGTTGAATTCGCGAGCGAACATGTCGTCCTGCCAGTAGTAGTCCCAGCGCGGGGTCAGCGTGCCGGCGATCACCGGGAGCTCCCAGGTGTATTGCGCACCAATGTGAATGGTGTGCTCCGGGGAGTTCGGTAGGGAATTGCCATCGAGGCTCACGGGAATCCCGTCAGAGGTTTCCACCCCCGCCGCGGTGAGGAAGGCCCGAGAGAAGTAGGCCGGCACCGAGACCCCTTGGCCGGTGGTTTGGCTGACATCGACCACCGTGCCTCCGTTGCGGATATCAAGGGCGCCCGGGGCGCCCGCTGCGGGGAAGAGGGCCGCATCCACCACCGCCGCCGTGAGCTGATCTTGGCGAGCAATGTAGTTCACGGCGGTCAGGGAGCCAGGATCAATATTGTTCATCAGGATCCAGGCGTCGTCTCCTCCGGTCCGGTTCGTGGGGTCGAGCGATTGGGAACCGTCGACCTCTGCGCTTAGGTAGGAGTAGGACGCATCGATGGTGAGTTGCGGCATCGACTCAGGGCGGAACATGGTGTCGATTTCCAGACCCCAGGTTTTCGCGTCCACGTTGTCGTTGATGGACGAGTTGTTCGCGATCCGCGTGACCTGAAGGCCGCCGTAGTCATAAGCAAAGAGGCTGCCGTTCAGGGTCATGCGACCATCAAGGAAGACGTTCTTCGTCCCGAATTCGATGGCGTCGATCTTCTCCGAATCGAAGGTGAAGGCCGAGTTATCCTGGAACGCCGGAGGAATGGCGGGGTTGAAGCCGCCGGGCTTATAGCCTCGGCTCAGGAACAGGAAGACCATCGAGTCATCGTTGATTTGGTAGTCAATCCCAACCCGGCCCGTGACCTCCTCCCAGGTGTCTTCGCTGGGCGATCCCGTGAGGGTCCGCTGCTCGCCGAAGCCCGGGACGATCGGGATAGCCCCGTTGATGGCTAGGCGCTCCGCCGATAGCGGTGCAGTGAGGGCTGCGTCAGCAAACTGCTGGGCGCTGACCCCGTAGATCTCCCCGAGGGCGACGTCACTGGCGGACGGCGGAACGCCGAGGAGGAAGCCCGTCACCCGAGACCAAAGGGTCGTGGGCAGGCCAGCGATCGCGCCAACGTCGACGGCATTAAAGAGCACGGAGGAGTCGCGGGTTTCCTTGTTGTCCTCGTTGTAGCGCAGGCCAAGGGTGAGCTTCGCTTTCTCCGTGAGGTCGTAATACATCTCCCCGAAGACCGCGAAACCATCCTTCAGGTTGCCGCCTGCGGGGCTGCTCGAGTTGTTGAAGGAGCCGGGATAGAGCGGCGGTGCTGCCAAGGCAGGGTTGCCGTAGTTGGTTACCAGATCGAGCGTGTTCGCCAGCACGTAGTAGTCACCGAAGGCGTCGGATTGGTAGGTGTTGGCTCCGATGGTGAAGTTAAAGGGCCCTTCAAAGGCTGAGGCGATCTTGGCCTCAAGGGTCCAGTATTCACTTTCGCTTGAAGACTGGTCGTAGGCGAAAACGCGGGTTTGGTCCACGGGCAGAATGCATCCGCCCTCCACCCCGTGGGTGCCGTCCCGATAGTTGCAGGGGCCCGTCCCCCAGTCGGCGCCGGCGGCGCCCGCCGGAGCGGATACGGGCCAGAGGCCGCTAGGATTTAGACCCGGGACCGGATTAAGGGTCGGGCCCACGTCCATGAGGTAGTCCTGCTGGGCGAGGTACTCCGTTTCGAGCAGGGCGCCAATGAGCGTCACGCTGTAGTTTTCGAACTCATAGTCAAACCCGAACGCGAAGAGATCCTCTTCGTTCTGGAACACCGGGTCGAAGTCCGTGTGCATATCCCTAAAGCCCATGTTCTCGGGTTGGGGATAGTCGAAGTTTAGCGCCGCCACGTCGGTTTCATCGCCGCGAACGCCGAAGGGCAGGGCCCCGATGGCGCCGCCGAAGATTCCGCCGGTGGTGCTGCCCAGGTGGGGATTGTCAAAGCCAAACTCCCCGGGGATGCACCCGATGGTGGGGACGGTGTTCTTCTTGCAAACCTGGTTGGTGATGCGGGCCCGGTCCGAGTCTTCGTCGAAACGTTGGTACATCACCCAGAGGTTGGCCCGATCGGTCATGGCCCATTCGCCCGTGATCCGATAGGAGTAGTGGTTGCGGCCGTCGACGCTAGAGTCGATGCCCGGGAGGCGCCGCCCCTGATCATCCACCATATCGGCGGCGGTGTTATTGATGTATCCATCCCGGTCGAGTTTCATGCCCGCAAAACGCACAGCCATGCGGTCACCGAGGGGGAGGTTAAAGGCACCCTTGATCCGGCGGTGATCGTAAGCGCCGGCTTCGAAGTCCACGAAGCCTTCCGTGGTTTCCATCTTTGGCCGTTCCGTGACGTAGTTGACTACGCCCCCGGTGGCGTTCCGGCCAAAGAGCGTTCCCTGGGGGCCGCGGAGTACCTCGACGCGCTGCATGTCGTAGAACTCGGCGGAGTTGAGGTTGGTGCCCACGGCGATTTCGTTTAGGTGAATCGATACGCCGGGGTCAGCACTCGAGGAGATCACCAAATTCCCGATGCCCCGGATGCTCAGGTTCGAGCCCCCGAAGTTCGTGGAGGTAAAGCTTACGTTGGGCGTGTTCATCTGCAGATCGGAGGTGTTAATGATCTGCCGGTCTTCCAGCATCGTTCCGGAGAACGCGCTCACCGCGATGGGAACATCCTGGATACTTTCCTGGCGCCGCTGGGCCGAAACGATGACCTCTTCAATGGCGTTCGACGAGGCGGCCTGCTCGGCCTGAACCACAGGTGCATAACCGAGTGCCAAGGCGCTGCCGAGCAGCATCCCGCACACGCCATGCACCCGTCCTAAGGGACGGGACTGCGTCATGGTAACTCTCCCCGAAACCCTTCGCGCCTGCGACACAACGTGCCAGAGCAGGAGCCGATAGTTTTTTTGTTTTTTCGGCTCCGGCAACAGGGGCTGCGCGATGAGTTTCAACCCTCGGCTCCCGGGAATAAATCAACACCGAATCGGAAAGTCTGTCAAGAAACTGAAGCATGCGAATTAAGCCATGGGGGCATGGGCTGCAAGGGCCTCGGAGGCTGTGTAGGCTTGAGCGCCTAAGGCCTAGGGGGACGCGCGATGGATTACCGAGACGGGACGCTTAAGGCATGGGCCGAGCGGGTGGCTAGGGGCGAGCTCTCCGCCGAAGCGCTCATGGCTTCAACCCTTGATCGCATCGAGCAGCTTAACCCGGCGCTGTCTGCCTTCACGGAGCTTCGGCCCCGGGAAGCGGTACTCGCCGAGGCGCGCGCGGTGGATGAGGGGCGGTCCCGGGGCGAAGCGCTACCGCCTTTGGCGGGCATGCCCCTGGCCGTGAAGGATCTTGAAGACGCGGCGGGCTTGCTGAGCACCTATGGCTCAGCCCTCTATGGCCAGGCGCCGGCGACGGAGGATTCGGTGCTGGTGTCTCGCTTGAAGCAGGCCGGGGCCATCGTGGTGGGAAAAACCATGACCCCGGAGTTCGGCTGCAAGGGCGTTACCAACAATCCTCGGCACGGCATTTGCCGCAATCCCTTTGCCCTGGAGCGCTCCCCGGGAGGCTCCTCCGGCGGCAGTAGCGCCGCCCTGGCGGCGGGGCTTGTACCTCTGGCCACGGGCTCCGATGGGGGCGGCTCCATTCGCATTCCCGCGGCCTTTAGCGGCCACTCGGGTTTTAAGGCCAGCCAGGGGCGTTTGCCCCTGGGCGATGCGTTGCCGCCCACCACGGGCACCCTCGCAGTCCGCGGCCCCATGACCTACGACCTGAGTGGCACCTGCCTCGCGCTGGAGCTCGCCCAGGGGCCACACCCGCGGGATATCTTCTCCCTGCCTGCGGTGCCGGGACTGTTCGCCGGCGCTGGGGCCATGCCTGGGCCAAAGAAGGTGCTCTGGGCGCCGACCCTCGGCTTCGCGGCGCTCGACGCGCCCGTGGCCAGCACGCTGGCGGCAGCCCGGCAGCGCCTTGAGGACGCAGGCATCGAGGTGGTGGAGGTGGCGGGGCCCTTTCCCGAGCATCCCCTTCCCGGCTGGTGGACCCTGTGGTCGGCGCTCTTGGCGCGAAAGCTCGGACCCTACCGGGGCACGGAGGACTGGGAAGCGATTGATCCCGAGCTTCGGGAGATCGTTGCCTACGGCATGGATGAGGTGAGCGGGGCGGACTACGCCCGAGCCATGGATCAGTGCACCACCCTTGCCATGGCCCTCGAGG
>JAURCQ010000161.1 GCA_030828335.1 Gammaproteobacteria bacterium
GGCCTCCCGTTGGATCGCTTGCGCGGGCGCCGGTGCATAGGCGGCGCCTTGGGTGACGGCTTCTCCAAGAAAGATGATCGCGGGCCCGGTCACGGCTTCTGAGTCCACGGTCGATGCCAGCGTGGCCAGGGTGCAGTAGATCGTCCGCTCCTGGTCCCGGGAGGCATGCTCCACCAGAGCGACGGGAGTGTCCCCAGCCCGTCCCAGGGCAAGGAGCTGCGCTTGGATGCGGGGCGCCGCATCCACGCTCATGTATAGCGCGCCCGTGCCTTCAACCAGGGCTCGAAGCTCCGGGGTGGGGCCGCCCCGACGGCCGACGCCAGAGGCCAGAGTGACGGAGGAGGCCAGCCCGCGATGGGTGAGGGGAATTTGGCTAGAGGCCGCCGCGGCGAGGGCGGCGGAGATGCCCGGCGTGACCTCAACCCGGACGCCCGCCGCACGCAGCGCCGCGACCTCTTCGCCGCCTCGGCCAAAAATAAAGGGATCGCCGCCCTTCAGGCGGACCACGCGCTGGCCCTTTTGAGCCTCTTCAACCAGCAAAGCCTCGATGGCCTCTTGGGGGACGGGATGATGATTCCGCTGCTTACCGACGTCGATGCGCCGGGCATCGCGTCGCGCCAGGTCGAGAACCTCGGGACTCACGAGGCGATCGTGAATGATCACGTCCGCTTCCCGAAGAAGCCGTGCGGCGCGAAGGGTGAGGAGCTCCGGATCTCCTGGGCCGGCGCCGACGAGATGGACCACGCCCTCCCGGGGGGCTTCAGGACGATTCAGCGTATCGAGGAAGGCGCGGCGGGCGCCCTCCTGATCCCCAGCGAGGGCCAGATCCCGCGCGGGTCCTCGAAGCACGCGCTCCCAGAAGGCGCGGCGGGCCTCGAAGTCCCCAAGGACGCGCTTAACCGTGCTCCGCATTTCCCGGGCGAGGGCGGCGAGGCGGCCGATGCGTGGCGGCAGAAGGCGCTCGATGGCCGCGCGAAGATCCACGGAAAGCACGGGAGCTGCGCCCCCGGTGGCAATGGCGACCACCACCTCGTCTCGGTCCACAAGGGCCGGGGTTTGAAAGTCCGAGCCCGCCGGTTCGTCCACCAGGTTCACGAGGGCGCCGGCGTCCCGGGCCCACCGTGCTTGCTGCCGCCGGGCCGTCGGATCGGCTTCGGCGATGAAGACGAGGGCGGCGCCGGCGAAGTCCGTTGCCTCGGGGGCGTGGGGAGGGCTCTCCACCCGCCCGGCGAACCCCGGCGGGGATGCCCCGTCTCCGGCGAGCCATTTCAACCGGGCGGGGCTCGTTAGGAAGAGACGAAGTTTCGCTTCGGCCATGGGACCAGCGCCGGTCACCACGACGGTTTTACCCCCTAGGGGGAGGGCGGCGGGGAAGGTCTGCATGGGCGCGATCCTGGGTTGTCGATAAGAACGCGCTAATTTTTCTTCTTGAAAGCCCCGGTACAACCGATGATTATTGGCTAAACACATTAGAAAAACTATTCAATATGCCTGCCGATCATCGCCTTCCCCCGCTAAACGCCCTGCGCGCCTTTGAAGCCGTGGTGCGCCTTGGTTCCATGGCCCAGGCCGCGGAGGCCCTCGCCGTCACCCCGGGAGCGGTCAGTCAGCAGGTGCGCTTGCTCGAGACCGTCGTTGGGGTATCGCTCTTTCGCCGGGAGGGGCGGACGCTTGTGCCCACGGAGGCGGGGATGGCGGCCGCAGCCCTGGCTGGGGAAGCCTTTGATCAGCTGGCCCGGGCCGTGGCGCTCATGCGCCAGCCGGCGAAGCGCGATCGCTTAACGGTGAGCGTGGCCCCGTCCTTCGCTGGCAAATGGCTGGCGCCTCGGCTCTTTCGCTTCCAGGAGACCCACCCGGAGCTCGAGGTTTGGGTATCCGCGGACAGCGCGAAGGTGGATCTTGGTCGCGGCGCCGCCGATTTGGCCATTCGCTACGGGCCCGGCGATGGGCCCCGGGGGGAGCAGACCCTCCTGCTTCAGGAAGAGGTGCTTCCCGTCTGCAGCCCAGACCTCCTCGCCCGATCGCCCATCCCGAGCCCGGAGGCGCTGGCGGGGCAGACCCTGCTTCACGATGCGTCTCCGGAAAGCGAAGTGGACGGCGCGGATTGGGCGACCTGGCTTCGGGGCCGCAAGCTTCGAGGCATTTCCGTGCGGGGCGGGCCTCGTTTTAACCAATCGGCTTTGGTAATCGATGCTGCCGTGGCGGGGCGGGGGGTGGCGCTCGCAAAGCGCACCCTTGCGCAGAACGACCTTAGGGCCGGGCGGCTCGTGAGCCTCTTTCCCGATGGCGCTGCGCCCGTGAAGTCCGCGTACTACGTGCTTCAGGCCCCGGAGCGGGAGCTCGGCGGGGCCAGTGATCAGTTTTTGGCGTGGCTGTTGGGGGAAGCCCGGAGTGACGCTGACGCCTTCGATGAGCTTTAGGGGTTATCCCGGGCGAGATCGGTGAGAAGCTGATCCATCTCCAGGGCGGGCTCGGCGCAGCCCGCTTCCCCGACCACCTTGGCGGGAACCCCGGCCACAGTCTTGCAGGGCGGAATGTCGCTTAAGACCACGGAGCCCGCGGCAATGCGGCAGCAGTGGCCGATGGTGATGTTGCCGAGAACCTTGGCCCCGGCGCCGATCATGACCCCATTGCCGAGTTTGGGGTGGCGATCCCCGCCGGCCTTTCCCGTACCGCCGAGGGTGACATCGTGGAGCAGGGAGACGTTGTCCCCCACTACGGCGGTCTCGCCGATCACCAGCGCATGGGCGTGGTCAATGAGGAGGCCCCGCCCCAGCTGCGCCGCCGGGTGCAGGTCGAGGCCAAAGATCTCGCTCACCCGCATCTGAATGAAGTAGGCCAGATCAAAACGTTCCCTTAGCCACAGCCAATGCGCCAGCCGGTGCGCTTGAAGCGCTTGATAGCCCTTGAAGTAGAGGAGGGGCTGGATAAAGCGGTGGCAGGCCGGGTCCCGCTCCACCACCGCGGCAAGATCGGCCTGGGCGATCTCTAGGAGCTGCGGCGTTTCTCCATAGGCTTCTTCTCCGATTTCCCGCAGTAGTACGGCGGGCATTTCGTTGGAGAACAGCTTGGCAGAGAAGCGGTAGCTGAGGGCCTTGGCGAGGGAGCGATGATGCAGGACGCAGGCGTGGATAAAGCCGCCCATGAGGGGCTCGCGGCGAACGGCCTCCTCCGCTTCCTCGGTGATGCGGGCCCAGAGGGGGTCGGGGGAAAAAACGGTGGCTTGGATTGCGCCCATGATCGTGCTCCTTAGCCGGGCGTGCATAGCACCATAGGCGCCGCTGTGGCGTCAAAGGCGTAAGCTTTCCTCGCGATCAGCGGAACGGGGAAGATGCGATGAGTGACCGAGAGGAAATTGAAGCCTTAATGCTGGCGTACTGCAGAGCGATTGACAGCGGTGCCTGGGGGGCTTTTGGCGCGCTAAGGGGAGGGGCACGGTGGTTGGTCGAGGGCGAGGCCCCCGCTCCGGCTTCTGCGAATAACGTCATTGTTTACGAGGATGGAACGCCGAGGACGAAGCATGTGGTCACCAATATCGCGATCATCGTTGATCCAGAAGGTCATCGCGCCGAAGGGCATTCCTACGTCACCGTTTATCAGCAGGTCCCCGGGGATCAGCTCAGAACGATCTTTAGCGGGGAATATTACGACTGCTTCGCTAAGGCCGAGGGGCGCTGGGCTTTCACCGAGCGAGATATTCGCCGTCCGCTTTATGGTGATCTCACAAGGCACCTTAAGGACCCCCGAGCGACCTTCCCCCGAGCTCCCCTCTCCTAGGGAGCCCCGGGGGTTTCCCAATGCTTAGGAATCAGTTCCAGGGTCGAGCAGGGGAAATATGCGAGTGGGCGATGCCCCAGGAGCCTGACTCCTTAACAAGCACGAGGGAGATCCAAAGGGGCGGCTGGGTAACGATGGGTCCTTTGGAGGGCATGACCTGAGTGCGTCGAAGGTAGCTCGCCACGGCGGTGTTTCCATAGACCCGAATGATCGGGGACTCCATCTGGACGTGGTAGGTGTCGCCTTGCCCGTCAGTTTGCTTGGCCCGATGGTCCCTTTGAGCCTCTTGCCAGGCCATGAAGTCGGGTCCGTGGGCCCACCGGCTGACCGCAATCCAGACTCGGTCATCGCGAATGTAGCGGCTCTGGGCATCGAGATCGCCTTCGAGGGCACTGTAGTCCTTCAAAAAGGCCAGTACCTCTTCCTCCGAGGCGGCGGCGTGCGGGGGCAGGGCGAGGAGCCCAAGGAGGCTGAGTAAGGGAAGCGAAAGAATTTTCATGGGATCGGTCTCCATAAGGGGGAGCCAGACAGGAAAGGTTCATGGAGCGCTGGCAGAATAGGCGGCTCACGGATTG
>JAURCQ010000162.1 GCA_030828335.1 Gammaproteobacteria bacterium
CGGGATCATGCTTTACGGCGGGGCCTCGCTAGCGGCGCAAACCCCCGAGGCCCTGGGCCTCGCGCCCGTCATGACCCTCACCTCGCGCATTTTGGCCGTGCGCACGGTCCCCGCCGGGGACAGCGTGGGCTATGGGGCTAGCTGGGTCGCACCCCGGGAAAGCCGCATTGCCACGGTCGCCCTGGGCTATGGCGATGGCTATCCCCGAACCCTGCCCCCGGGCACCCCGGTGCTGACGGCGGCGGGCATCGCCCCCCTGGTGGGGCGCGTCTCCATGGATTCGCTCACCATCGATATCACCGATCTCCCAAGCGTGGGCCTGGGGGATCGGGTCACGCTATGGGGAAAGGGCTTGCCCGTGGATCAGCTTGCGGAGGCCCTGGGCACCATTGGCTACGAATTGCTGACCCGCCTCGGGCCTCGAGTGCCCCGGGTGGTGGAGGACCCTGACCATGGCTAAGGCCCCCAAGGTGCTTTGGGTGTGCCGCGAATGCGGCGGCGACCACGCCAAGTGGCAGGGCCAGTGCGTCCACTGCCAGGCCTGGAATACGCTCGATGAGGTGCAGGGCGCCGGCGGGCGAGGCGGAGGCCGAAGCGGAGGCCGGGGTGCTGGCTGGGCCGGGGAGCGCAGCGCCGTAACGGCCCTCTCCTCCGTGCGCCTGGAAGAAATGCCCCGGCGCCCCTCGGGCCTAAAGGAGCTCGATCGGGTGCTCGGGGGGGGCTTTGTGGCCGGTTCCGTGGTGCTGCTAGCGGGCAGCCCCGGGGCCGGTAAATCGACCGTGCTCCTTCAGGTCTCCTGCACGCTGGCGGAGCAGGCGACGGTGCTCTATGTCACGGGGGAGGAATCCCTGACCCAGCTGGCCCTGCGGGCGGAGCGCCTAGAGCTTTCCCGGGACCGGCTCCGGGTCGCCGCGGAAACGCAGGTGGAGGCTATCCTCGCCCATGCGGCGGCGGAAAAGCCCGCGCTCCTGATCCTCGATTCCATCCAAACGCTGCACACGGACGACGCCGACGGTGCCCCCGGGGGCGTGACCCAGGTGCGGGAAGCCACGGCGCGCATGGTGCGCTTTGCCAAGCAGACGGGCACGGTGGTCATCCTCGTGGGTCACGTGAACAAGGAAGGGGGGCTCGCCGGGCCCCGGGTGCTCGAGCACATGATCGACACCTTCATGATGCTCGAGGACGCCTCCGATAGTCGCTTCCGCATGCTCCGAAGCCTTAAGAATCGCTTTGGCGCCGTAAACGAGCTCGGAGTGTTCGCCATGACCGAGCGGGGCCTCCGGGAAGTCGCGAACCCCTCGGCGATTTTTCTATCCCGGGCGGGGACGCCGGCGCCGGGGTCCCTCGTGGTGGTGGTCTGGGAGGGCTCTCGGCCCCTGCTGGTGGAGGTGCAGGCCCTGGTGGACGATGGGCAAAGTAGCCACGCCCGGCGCCTCGCCGTGGGCATCGAAGCCAACCGCCTCGCCCTCCTTCTGGCGGTCCTCCATCGCCATGCGGGGCTAGCCCTGGGGGATCAGGACGTATTTTTGAACGTGGTGGGGGGCGTGCGGGTCGCGGAAACGGCAAGCGATCTTGCCGTGCTGCTGGCCACGGTCTCGAGCTTCCGGAGCCAAGCGCTTCCCGGTTCCCTCATTGTCTTCGGGGAGGTGGGCCTCTCCGGCGAGGTGCGCCCCGTGCCCCAGGGGATGGAGCGCCTGCGGGAAGCGGCGAAGCACGGCTTTACCAAGGCCATCGTGCCCAAGGGCAATGCGCCCCGGCAGGCGCCGGAGGGGCTCACCGTGATCCCCGTGACGACCCTCGCGGAGGCGCTCAGCGCCGCCGGCTTTAGCTAGGAGGAGCCTTATCATGCGTAAGTCCGTGCTGCTTGCGGGCCTTTGGGCCGCTGTGTGTCTTGGGGGCGCCGGCGCTGCGGCGGAGGCGGAAAGGGTGCCCGGTTCCGTGGGCTTTTCCGCCGTCGCGGCCCTGCCCGTGCCCAGCCCCGTGGCTACGGTGCGCTATGGGCCTGCCGAACCGCAGTTTGCAGAGCTCTACCTGCCCGCGGGCTCGGCGCCGGCGCCGGTGCTCGTGCTCGTGCACGGGGGCTGCTGGCTAAACGCCTATGGACTCGATCATATTCGCCCCCTCGCCGGAGCGCTGACCGCCGAGGGCTACGCCGTGTGGTCCGTGGAATACCGACGCGTGGGCGATGCCGGGGGCGGCTGGCCTGGCACCGGGGAAGACGTGCAGGCGGCGGTGGTTGCCCTGGGGAACGCGCCCTTTGCGGCGCGCCTCGATCTTCAGCGCACCGCCGTAGTCGGCCATTCCGCTGGCGGGCACCTGGCGCTGTGGCTCGCAAGCCATTGGCCCAAGGCCCTGCCGGCGCCAACGCTGGCCCTGGGGCTTGCGCCCATTACCGATTTGCCCGCCTACGCCGCGGGGGATAACTCCTGTGAGGTGGCCACGCCCCAGTTCCTCGGGGGGCTTCCAGAAACGGCGCCGGCGGCCTACGGGGCGGCGGACCCCCTGCCCCAGGGCCCCGGGGAAACGGCCTTTGCGCTGATTCACGGCGCCGACGACCCCATAGTGGCGCCGGGCCAAAGCGAAGCCTTCGCCCAGGCCCTGGGCCGGGCGGGGCGCGCCGTCACCCTGGAAATTCTTCCGGCCCACGGCCACTTCGCCCTGATCCATCCCCATAGCCCGGCCTATCCCGTGCTCACCGGGGTGCTGGCCGAGGTGCTGGCGCCGTGAGCGATCGGGCGCACCATGAAGCGCTAGATGCGGCCGATTCCCTAGCCTTCCTCCGGGATGCCTTCACCTTGCCCGTGGGGGTGCGCTACTTCGATGGCAACTCCCTGGGCCCGCAGCCAAAGACGGCCCGGGCGGCGGTGCTGCGGGTGCTCGAGCAGGGCTGGGGGGAGGCCCTCATTCGCGGCTGGAACGACGAGGGCTGGTTTGAGCTGCCCGACCGCACGGCGGAGGCCCTCGCGCCCCTCCTGGGGGCGGCGCCGCGTTCCGTGGCGGTCGCCGATTCCACCTCCCTGAACATTTTTAAGCTGCTGGCCGCGGCCCTGGCGGCGCGCCCGCGCCGGACCAAGATTTTCGCCCTGAGGGACACCTTCCCCACGGACCTCTACATGGCCGAGGGGTTGGCTGGATGGCTGGGCGAGGCCCGGGCCGAGCTGTGCACCTTCCCGAGCCTGGAGGCGCTGCAGGACGCCCTTGATAACACCGTGGCCGTGGTGCTCCTCTCCCACGTGGACTTTCGCACCGGCGAGCGCCTGGCCCTTCCAGAGATCACCGCGGCGGTGCATGACCGCGGCGCCCTCGTGCTGTGGGATTTGGCGCACAGCGCCGGGGCCATGCCCCTGGCTCTGGAGGCCTGGGGCGTGGATTACGCCGTGGGCTGCGGTTACAAGTTTTTGAACGGCGGCCCCGGGGCGCCGGCCTTTGCCTACGTGGCGCCGGCGCTCCAGCCGACCCTTAGCCAGCCCCTGGCGGGGTGGTTTGGCCATGCGCGGCCCTTTGCCTTCGAACCGCACTACGCTCCCGCCGCCGGCGTGGATCGGCTGAAGTGCGGCACGCCGCCGATCCTGTCCCTCGCGGCCCTGGCCGGGGCGCTTAAGCTCTTCGATGGGGTTTCCCTGGCGGCGCTTCGGGAAAAGTCCCTGGCGCTCACCACGGCGTTCATGGAGGCGGTGGCGGCTCGGCCGGCGCTGAAGGACTTCCAGTGCCTCACGCCCCTGGATTCGGAACGTCGGGGGAGCCAGGTGGCCTTCGCCCATCCCGAGGCCTATGCCCTCATTCAGGCCCTGCAGGACGACGGAGTGATCGGCGATTTCCGGGCGCCGAATATCCTGCGCTTTGGGGTATCGCCGGCGGTGCTTCGCTTTGTGGATGTGTTTGATGCCGTGGAGTGCCTAGAGGCCACGGTGCGCAGCGGTCGCCATCGCGCGGCCCGCTACCAAACGACCAAGGAGGTCACTTGAGATGGCAACGGGATTCCTTCGCCGCAGCGCGGCGCTAGCGGGGCTGCTCGCGGCCCTAGTGATCCTCGCCCCGGCCAAGGCCTCTCCCGAGGCGCAGGCCGAGGCGGAGGCCGTGCTCGATAGTCTGCACCGCTACGCGTCCGAAGCGGCCCTCGAGCCCTACCTCAACCTGTTTACGGAGGACGGGGTTTTCCTCGGCACGGATCGCAGCGAACGCTGGCCCATGGCTGAGTTTGCCCCCTATGTGGCCGCCCGCTTTGCGACGGGTACGGGGTGGACCTACCACCCCGCGGAGCGCCAGCTGGCCTTCAGCGAGGACGGCACCCTGGCCTGGTTTGACGAGGTGGTGGTGGGCACGCGC
>JAURCQ010000163.1 GCA_030828335.1 Gammaproteobacteria bacterium
CAGCCTACGCCCCGCGTTCCTTTGATATCACCATTCTCCAGCCGGGAGATGGCACAGGCACCACCATGGGCGCGAACAAGGCCACGGGGAACGATGATTTGCTCCGGACCTGGATGGGCATCGGCAGCCAGATCGACGGCCTCGGCCACATGGGCAGCGAACACGTGTACTACAACAACACCCCGGCGGAAGCCTTTGTGACGCCCAAGGGCCTTACCAAGTTCGGCACCCACGCCCTCCCGCCCATGGTCACCCGGGGCGTGCTCCTGGATATGACCCAGCACTTCAAGCAGGACCCCATCGCGCCGGGCACGCCGTTTAACCGCGCAGAGATCGACGCCGTAGCCACGGCCCAGGGCCTTACGCTCCGGGAAGGGGATGTGGTGCTGTTCCATACGGGCTGGGCTGCCATGGCCGAGACAGATCCAACCGCCTTCATGAGCGGGGAGCCGGGCCTAGGGCTAGACGGCGCGCGCTACCTCGCAGACCTTGGCGTCATTGCCGTGGGCTCGGACAGCTGGGCCGTGGAGGCCCTCCCCTTCGAGGACCCCACGCTGGTTTTCCCCGTCCACGTCGAGCTGCTCGCGAAGAATGGGATCTACATCCTTGAGAGCATGGTGACAAAGGAGCTGGCTGCGGACGCCGCCTACGAATTCCTTTTCGTCCTCGGCCAGCCGCGCTTTGAGGGCGCCGTGCAAGCCATCATCAACCCCATCGGGATTCGCTAATCATGAGCACCACCAACGCCCTAGATCACGCCTTAGACGCCCACAGCCAGGACCCGGACCTGCCCATGATCCTTGCCGGCCTCTGGGACCGGGACGGCACCCGCTACCTCGGCGCGCGAGGCGTGCTTGACCGGAAAAGCGGTGAAAGCGCGACCCCCGCGGCGCGCTTTGCCCTGGCCTCCATGACCAAGCCCCTGGCCACGGTCGCCGTATTGCAGCAGGTCGAGGCTGGAACGCTCGACCTTGAGGCCCCCATGACGGCCTACCTACCGAACCGTCCCCTGGAACTACTTGAGGCAGGCAGCGACGGCAGCCTCCAGCGCCGAGCCCCGGCCCGGGCCCCGACGCTCCACGAACTGCTCACCCACTGCTCAGGCTTCAGCTACGAATTCTTAAGCGGCACGCTGCTCTCTGCGGTGCAGGCGGGGGCGGTGCCAAGCCTCTTCGCCGACCCCGTGGGGGGCCTCGAGGCGCCTTTGGTGTTCGAGCCCGGCAGCGCCTGGGGCTACGGCATCGGCATTGATATCGCGGGGCAAATTCTGGAAACGGTCCTTGGGGAGGGCCTCGATGCCATTTTGGCGAAGCAGATTTTCGAGCCCCTAGGCATGACCCAAACCAGCTTCGACCCCGATGCGGCAGGCATGGCTAAGGTCCACGTGGGTGAGGGCGGCGCGCTGCAAGGTCTGCCCCCGGCGCCCCAGCACCCCAGCGGCGGCGCCGGGCTCTTCAGCACCCTGGAAGACTACGGACGTTTCCTGCGGGCGCTGCTGCGGGGCGGCGAGCTTAACGGCCAGCGCATCCTCAGCGAAGCCATGGTGGCGCGGCTCGGCGCGAATCAGATCGCTCCCCTGGCGGTGACGCCCATGACCAGCGTGCTCCCAGCCATGAGCCAGGATTCGGATATGGGCTTTGGGTCCGAAGCCAGCTGGGGCTACGGCTTCCTGCGCCACGAGGGCCCCGGAGACAATGGCCGGCAGGCCGGAAGCCTCAGCTGGGCCGGGCTGTTTAATAGCTACTTCTGGCTCGATTCCGCCGCGGGCTTGGCGGGGGTATGGGCGACGCAGCGCCTGCCCTTCTGCCACCCCGCGGCCATTGCCGGCCTCGGCGCCTTCGAACGCGCCGCCTACGGCCGCTAGCCGGAGTTTTCGTTCCGACCCGGACCCGTTAAGCTCTCCCTATTAATCGGGAGGGCTTAACGGGCCTTTTTTTGTCTACGGGCTAAACGAGGGAGACCTTGTCCATGAGTACCGCTACCAGCGCCACTGGCGACGCATTCCGCGAATCCGTTCGCAGCTGGGTGGAAGCCAACTTCCCCCCGGAGCTCAAAGATCAACCCGCTTCCATGGAGGGCGCCGACGACGGCGACCTCGCCCTGGCCCTTGAGCACTGGCGCGACGCGCTGGCGGGGCAAGGCTGGGGCGCGCCCACCTGGCCCAAGGCCTATGGCGGTGCGGGCCTCACCCCGGCGGAAGCTCGGGTCATTTCCCAGGAGATCGGCCGCGCCGGGGGCTATAACCCCATCCCCCTCATGGCGGGCATGGGCGTGACCATGGTGGGCCCGACGCTCCTCGAATACGGCACGGACGAGCAAAAAGAGAAGCACCTGCCGGGCATTGCCAGCGGCAAGATCCGCTGGTGCCTCGGCCTTTCCGAGCCAAACGCCGGGTCGGACCTCGCCGGCCTCGCCACCAAGGCCGAGGACAAGGGCGATCACTTCGCGCTGAACGGTCAGAAGATCTGGACCTCCGGGGCGGATATCTCCCAGTGGTGCGGCGCCCTGGTGCGCACCGAGCCCCAGGCACCGAAGCGCGACGGCCTCTCCTTCGTGCTCCTGCCCATGGCTCAGGAGGGGGTGGAAACCCGTCCCATTAAACTGATCTCCGGCGCCTCGCCCTTCTGCGAGACCTACTTCAACGACGCCCGGGCAGAGAAAAGCGACCTCCTTGGCCCGTTGAATAAGGGCTGGAGCGTGGTGAAGCGCCTGCTCCAGCACGAGCGGGCCAGCCAAACCAGCGCCCGGGGCCCCGGGGCCGGCGGCAAGAGCGAATCGCTCTACGCCATCGCCAAGCGCTACGCCGGGGAAACGGCGGACGGCAAGCTTGAGGACGCCGATCTCCGCGCCCGCCTGACGCGCCACCTCATGGACGCGGAAGCCCACCGCCTCACGGCGGAGCGCATTGCTGCGGAAGCCAAGGGCAACGTGGAAGTGGGTGCGGCGGCCTCCATCATGAAGAATTCCGCCACCAACGTGTCGCAGGCGCGCTCCGAGCTCATGATCGAGCTCATGGGTTACCGGGGCCTGGGCTGGGAAGGGGAAGCCTTCCGTCCTCAGGAGCTCGACACGGTCCGCGAGTGGCTTTGGGGCAAGGCCATCTCCATTTACGGCGGCTCCGCCGAAGTGCAGAACAACATCATTTCCAAGAACATTCTCGGCCTGCCCGAGACCACGCAAAAAGGTTAACGCTGGCATGGCTGCACTGACGGAAGAACAAACCCTCATTCGGGATCAGGCCGAAGCTTGGGTCCGGGACGAATTTCCCGTCACCAAGTTCCGCGCCATGCGCGATAGCAAAGCCGACGGCGCCATCATGGGCGACGCTTGGCAGGGCATGGTGGAGATGGGCTGGACCGGCATCCTCGTGCCGGAAGCCCACGGCGGCTCCGATCTCGGCTATCTCACCTTTGGCCTGGTGCTTGAGGCCCTTGGGAAGAACCTCACCGCCTCTCCGCTCCTCGCTTCCGCCCTCGTGGGCGCCAGCGCCCTGCGCCTCGCGGGCAGCGACGCCCAGCAGGCCGCCGTGCTCCCCGGGGTAGTGGATGGCTCGATCATCCTCTCCCTCGCCGTGGACGAAGGGGCACGGCACAACCCCGCGCAAACGGCGTGCACGGCGACGGCGCAGGGCGACGGCTTCGTGCTGAAGGGGGAAAAGCGCTTCGTGCTGGAAGGCATGAGCGCCACCCACTTCATCGTGCCCGCTCGCACCGCCGGGGCGCCGGGAGAAGAAGCGGGGCTCACCCTGTTCCTTGTGGCCGCGGACGCCACAGGGCTTAGCCGCACGGGTCTTTCCCTTGTGGATTCCCGGGGCTACGCGGACCTGACCCTCGACAACGTCGCCGTGGGCGCCGATGCGGTGCTGGGCGAGGTCGACGGCGCTTTCCCGGTCCTCGATGCCATTCTCGACCGGGCCCGGGCGGGGCTGTCGGCGGAAATGATGGGCACGGCAGGCCAAGCCTTCGCCATGCTCGTGGACTTTCTCAAAACCCGAGAGCAGTTCGGCCGGGTCATCGGCTCCTTCCAGGCCCTTGGGCACCGGGCGGCGCAGATGTTCACGGACCAGCAGCTGGCCCGCTCCTGCGCGGAAGCGGCGCTGGCCAGCATCGACAACGATGCGCCGGCGAGCACCGTGGCGGAAATGGCCTCCCTTGCCAAGGCGCGGGTCGGAGATCACCTCCACCTCGTCTCCCGGGAGCTGATCCAGATGCACGGCGGCATCGGCATGACCGACGAGTACGACGCCGGTTTCTACCTCAAGCGGGCCCGGGCCCTGGAAGCC
>JAURCQ010000164.1 GCA_030828335.1 Gammaproteobacteria bacterium
TCATCGTCCGTCAAGCGAAGGCCGGGATCGAGGCGATCGAGCACCGCTTGGCCCAGGGTTTTTACGTCGGCCGCGATGGCCGCACTGTCAGTCTTGTAAACATTGATCCCCAGCACTCGGGTCGCCAGCCCGGCATAGCGGAAGCCGGCGACCAGGCCTCCCTGGGTCCCGCCGGTGGAGGTGGCATGGATCACCGTGCCGGGATATAGGCCTCGCGCCTTGAACTCCGCGGCGATTTCCAGGGCGCAGCGCGCGTAGCCAAGGGCGCCGACCTCACTACTGCCCCCCGTGGGCACCACGTAGGGGCGGTGGCCGGCCTGGGCCAGCTCCGCGAGGACCCTTTTCAGCACCGCCTCGGGGGTGCTGTCGGCGGGTACGCGGTGGATGGTCGCGCCGAAGAGGTCGTCGTAAAGCAGGTTGGCATTGCGTGCGTAGTCGTCGACCCGGCGCCCGACGGCATCCCGCAAAATCAGCGCGCAGCCGAGGCTCCGGCGGGCGCAGGCGGCGGCCGTTTGCCGAGCATGATTGGATTGGAGCGCGCCGAAGGTGACGATGGCCGTCGCCCCCTGCTGCTCGGCGTCCGCCAAGAGGTACTCAAGTTTTCGGGTTTTGTTGCCGCCAAAGGCCAGCCCCGTGCAATCGTCCCGCTTCACCCAAACCCGCGGCCCCGAGGGGGTGGCTTGAAGGCTCGCGAGGGGCTCGAGGGGCGTGGGGAGGTGGCCTAGGGTTACGCGAGGGAGGTCATCAAAGTGCATCGGCAGCGTCCTTCAGAGGTTCGGCAAGCAGGCGAAGTTCGAGGGGCTCCTCGAGGAGCGCATTGCGCACGAGGAAGCGCCCCTCCAGCCAGGGACCGGGCGGGGGCTCAGCGCCTTCCCGGGGGGGCGGTGGGGTGATCAGGCGCCATTGCTCTTCGATGCGGGTGCCCGAGTTGTTCGTGCGTTCGACGTAAAGCGTGTGATCTTCCCAGGCCGCAAAGCGCAGCACGGGGTTATCGCTATCGATCACCGAGGGGCGGCCGTCGGTGTACAGCGGTGGTCGGGGGCGACCATCGAAGCGAAAGTGGACGGCGCCCTCTTCCAGGGCGATGGCCAAGGTGGCTTCGGGCACGCGGAGATCGCGAAGTACCGCCTGGCCCCGGCCCCGGCGGAGCTCGCGCCGGGCGCCGCGGAGCGCTTTCTCCACGGCTTTCTGACTGTCTTCAAGGACGCGCCAGCGCCCTTCAAAGCCTGGCGGCGCTTCGGCCCAGGCGGGGCCGGTGAGGGCGGTGAGCGCAAGGAGCAGTATCCAGCGAGGGCAGCGTAGGATCACGATGCTGTGGCCTCCTCGGGTAGGGCGCCCAGGAGTACCTTGGCAAAGAGCAGGGGCGCATAAAAGGGGGCGAGCGTTCCTAGGGGTGCCTTGGCAGCCACGGCCAGCAAAAACCACAGGAGCAAAACCCCAGGGCGCTGGAGGGCGGCGGGTAAGCGCGCCAGAGCAAGGGCGCCGAGGGCGCAGGCGATCGTGAGCCCCGCCCCGGCGCTCGGGGCATCGGCCAGAAGGGCGAAAACGAACAGAGGAGCGCTGTGGAGAAAGGCGCCGGACGCTGTGGCGCAGGGCCCCTGGCCTTCGGCGCCGGTCAGCCAGCGGTGGATTCCGAGGCGTCCCCGGCCCCAGGTGCTCAGGAGCACGACGCCGGCGAAGGCTTCGGCCACGAGCAGAGCCAGAAGGAGTCGGGGCGGCCCGGTCAGGCCGCTTCCCGCCCCAAACCCTGCGATCGCCCCAGCCAGCGCCGCCAGGAGCACCAGCGGGGCGCCCCGGCCTCCGGTCATGATCCTAACCTTCGGCCTTTAGGGCGCGCATGAGGGGAGCGGGGTCGAGGTATTCCTCAATGCGCGTGATGCGATCGTCCACCACGGTAAAGCGGATGGCGGCGGGCATGGTGATCTCCGTGCCGCCCTTGGTTTTCCCGCGCATGGTGTGGGCCTGCCAGAAGCCATCTTCGGCGGCTTCCCGGCGATGAACGTCGTAGCGAAGCTCCGGGAGTACGCTGGTCATCCAGGCCAGGGAGGCTAAGTTCGTATCCGCGTCCTGCTCCAGGCCATCGAAGTTGTGCCAAATTTTGATATCCGGCGCGTAGAGCGTGCGCACCGTATCCGCGTCTCCCTTCTCAAGGGCGGCGCAGAGGGCGTCGGCAAGGGCGTGATGCGCTGGGTTCATGGATGGACCTCCGGGCGAGTGGTGACGAAAGGGCCGTGCCATACTAGCGCTTCTCGCATCGTTAGGCAGGGGAGCGGATGCCATGGCCGAAGCGGCCTTTGGAGCACTGGGGGCAGAGCGCGCCCTAAGCGTAGCCCTGGCCGCGGCGCAGGCGGCGGGAGAGGCCGCCTTGCCCTATTTTCGCCAGGCGCCGGCGGTGGAGAACAAGGCCGGCCCCGGGCGCTTCGACCCCGTCACCCGGGGCGATCAGGACGCGGAGCGCGCTATCCGGACCGTGCTGCGCGAGGCCTTTCCTAACCACGGTCTTCGAGGGGAGGAGGGGGAGGATGAGCGCCCGGATAGCCCCTATCAATGGATCATGGACCCCATCGACGGGACCCGCGCCTTTATCACGGGGCTGGTGCACTGGGGCGTACTCCTGGGTCTCGCCTACGAGGGGCAAACGGTCCTTGGGGTGATGCACCAGCCCTTTACCGGGGAGTTCTGGTGGGGCTACGGGGCCCAGGCCGGTTATCGCCGCGGGGCGCTTAGCCAGCCGCTGCGCACGCGCACGGGCCTTTCTCTGGCGGAAGCGCACCTCGCGACCACCGATCCCTACCTCTTTCCTCCTGAGGAAGCGCCGGTCTTCCAGACCCTACGCCACGCCACACGCCATTGCCGCTTCGGCACGGACTGCTATGGCTACGGCATGCTCGCTCAGGGCCAGCTCGATTTGGTGCTGGAATCGGGGCTATCGCCCTGGGATATCGAACCGCTCTTACCCATCATTCGCGGGGCCGGGGGCGTGGTAACCAGCTGGGACGGCGCCTACGCCCTGGGCCCCCGAGGCGCGGTGCTGGCGGCGGGCAGCCCGGCCCTCCACGAAGCGGCGCTCGCCCTGATCTCAACGCTCTAAGGATTTTTTCATGAAGCTTGATGGCATTCGGGTTCTCGATTTGTCTCTCTTTCTTCCGGGCCCGACGGCGACCGTCATGCTCGCGGACCACGGCGCCGAGGTGATTAAGGTAGAAAGCCTCGGCGAGGGGGAGCCGAACCGCCACATCGGCCAGCGCCGCGGGGATCGCTCCGTCTACTTCGACAACACGCACCGGGGAAAGAAAAGCCTCGCGCTGAATCTCAAAGATCCCCGGGGGCGCGCCCTGTTTCTGGAGCTGGCGCAGACCGCCGACGTCATCGTGGAGGCCTTCCGCCCCGGCGTGGTGAAGCGCCTGGGCGTGGACTATGACGCCGTGGCTGCCGTGAATCCCCGGATTGTCTACGCCTCGATCTCCGCCTTCGGTCAGACCGGTCCGCTCGTGGGGCGGCCAGCCCATGATGTGGCCGTGGAAGCGCTGGTGGGTCTTTTATCGAACAACGTGGACCGGGGCGGTCGGCCGGTGCTGCCGGCCATGCCCGCCGGGGACATGTTGGCGGCGGCCTACGCCGTGGCCGGCATTGCCATGGCGCTCTATCGCCGGGAGCACACGGGCCGCGGGGATTACCTCGATCTCGCCATGATGGATTCCATCCTCTTCAGCATGCCGAATTCCATGGGCGCGGCCTTTGCGGAGCAGCGTGCTCCCGTGCCCTCGGAGGAGCGGATCTGGGGCGGCAATGCTTTCTATCGCATCTACCGCTGCCAGGACGGCCTCGACCTGGTCCTAGGAGGCGTGGAGATGAAGTTTGTGGAGGCCCTCCTCGGCGCCCTGGAGCGCCCGGATCTTGTGTCCCTCTGCCGCACTCCGGGGCCTGGGCAGGCGCCTGTGGTGGCGTTCCTGGAGGACACCTTCGCCTCCGCCCCCCGGGCCCACTGGGAAGCCTTTCTCGAACCGCTCGATGTGTGCTGGGCGCCGGTGAATGACCTGCGCACGGCCTTAAACGAGCCGCAGCTCGCGGCTCGGCAGATGGTGCTTAGAGATGAGGCCGGCAAGGAGTTTTTGGGCGCGCCCCTGAAGTTCCTGGAGGAGCCCCCGGCGCCGGGGCTGAACAGTCCTGATCACGGGGGCCACAGTGCCGAGCTGGTGCGGGCCCTGGGACGGAGCGAGGCGGAGGTGGCAGCGCTCCTTTCGGAGGGCGTGATCGGCGCCTAGCTGCCATA
>JAURCQ010000165.1 GCA_030828335.1 Gammaproteobacteria bacterium
CCCACGGCCTACATCACCGGTCGCGCGCCCTATTGCGGCCTTGAGTTTTTCGTCGACGAGCGCGTGCTGATCCCACGCTCCCCCCTGGGCATGATGCTGACCGAGGGGCTCCAGCCCTGGCTCGGCGCGGAGGAACCCCAGCGCATCGTGGATCTGTGCACGGGCTCGGGATGCCTGGGCATTGTGGCGGCTCTCGCCTTCCCCGAGGCGGAGGTGGTGCTCACGGACATCGACCCCCGGGCCTTGGCCGTGGCCCGGCGTAACGTGGCCAAGTTCCACCTTGAACATCGTATTGAGCTGCGCGCCGGGGACGGGCTTGCCGCGCTGGAGGGGGAGGACCCCTTCGACATGGTGCTCGCCAATCCCCCTTACGTGGATCAAGCGGCCATGGATGCGTTGCCCAAGGAGTTTCGCTTTGAGCCGCGCCATGCCCTGGCTGCGGGGGAAGATGGGCTTGCCTTCGTCACCCCCTTCCTTCGGGAGCTGAGCGCCTATCTGGCGCCGGAGGGGCTCCTGGCCCTTGAGGTAGGCTACAGCGCGCCGGCGTTGGAAGCGCGCTATCCCGAGGTGCCCTGGCTTTGGCCTGACCTCCCTCAGGGGGGGGCGGGGCTGGCTCTCCTCAGCGGGAGCGCCCTGCGGACGGCGGAGGTCGCCGGGGCCCTGGCCTAGGGAAGGTCGTGCTAGAATCCGCGCCCTCGCGGGGTATTGGATTGTAGGCATGGCTGGCAATAGCTTCGGAACCCTATTCACCGTTTCCACCTTTGGGGAGAGCCACGGGCCCGCCCTGGGGTGTGTCGTGGACGGCTGTCCGCCCGGCTTACCTCTCGATGAAGCCCTGATTCAGCGCGATCTCGACCGCCGGCGCCCGGGCCAATCGCGCTACACCACTCAGCGTCGGGAACCGGACCAGGTCCGCATTCTCTCTGGGGTTTTTGAAGGGCGCACCACGGGCACCCCCATCGGCCTTTTGATCGAGAACGAGGATCAGCGCAGCCGGGATTACGGCGATATCAAGGATCAGTATCGTCCGGCCCATGCCGATTTCACCTACGACGCCAAGTATGGCGTCCGCGATTACCGTGGGGGCGGCCGTTCCTCGGCCCGCGAAACGGTTGCGCGCGTGGCCGCTGGAGCGATTGCCCGGGCCTATCTCGCTCAGTACGGCGTCCAGATTCAGGGTTTCCTCGCGCAGCTCGGGACTCACGTTCCCACGGCCTTTGAGGCGAGCGCCATCGAGGAGAACGCCTTTTTCTGGCCCGATACGAGCACCGTGCCCGCGCTGGAGGCGGAAATCGACGCGCTCCGCCGGGCCGGTGACTCCATTGGGGCGAAGGTGACCGTGGAGGCCACGGGCGTACCTCCCGGGCTCGGCGATCCGGTCTTTGACAAGCTTGATGCCACCCTCGCTTCAGCGCTTATGGGTATTAATGCCGTGCGCGCCGTGGAGATCGGCGACGGCATGGCCGTGGTGACGCAGAAGGGCAGTGAGCACCGGGATGAAATGACCCCGGAGGGTTTCCTGTCCAATCACGCCGGCGGCACCCTCGGGGGGATTTCCTCGGGGCAAACGCTGCGCGCGAGCCTGGCGTTGAAGCCCACCTCAAGTATCCGCATTCCCGGCCAAAGCATCGATCGAACCGGTGCGCCGGTTTCCGTGGTGACCAACGGCCGCCACGACCCCTGCGTGGGGATTCGCGCCGTGCCCATCGCCGAGGCCATGGTGGCCCTGGTGCTGATGGACCATTGGCTGCGCCAGCGGGCTCAAAACCCGACTCGCATTCCCGCACCTAAGCCTGCATAGGGAGAGATTCACCATGGGCGGACGGACCCTTTACGACAAATTGTGGGACGCACACTTGGTGGCGGAGCGCGAGGACGGCAGTTCGTTGCTGTACATCGATCGCCACCTGCTGCACGAAGTGACGTCCCCCCAGGCCTTTGAAGGGCTTCGCCTCGCCGGGCGCGGCCCGTGGCGTATTGATGCGAACCTGGCCACCCCGGATCACAACGTGCCGACCACCGATCGGGCCGCAGGGATTGAGGGCATCACCGATCCCATCTCCCGGATCCAGGTGGAAACGCTGGATGCGAATTGCGACGAATTCGGGATCCTAGAGTTCCGCATGCGTGATCCTCGCCAGGGCATCGTCCACGTGGTGGGCCCGGAGCAGGGGGCGACGCTTCCAGGTATGACCGTGGTCTGCGGCGACTCCCATACCTCCACCCACGGCGCCTTTGCCGCCCTGGCCCATGGCATCGGCACCTCGGAGGTCGAGCACGTGCTCGCCACCCAGTGCCTTACGGCCAAAAAAGCCAAGAACTTCCGGGTTTGGGTCGACGGAACGCTTGGGGAAGGGGTGACGGCAAAGGATCTCGCCTTGGCCATTATCGGCGCCATGGGCACTGCCGGAGGCACGGGCTATACCCTCGAATATGCGGGGCCGGCCATTCGAGCGCTTTCCCTGGAAGGGCGCATGACCCTTTGCAATATGGCTATTGAGGCCGGCGCCCGCGCGGGGCTTGTGGCCTTTGACGAGGTGACGGCCGCCTACGTTGAGGGACGCCCCTATGCGCCCGCGGGCGCGCTTTGGGGCCCGGCCCTCGCGGCCTGGAGCGATCTCGTCAGCGATCCTGATGCGTCCTTCGACCGGGAATTGGTGCTCGATGCCAGCGTGCTTGAGCCGCAGGTGAGCTGGGGCACTTCCCCGGAAATGGTGGCGCCCATCACGGGGCAGGTGCCCGATCCGGCCCAGTGCGATGATCCCGTGCGGGCGGAAAGCTGGGCTGGGGCTCTGCGATACATGGACCTGGCCGCGGGGCAGGCCCTGACCTCCATCGCCCTGGATCGGGTTTTTATCGGCTCCTGCACCAATTCCCGTATTGAGGATCTTCGCTCCGCAGCGGCGGTGGCGCGGGGGCGCAAGGTCGCGAGCTCCATTAAGCAAGCCCTTGTGGTCCCGGGGTCCGGCCTAGTGAAGCGCCAGGCTGAGGAAGAGGGGCTCGACGAGATCTTCCGCGCCGCGGGCTTTGAGTGGCGCGATCCGGGCTGCTCCATGTGCCTAGCGATGAACGCCGATCGACTCGGCCCCGGTGAGCACTGCGCTTCCACCTCCAATCGAAACTTTGAGGGGCGCCAGGGGCACGGGGGGCGAACCCACCTCGTCAGCCCCGCCATGGCGGCAGCGGCGGCCATTGCGGGCCACTTCACCGATGTGCGCGCGCTCTTAGGCGAACAGGGAGAGCAGGCATGAAGGCCTTTCGCAGCGTGTCTGGCGTGGTCGCACCCCTAGACCGGGCCCACGTGGACACGGACCAAATCATTCCCAAGCAGTTTTTGAAATCCATTCGCCGCTCCGGCTTTGGCCCTAACCTCTTTGATGGTTGGCGGTACCTCGACGAAGGATCGCCGGAGAAGACGGAGAACGAGCGCCAAATCAACCCCGACTTCGTGCTGAACAAGGCGCGCTACCAGGACGCCAAGGTGCTTCTGGCTCGGGAAAACTTTGGCTGCGGCTCGAGCCGGGAGCATGCCGTGTGGGCTCTGGAGGAGTTTGGGCTCCGCTGCGTCATCGCTCCCAGCTTTGCGGATATTTTCTACAACAATTGCTTCAAGAACGGGGTGTTGCCCGTGGCCTTGCCGGCGGAGGCGGTGGATGCGCTCTTTACCGCCGCCGATCCCGGGCCCTTGACGCTGACCGTCGACCTTGAAGCGCAGGAAGTGCGCACCGAGGCAGCCACCTACGGGTTTGAAATCGACCCCCATCGTCGCCATTGCCTTCTCGAAGGTCTCGACGATATTGGCCTTTCCCTGCAGTACGCGGCGCAGATCCGCGAGTATGAACGCCGGCGCCGCAGTGAAGCGCCCTGGCTTTTTGACGCCCTTCGTTAGCCTGAACCCCTAGGAACTCCACCATGGCACATTCGATTCTTCTTCTCCCTGGCGACGGTATTGGCCCCGAAATCATGGGCCCCGTGGGTGCGCTGCTTGAGCGCATCGGGACGATCACCGGTCATACCCTGACCTTGGAGACGGCCCTGGTGGGGGGGTGCGCCATTGACGCCGAGGGGACGCCCTTGCCCCCATCAACGCTCGAAGCGGCTCGGAAGGCCGACGCGATCCTCCTGGGCGCCGTGGGCGGACCGAAGTGGGATGCGTTGCCGACGGCGCAGCGCCCGGAGCGAGGGCTCCTGGGTCTACGCTCGGGGCTCGAGCTCTTTGCGAACCTGCGCCCGGCGATTCTCTTTCCCCAGCTG
>JAURCQ010000166.1 GCA_030828335.1 Gammaproteobacteria bacterium
CCACCATCTTCTTCGTCGTCTGCTTTGTCATCGGCAACTACATCATCCTCAACATTTTCATCGCCATCATCCTGCGTAACTTCCGGCACCAGAGCCTGCGCCACAAGCAGGCCGAGGAGGATCGCCGCCGGCGCGAGGGCGAGGAGGAGGGGCCAGGACAGCACGGTGGCTTCGGCGCCCTGGGCGAGAAGGGGGCCGTAAACCCCCAGCTTCGCGCCGTGCCCGAGGCATTGGGCAAAACCCTTCGTGGCAACGGTAGCTTCCCGGCCCCGGGATCCCCGAAGAAAGAAGCTGTCCAAAAGCGGCCCCGAGGCGCCGGCGAAGAGCTGCCCGCCCGTCACCAGGAGGCCGGCGCCGAAGCCGTGGCTGGGCTGCTCAAAGCGCAGGGCAAAGCGTTCGGGAATGGCGAGGGCGAGGAAGGGCGTTGCCCCGAGGAGCAGCAGAAGAACGCCCCGGGACGGCACCCAGGCCACCCACTGCACCAGAGCGACGGTCACGGCAACCCCAAGACCGTAGGCCACAAGGCCTCGCCATTCCAGGGCCCGCCAGAGTAGGGCGGCGCGAGCGCCGTTGGCAAAGCCCTGGGCAAGGGCATGGATAACCATGGCCTCGGGGATGGGCAGGAGGAGGGCGAGGAGGGCGATCAGCACCATGCCCCCGGCCATACCGAAGACCCCGGATAGGGCTGCGGTGCTCGCGACCGCGAGAAGGATAAACAGGGTCATGCGGCGCGACCTACCGGGGGCGGGCCACAGAGCATACACTGGGCGACTGTTTCTTTTTGGGAATAGTTCGAGTGATTGAAAATCTCGAAACGCTCGTAACGCTGTCGAAAACCGGCACCATGATGGAAGCGGCCACGGTGCTGAAAATCTCCCAGTCCGCGGTGAGTAAGCGGGTGGCGGCGCTGGAGCGGCAGTACGACCGAGCGCTCATCGAGCGCCGGGGGCGGCGCGTGGTGCTCACGGCCTATGGCACGCGCCTGGTGGAAAAGGTGACACCGCTGATCACCGAGCTCCGCAGCGTCTTCATCGAGGAGCCCACCCTCCAGCGCGGCAAGATCATTCTCGGCGTGTCCGAGGCCATCCTGGCGAGCTGGGCGCCGGCGCTCTTCGCCCGGGTGCGGGAGCGGTTGCCCGAGGTGGAGTTTGAGTTCCATGCCCAGCGCTCTCCCGTGGTGCTGGATCGGATTCGCTCCGGCGAATACATGGTGGGGCTATGCACCGGCTCGGCGGAGGCCGATTACGATTTGGTCTCGGAAGTGCTCCGTCTTGAGCCCATGGTGCTGGTGCCCTCGGCGCTTAAGCCCTTTACCCCGCCGGAGACGGAGGAGCTTCCCGTGATCACCATCGAGTCCCGAAGCGGTGCCTGGGCCTCCATCGAGGACGCCATGCGGCGTCTCAATATTCGGCGCGAGACCTCCCTGGAATCCTTTTTTTCCGTGGCTCAGATGGCGCTCGCGGGCTTTGGCCATGGCTTGATTCCCCGAGGCGTTGCCCGAACCCTTGGGATTCCCGCGGATAAATGTATAGAGCTCGGGGACCGGGGCCTTGCCCGTCCCGTGCGCTTCGTGGCGCGCAAATCCATGTTCCTTCGGCCTCTCGTGCAAAGCATGTACGCGGCGCTGGCGGACGAGGCCCAGCGCCTCGATCGCTAGCCAGGGCCTTGGTGCCGCGGCACACTCAACGTTTTACCGCGGGAGGGTACGCCATGGCTTTGGTGCTGCATCACTACGAGGGTTCGCTGTTCTCCGAGAAGATCCGCCTGATGCTGGGCTATTACGGGCTTCCCTGGGAGAGCGTGGAGATCTCGCCGATCATGCCGCGCCCGGCGCTCATGCCCCTCACCGGGGGCTATCGCCGGACTCCGGTGCTTCAGGATGGTGCCGATATTTTCTGCGACACCCACGCCATCAGCGAATATCTCGACGTGCTCTGCCCGGAGAAGGCCCTGGCGCCCCTGCCCCTTGCCCACGCCGCCCGGAGCCTCGCGGAGCGCGCCGATACGCACCTCTTTCAGGTGGTAGTGGCCCTCTGCTTCCAGCCTGCTGCGGTGGCACCCATGATGGCGGCCCTGGGGCCCGAAATGGCGGAAAAGTTTGCGGCGGATCGAGCCCAGCTCTCGGGAGGCCGGGGATCCATCGCTTCCCTATCGCCGAGCGCAGCGGAGGCGTCGCTGCGAGCGACCCTGGTGCCCCTTGAAGCGCAGCTGGCCGAGGCCCCCTTCCTCCTGGGGGACGCCCCCACCATTGCGGACTTCTCCGTTTATCACTGTTTGTGGCTGATTGCGCGCAATCCCGTGGTGTCGTCCCTGCTCACCCCCTTCGAGGCGGTGGGGCGCTGGATGGCTCGGCTGGCGGCCTTCGGACATGGCAGCTGGGTGGCGCGGTCCGCCGAGGAGGCCCTCGCACTAGGGCGCGAGACCGAGCCCATGGCCTTGCCTCCGGCTTGGGCCGGGGCCGTGGAGGCCGGAGGCCCTGCGCTGGGCAGCGCCGTATCCGTGACGCCGCTGGATTACGGCTGCATCCCGGTCACTGGCACCCTGGCCTACGCCACGGATCAGCTCTGCGCCGTCGATCGGGACGATCCCCAGGCCGGGCGCGTGCGGGTGCATTTCCCCCGGGTGGGCTTCGAGCTTAAGGCAGAGGGCTAGGGCGCGTCGTTCAGGGCCCAGTCGTAGCGAAACGCGATCGGACCTTCGTAGGTGCGAAGCGACGGCCCCAGCGATTCCGGGGTCGCCGCGGCGAGATAGGCCAGAAGGGCTTCCTGCCCCGGAGGAAAGTCGTCCCGGTACCAGTCAAAAAGGCTTGAAAGCGTGAGCGCTCCATCCTCGAAGGCGAGGCCTCGGGGGTGGGCCAGATAGGCTTCCAGGGCCCCCTGAAGCGCCGCTTCAAGATTTTCCCCGGTGAACGGCTGGGGCAGAAGATTGGGGCAGCCTAGGGAGGCGCAGTTCAGGGCAAAGTGCACCCGAGGCTCGGCGAAGAGGGGGCGCAGAATGCGATGCTCAATGGCATTCAGGGAAAGGGCGACGCCCTGTACCGTGATGAGGTCCTCGTCCCAGGGCCCAAAGCTCCAGGGCCAGCGCTTGAGGTCCAGAATGCTGGTGACGGGGTAGTCCCTTAATACCCGCACCACTGTCAGCGCGTTGTACAGATTCGCCCAGTAGGCAAATTGTTCGTCCCGGGCGAGGCCTCCGGGACCGCGCTGGGCTTCTGCGGCCACCCAGGCTTCAAGCGCGGCCCGGTCCTCGGCAGTCACCGCGCCATAGCGGAGGCGGTGGATACGGTCAGGGGTGTCCGTCACTAGGTAGCGCTCCAGGAAGCGCGCATAGAACGCCTCCGCCGGGCCGCCGCCGCTGGCCAGGGCCGCTTGGGTCGCCGGGGCAAATTCCGCAAGGGACGCCCCGTAGCCCAGCACCGCCGCCAGGGCGGCGCCGGGGAGGAGGGCAAGAAGGGCAGCGAGGGCGGTGGATCTAAGGCTCAGCATGGGGCGGCAGCTCAAGGTTGGGGGTCCAGAGGGGGTTGAGATCTTTCGTGCTGGGGGCTGAGGCTACGCCGTCAAGGGTGAAGAATCCGCTTTCCTGCGCGGTCTCGCTCCAGGCGCTCCAGGTGGGCCCTTCGCCGGTGGCGAAGGCGAGCCACTGGCGCTGAAGGGTTTCTGCCAAGGCCCTGCGCGTCGGGTCCGTGCCGGCAAAGCGTCGCACGGAGGCGTGGTCTAGGGTGCCAAAGAGATAGGGTACTTCTAAACCGTGGCTCGCCCCCAGCTGACCCTTGAGGGCGGGGGAGGGCGCATCAAAGCGGTAGAGCCAGCAGCCACCCTTCCCACGGGCATGGCGCAGGTAGGCGGCGCCCCGGCGCAGCAGGGGCACCTGGTAGTAAAGATCTGTTTCCGCAGCCGCAAGGCGCTGCCAGGGCGGGCGGGGGCCGCGCGTAGATTCGTAGGCCGCCCAGAGGGCGCCTGCCTCCGGTGGCGCCGGAAGGGTCGATCGTTTAAGGCCCGCGCGAAGGCGTCGCAGGGCGGCCTGCTCCTCGAGTCCCCGCTGCGCAAAGAGAAACAGACGCTGCTCGTCTGCGTTACAGCCCAGAAGAAGGGGGAGCCCTGTTTCGGCTGCCCGCGTTATGCCCTCTTCTTCCGATGCGCCGAGCCCGGCTTGTCCTTGCTGGGGCCGAAAGACCCCATGGCCGAGCACCGGGC
>JAURCQ010000167.1 GCA_030828335.1 Gammaproteobacteria bacterium
CGGTCCCCGGCCTTCGCCGAAGACGGCCCTATCCCGAAGAACCACACGGGGGAGGGCGCGGACACCTCTCCGGCCCTCAGCTGGGAAGGCCTTCCCGAGGGAACGCAGCAACTCGCGGTTGTTTGCCATGACCCTGACGCACCCCTCGTTACCCCGGGCCACTACGGGTTCGTGCATTGGGTGCTCTACAACCTGCCCCCAACCCTTGATGGGCTTCCGGAAGGCTTTGAGGGCGGCACCCAAGGACGGAACGACTTCGGCGCCGAGGGCTATGGCGGCCCCATGCCTCCCGAGGGCCACGGCACGCACCGCTATTACTTTTGGCTCCTCGCCCTGGATTCAGCGCTGGACCTGCCGCCAGGGCTGGATCTCTGGACGCTGCTGGAGCGCGCTGAACCCCACGTGCTCGGCATGAATCGCCTCGTGGGCACCTACCGCCGCGATCCTGCGTAAGCGCCATGTGCCAATCTTGGTACGACCGCTACTGCCTAAGCCCGGGCATCGACAAGCTCTGCGGGGGCCCGGAGGTCATGAAGCTTCGGGCTGAAGTGGTGCCCCTCGCCGAGGGAACCGTACTTGAGCTCGGCCTCGGCTCGGGACTGAATCTAGCCTTCTACGATCCGCAACGGGTCACGAAGGTACTGGGGGTCGATCCCGGGGTGGCCCTGACCGATCTCGCCGCAGCGCGCATGGCCGCAGCCCCAGTGCCCGTGGAGCTCCTGAGCATCTCCGGGGAAGCCTTACCCCAGGCAGACCTCAGCATCGATACGGTGCTCACCACCTTCACGCTGTGCACCATCCCGAACGTGTACGCAGCGCTGCGAGAGGCGCGGCGGGTGCTGAAGCCGGGCGGAAAGCTGGTCTTCCTAGAGCATGGCCTTGCGCCCGAGCCCGCCGTCGCCCGGTGGCAACGGCGGCTCAATCCGCTTTGGGGCGCCCTGGCTGGGGGCTGCCAGTTGATCCGCGATCCGAGAGCCCTCCTCGAAGACGCCGGCTGGCATATCGAGGAGGCACACCACGAGGTGGGCTACGGCATGCCCGGACCTAGGGTGCTGACGTACCTGTATCGCGGGGTGGCTCGGCCGCTGGGGCGGGCTTGAAGAAGGGATGCTGGGCCAGCAGGCCCAGCAGGAGCCCGGCGCCCACGGCAAGAAGCGCGAGGCGCTCGAAGCCCCCAAGGAAACCATCCATGCCCGCGCCGGCATCGGCAGAGACCAGCGTCTCCGCGAAGAGCCCACTTAAATAGCCCGCCGCAGACACGGCGAGGAACCACACGCCCATCATCATGCCCACGAGCTGGGGCACGGCCAGGCGCGTCACCATGGCAAGGCCCACGGGGGACAGGCACAGCTCCCCCAGGGTGTGGAGCCAGTAGGTGCCCACGAGCGCCCACAGGGGCGCGGAGACGCCACCTTGTCCGGCTACAACCAGGAGGGCAAAGCCTAGCCCCACGAGCACCAGCGCCAGCGCGAACTGCCGTGCCAGGCCCGGAGACCAGCCCCGCCGGGCCAGCCAGGGCCAAAGGCGCGCAAAAAGCGGGGCGAAGAGAATGATAAAGAAGGCATTCAGGGACTGAAGCTGGGAGGCGGGAAGCTCCCCGGATCCCAGGGACCGATCCACAAAGCGGTCCGTAAACAGATTCAGCGCGCCGCCAGCCTGCTCAAAGAGAAACCAGAAAATAATCGAGAAGGCGATCAGGGTCAGCATGAGCAGCGTATCGTGCCGCGCCGCCCGGGGCAGGCGCCGAAAGGCGTAGTAGAGCGCAAAGGACACCGCGCCGCAGCCCACAAGCGCCAAGGTGCCGCCCATGAGCGGGGGGTGGCTCAGCAATTGATAGGCCACGGGCAGGGCCAGCACGGCCGTCGCGAGCAGCACCCGGGGCCCGAGGGTGGGCTGCGCCGGTGGATCCCCAAGACCGGCCAGGGAACGGCGACCCAGCACCAGGACGAACAGGCCCGCGGCCATGCCCAGGCCTGCCAGAGCGAAGCCCCAATGCCACCCTAGCCGTTCGCCCACGTAACCCACGGCCAGGGCAGCCGTGAAGGCGCCGACGTTAATGCCCAGGTAAAACCAGCTAAAGGCGCCGTCCCGGTCCGGGTCCTCCTTAGCGTAGAGCATGCCGACAAGGGTGGAGATGTTGGCCTTCAAAAGCCCCGTGCCGATACCGATCAGCGCCAGCGCGAGGTAGAGCGGACTGAAAGGCAGCGCAAAGCCCAGCTGTGCCCCGTCCAGGGTCAAGATGGCATGACCCAGCACGAGGACCACCGCCCCGTAGTAGACAGCGCGCCGGGCGCCCAGGGCCTGATCGGCGAGGGCGCCGCCCAGCACGGGAAGGGCATACAGCAAAGCCAGGTAGGCGCCGTAGAGGCGTAGCGCATCACCGTCGGAAAAATCCGCAGCGCGGGTGAGGTACAGCACGAGGATGGCGCGCATGCCGTAATAGGAGAAGCGCTCCCAGAGCTCAGCCAGGATTAAGAAGAGGAGGGCACGACCCCGGTGGGGGACCGCCGCTGGCGCGGCACCGGCGACGCTCACGACTGCGTACCTAGGGCCCTCGCCCCGCCGAGTTGCCGTAGGCGGTCGAAGGCTGAGGGTTCCAGCCCCGCATCAATAAAGGTGGAGATCTGTCGGGCGCAGCCCTCCGGTCCCTCGGCGCCCGTATCGACTTCAACGTCGTAAACCCCGTGGGCATGCACCGCATCAAAATGGGAATAGGCCGTACCGGGGAAGCGGCCGGGGCGCGCATCCTCCCGAGCCTGCACCACCTCAAGGGGTGCCCGTACCGCCACGAAGAGCACCCAAAGCCCCTCCAGGGCCACCAGGTAATCCTCGAGGATGCGGGGCTCCAAGCAGAGGTCATCTACCACGACATCGTTCCCCGCCAGGGCGAAGGCCCGGATCGCCCGGTGCATACCGGCGAGCATGCGCTGTCCTACGTCACCAAAGCGCACCTCGGTCACGCGGCGCTCGCCCCGGGTCACGGGGACCACGTTTAGGCCGCGCGCGCCGGGGCAGCCCTCCGGGGAGTTCAGCCCCCGATAGGCCGGCGGCATGCCATCGCGAAACTGATCCAGGGCCAGGTGGAACCAGGGCTCCTGGCGCTGATCTTGAAAGGCGCGGGCGAGGGTCGTTTTCCCAGCGCTTGAGGCGCCATTGAGCAACACAATACGGCCAGGGGTCATGGGTTACTCCCTTCCAGGAACGCGCGAAGGTAGGCGAGGGCGCTCCGGGATGCAAGGGCAAGCCGGCGCGAGGCAAAGCCCTGGGAAAGATGCGTGTACACTTCGGCCCTTTGGCCCAGCGGCAGGAGCTTCCCATGCAGGCAATCCTTGGCCTCGTGGCCCTATTAGGGCTCGCCTGGCTCGTTTCCGAACAGCGTAGCCGGGTGTCCTGGCGTCTTATCGCCATGGGCATGCTTTTCCAGGCCGTGATTGCGCTGGCGCTGGTGAAGGTCGCGCCGCTTCGGGACGCGCTCCTAAGCCTGAACGCCGTGGTGGCGCTCCTCGAGGAGGCAAGCCTGGCCGGCGCCCAGTTCCTCTTTGCCTACCTGAGCGGCGGGCCCGCGCCCTTCGCGGTGACCGCTCCGGAAAATGGCACGGTGCTCGCTTTTCGCGTGGTACCCCAAATCCTGCTCTTTACCGTCCTCGCAGGCCTTGGCTGGCACTGGCGGATCCTGCCCCTGCTCGTGAGCGGCTTCAGCCGCCTGCTACGGAAAACCCTAAAGGTCGGGGGTGCCGTCGGCCTAGGGGCGGCGGTGTCCATTTTTGTGGGGATGGTGGAAGCGCCCCTGGCGATCCGCCCTATGCTGCCGCGCCTTAGCCGGGGAGAGCTCTTTATTGTGCTGACCTGCGGCATGGCGACGGTCGCGGGCACCATGATGATTCTCTATGCCACGGTACTCGAACCCGTGGTCCCCGGGGCCCTTGGGCACATCCTCGCGGCGTCGGTGATGAGCGTCCCCGCCGCCATTGTCATGGCCCACATTATGGTGCCCTCGGAGCACACCACGGACGGCGAGAGCAACACGCCCATGGTCAGCTATGGCTCCACCATGGATGCCATCACGCAAAGCACCCTCGACGGCCTGCGCCTGGCCGCCGCAGTGGTGGCCATGCTGGTGGTGTTTCTGTCCCTAACGGCCCTCGCCAACAGCTTGCTGGGCCTCGGCCC
>JAURCQ010000168.1 GCA_030828335.1 Gammaproteobacteria bacterium
GGGCCTTTACCGGGGCCCTCTGGGACGAAAAGCGCGAAGGGCTCTACCGCTGCGTGTGCTGTAATCAGCCTCTCTTCGAGGGCGCCACGAAGTACGACTCGGGCACGGGCTGGCCCAGCTATTGGGCGCCGGTGAACGGCGACGCGGTATGGGAACGGGAGGACCGGGGGCTCTTCATGGTCCGCACGGAGGTGCTCTGCAGCGGCTGCGATGCGCACCTTGGGCATGTCTTCCCCGATGGCCCCGCGCCCACGGGGCTTCGCTATTGCATGAACTCCGCGGCCCTCACCTTCGAGGCGGCGGAGGACCCTACTGCTGCTGCAGAAGGTTAACGGGGGCGTACTGATCCGTTAGGAGCCGCGTGTCCTCGGCAAAGCGCGGGGCCACGTTGAAGCTTCGGGCCAGGGGCAGGGGGTCTGAGGCAAAGCGCCGCAGGGGACGGCGAAGGGCTTCCGCTGCGGCTTGCCGGTCCTCGGCGCTCGGGAAGGGTCGCTTCTGGGCCACCAAGATCCGATTCAAGGTTTCATCGAGGCGCACCTCCGCCAGGGCGGGGAACACCGCTGCGTAGGTGGCCGTTTCCGCGTCATAGAGGGCGCTGGAGGCGAAGGTGTTGGCCACCAAGACCCCGTCGTCCGTGAGCGCTGCGCTTACCTCTTCGAGAAACTCCCGGGTCATAAGGTGCTCGGGGATGTAATCGCCGGTGAAAGCGTCGAGCATGATGTAGTCCCAGGTGAGGCCCCGGGCCGCGGCGCGCTTCAAAAAGACCCGCGCATCCTGCACGTGCACGGCCATCTTGGCCGAGGGCGTAAAGTCGAAGTAGCGCTTGGCTACGGTGACCACGGCCTCGTCGATCTCCACCAAATCCTGCTGCGCTTCTGGGGTGAGGGCGCTGAAGACCTTCGGGAGCGTGCCGCCCCCGAGCCCCACCATGAGGATGCGCTTGGGCTCCGGGGCCACCAGCAGCCCGGAGAGCATCATGCGCGCGTAGGGGAAGATCAGCCGGTCCGGGTCGTCTAAATCGAGGCAGCTCTGGTTGCGGTTTGAGCGGCGCACGGTGAACAAGAGGCAGCGCTCGGAGCCAAGATCGCGGACCAAAATGTTGCGATAGAGGGAGCGTTCCTCGTGGATGATCTCGGCGCGTAGGGTCGGCGTGAGCACGAGCAGCAGTAGGGCAAGGGCGCGAAGCATGGTTAGGCCTCCTGGTGGGGGGCGAGCAGGGCGAGGGCGCCGCAGGCGAGGAGGGCGCCGCTGAGGAGCAGAAGAATCGTATCCACCTCAAACCAGAGGATGAAGTAGAAGGAGGTGCCCAGGGTCCCGAGGGCGCTGCCGAAGGTGGACACGAAGTACAAAAGCCCGGCCACCTGGCCACTCTCATCCTTCGCCTGCACGAGAAGGCGCACGGAGTAGGGAGAGATCATGCCAAGCATCACCGTAGGCAGGAAGAAGAGGGCCATGGAAGCGAGCAGGGAGCCGTAGCGGGGGTCCTCTACGCGGGCGAAGACCGCCTCCATGAGGCTGTCCCCAAAGCCGTAGAGGGGCCCGAGGAGCAATGCGCCGCCGATAAAGAGGGCCCCGAAGCGCTTGATGCTCGGATTCCGCAGGGATAGGCGACCCCCAATGAGGTAGCCAAGGGACAGGGCCACCATGAACACGGTGATGATGCTGCCCCACACGTAGACGCTGGAGCCGAACCAGGGCGCCAGGATGCGCCCCCCGAGCAGCTCGATGGACATGATCACAAAGCCGCCGGTAAAGGCGAGGAGGAAGATCAGTTTCCGGTCCAAGGAAGGCTCCTAGGGGCTTAGGCGGCGCGGGGCACGAAATGCCCGGTCCGCTGACGCTCGGCGAGGAGCGTCGAAAAGGTGGACTGGGCGCCGTCTTCAGCAGCGGCGGCCAGCATGAGTTGGACGAAGAGGTCCCGCTGGGCGTGGGAACCGCCCAAGCGATGGAGGATCGGCAGGAGCGCCTCGATCCCGCGCCAGCAGGCCCCATAGGCGCCCCGGTGGAAGGCGAGGCAGGCCTCCCCCAGGGGCAGGGCCAGGTCCCGATAGGGCGCCGCATCCGGATCGCTCTGCGCGCTCCGGTCCCGAAGCCCCGTGAGCACCGCTTCCGCGTCGTCGAAGCGCTCCGCGGCGGCCAGGCCGAGTACCCAGTGGGCATCGCAGAAGGCCAGCATGTGTTCCCCGAGGCGCGGGCCGAGGCGATCGGCCACGGCCGCAAAGGCCGGCTTCACGGCGAGGCCCCGGAGGGCAAGGCGCTGGAGCAGGGCGATATCGTTGCAAAGGTCGAGGTATTCCTCGCTGTCCCCCACCTGGTAGCGCGTCGCGAAGTCCGCGAGGACGGCCTCGGCGCCTTCCGTTTCTAGGGCGAAGAGGGCGCGATGCCAGGCCAGGTGGCCGGTCATGGTGCCGGCGTTCGCCCAGTGGGCGCCGTGACTATCCACCCAGGCCAGCCCTTCGGCGGTGTGTCCTTCCATCTCGAGACAGTGGGCCACGGCGTGGATGGCCCAGGGATCTTCGGGATCGAGGCTTACGGCGCAGCGGCCCAGGGCCTGGGCGTCGTCATAGGCGCCGTTTTCCTCCAGGGCAAAGGCATGGATGCCCAGGAACTTGCCGTAGCGGGGCGTGGCCTCGGACCACTTGGGCGCGAGGGCGTCCATCACCGCGCGCATGGGGGCGCCGCCGCCGGCGTAGAAGTGGCTGAACTGGGACAGCTTCAGGGCGAAGAAGTCCTGGGGGTGGTCGATAAGGATGGCGTCCCAGAGGCCCCGAGCCTTGGCTTCGTCATGGCCCACCCAAGCGGCGAGGGCCTCGGCGTGGGCCTGCTCCCGCGCGTTCCCCTTGGCCGCGAGGGCCTGGGCCTTCGCCGCGGAGGCCTCGGCGACGGGGCTAAGCTCCCCCTTCCCCGATAGCATCATGAGCGCGCCCCGGGCGCACCAGGCCAGGGGCATCTCCGGGTCCGCCTCGAGGGTCGCCTTTAGCGCGTCCGGGACCGTGGGAGAGAAGCGGCCGTAGGCGTCGAGAAAGTCCTCGTAGGCGGCGACTGCCGGTTCGCTGGCGGCGGTCATGGACTGGCCGGCATGGTCAAGCATGAATCAGTTCCCTTTTCTCGGTTCGGGCACGAAGCGCAGCACGAGCCCGCCTCCGGCAATGAGGAAGGCCATGGAGGCATAAAACACTGCATCGTAGCCCAGGGCCGTGGCCAGGGCACCGCCGAGGAGGGGGCCAATGGTGCCGGCAAGCTCCGAGGCGGTGTTGGCCAGGGCGATGCGCATGGGGAGTTCGTCTCGGTGTCCAAACTCCAGCGTGAGGTTCATGGAGGCGGCCTGGAAGCCCTGGAAGGCCGCGCCGATGCCGATGAACACGAGCACCGTGGGCAGTAGACCGCTGCTGACCATGAGCGCCGCCGTGGAGGCCACCCACAGGCCGATGGCCCCTAGAAAGGCCAGGCGGAAGCCGTGGCGATCGGCCAGCGCCCCCCAGGCCAGATTCGAGAAGGTGCCCGACAGGGTGAAGGGCGCGGTGAGAATGCCCAGGGTTTGCCCGGTAAGGCCGAGGCTTGTGCCCGCAAAGAGAATGTAAAAGGGCGCGGCCATGCGCCCCATGGTGGCGAGGCCTCGGGCGCCAACGTAGCGGGCAAAGGCCGGGTCCTCCCGGAGCAGGCCGGGAATCTGCTTCAGCCGGCTGCCGAGGGCCGTGGGGGCGCGCACCGTGGGCGGCTCCGGCTCCCGGATCACCACGAGCATGGCCAGCCCAATGGACGTCAGCACGAAGGCCATGATGAAGGTGTAGGAGTAGCCCTCCACCGTGGGCGTTTCGCCGATGAAGAAGGTGCCTCCCAGCCAGGCAACGGCGGCGGAGGTAAGCCCAGCCAAAAAGTTCCGAAGGCCCGTGAGGCGGCCCCGTTTTGAGACAGGGATAACCTTTGACATCAAGAAGTTAAAGACTACTCCCTGAACGCCCATGAAGAGACCGAAGGCGAGAATAAAGACCCCAATGGCGAAGAGGGCAGCGGGCGGTGGTACAAAGAGCCCGGCCAGTCCGATCAGCAGCACGGTGCCGCGCATGATGCCCCCGGTGATAAAGCCCACGGGGAGCACGCGGCGTCGGTGTTCGATC
>JAURCQ010000169.1 GCA_030828335.1 Gammaproteobacteria bacterium
CCCACACGCCGCTGCGAATGCGCGGATCGGCGAACTCCAGCAGCACCGCACAAACGCCCCCCAGCGCCAAGGCTACGGGGTTCTTATAAACGCGCCACTGCACGGAGTCGGGGCTGGCGTAGGCCGGCTCCCCTGGCGGGCTCAAAAAGTCGATATCCCAGCCCATGTAGCGTTTCATCACCGGACTCCTTTCTCGGTCAGCGGGGAAGCACGTCGCATCGCTTGCGCCTAGTATAGAGGCTCTCGCTGCGACCCTGGACCCCGTGATCTTGGACCCAACCCTTCTCGACCCCGCCCGCTGGGCGGCCCTGGCGCAGGCGCGTAAGGCCACTGTGCTTCATGTCGAGCGCCTGGAGGGGGGCGTTTCCGCGGACGTTCTCGCCCTAACCCTTGGCAGCGCCCAGGGTGCGAAGGAGAAGGTGGTGCTGCGGCAGAAAGCCGGCACCTTGGGTCGGGAGGCCGTCGCCATGGCCCGAGCTCGGGCCGCTGGGCTTCCCGTTCCCGCCGTGGAGGAAGTTCCACAGGAGCTCACCCCCAATGGCGCTCCAGCCCTGCTCATGCCCTTTATACCGGGCCATCGCAAGATCGACACCGCTGAACCTGGGCCCCAGCTTCAGCGCATGGCCGGGTTTTTAGCCGAGCTCCATGGGCTAGACATCGACGGCCTTGATGCTCTCCCCTGGCTCCTCGACCCCCTTCCCGAGCTTCCCGAATTCCTCGCCATCGATGAGCGCTTTGCCGCTCTTCGCCACTGGGTGGCAAGCGCCCCACCCGCGCCCTATGGCGGAACGCCCGTGCTCCTGCATGGCGACTTTTGGCCGGGCAACCTGCGCTGGGAGGGAGGAAAACTGGTTGGCGTGCTCGATTGGGAGGACTGCCACCGGGGGGATCCCATGGTGGACGTAGCGCTCACGCGCCTAGAGCTGCGCTATTTGCTTGGCCCCGGAGGGGCGAAGCGCTTCACCGAAGCCTACGGCGATCGGGAACCCTTAGACCTTCACCGCCTCGCCCTGTGGGACTGCTACGTGGCCAGCGCCGCCCTCACCTACATGGGAGGCTGGGGCCTGCCGGAAGCGGAGGTCACCCACATGCGCCGGGAAGCCACCGCCTTCGTGCACGAGGCTGCGGTGCGCCTTGGGGTGCGGCGCTAGAAGCGGCGCTCATAGCGAAGCTGGAAATGCACCCCCTGGTTCTGTAACCCGACGGAATTCGTCCCATCCCGGGGGTCCTCCCCCGGGGTGAAGTTGTCGTAGAGGTCATGACCGTAGAAGAGCTCGGCCCCCAAGCCTCGGAGGCTACTCCAGCGAAGGCCCAAGCCCGAGCCGACGATTTGGGCCCGGCGCCGGGTGTCCTTCACCGTAGAGTTCGGTGAAGCGTTGCGCTCATCCCAGCTCACCCCCACATCCACAAAGGCGATCAGCTGCAGCGCCCGGAGCCACGCGGCCTGATCGGCCTTGCCGAGGCGCCGGGCCAGTTCGACAGACAAGCCGGCACCGTTATCGCGCACCAGGAGGTTTTCCCGGTAGCCTCGCACCGTGCCCGCCCCCCCGAGGGAGAGCTTCTCCGCCGCCAGCAGGGCGTCACGGCTCAGCTGGAGCATGCCCCGGACCTTGAGGCTCCAGAGATCGCCCAGGGGCCGCTCGTACTGGCCCTGGAGCAGGGTGAGCAGGAAAGCACCGTCGGCCTCAATGAGCGTTCCCGGCGCCGCCTCCGTGGTCCCAGGCCCGCGAAGCCCTCGCCGCAGGGAACCGCGCAGGGCCCATACGGCGTCCTCACCGCGGTGCACCGAGTCCACAGCGAGGACCACCGCATTAACGCCCGCTTCACCATTCACCGCCCCCGGAGCCAGCGAGAAGCGATCCCCCAAAAGTTTGGTAATAGTGCGCCGACGCTCCACCGCGATAGAGGCGCTCACCTGGGTCCGAAGCCCATCCAGCAGGGGCGCTTCAAGCTTCAGGCCGTAGCGATCCGTTTGGCTCTCGATATCCAGCACGGAGAAGGGGGCTTCCAGGACCTGCGCTTCATCCCGGGAGGCATAGAGGGACAGGGAAGCATCAGCCGCATTCAGGGGCCGGCGGTAGCTCAAGGCTCCGGCGTCGCTGCCCTCGCTGACGGCAAGGCTCAAGGCCAGCACATCCCCGGCGCCGCTAAGGTTTTGGTGGCGAAGGCTTAAGCGCCCACTCTCCGCCCCAATGCTTTCCGGCCGGTGGTTATCCACGGACAGGCCTAGCTGCCAGGGCGGCGCCTCTTCCACGGCAACGCGAAGCCGCCCCTCTCCCGGCCGTGACCCGGGCTCCAGCGCAGCGTCGAGACGACGGATACGGGGATCTTCCTGGGCGCTCCCTAGCGCCTGCTGGAGCGTCGACAGGCGGAGGGGCCCCTCGAGGTGTTTCGCCAAGCGTCCCTGAACGTAGGCGGGATCGAGGCGTCCATCGGTGGTGACCGTGATCTGCCCCAGGACCCCTTCGTAGATTTGAAACCGTAGCGATCCCTCACCTAGGCGCTGATCCGGCAGCAGTACCTGAGCCTGTACGTAGCCCGCCTCCGCATAGGCCGCCATCAGGGCATCCTGCAGCGCTTGCACCTCCGCCATGGTCAGAAGTCGGCCCTCGTAGGGCGCTAAAAGCTTTCGCTGCTCCGCGAGCGGAAGATACTCCGCGCCCCTAAGCTCGACGCGTGCTGCAAGGAACGAAGGCGCAGCCCAGCCCTGAAGATCCTTCGGAAGGGACAGCTCCGCCGCGAAGCTGGGTGCCGCCCCAAGGAGAAGCCCGAGGCCAAGGGTTCGTAAGATCCTCATTGGTTCGCCCCGACCAGCAGATAGGGTGCCCAATAGCTAGGAGCGGCGAAGCGGTCCTGACGAAGGAGTTGGAGCTGCGCTTGCCGAAGGGCCTCCGCCTTGCTCAGCCCCCCCTCAAGAAAACCGTCATAGAAGTTCGCCACGAGCTCTGCGGTGGCCGCATCGCTAATAAACCAAAGGGATGCGACAGCCGACCGCGCACCCGCCTGAATGGCCACCCCCGCGAGGCCTAGGGCCGCCCGCTCATCCCCCGCCGCCGTCTGGCACGCCGAAAGCATCAGAAGGTCCAGCGGAGGGCGTCCCTCCTGCCCAAGGAGCCGCTCCAGCGCCCCGAGGGAGAGGACATTTTCATAGGTGAGCAAAAAGGATTGGCGATGATCACTCTCGAAGGTCCCGTGGGTCGCGAAGTGAGCAATGGCGAAGGGGGCACGAACGAAGCGGTCGCGAACGGCGTCTTCGCTAAACTGCGTGTTGAAGACCACTTCCGCATTGAAGCGATCGTCCAGGAGCGCGACTTCCCGAGCGACCCCGGGCAGGGGCGCAAAGCCCTGCACCGCATCGGAAAGCCCACCCACCAGCAGGGCAGGACCCTCACGGCGCGCCTCGGAACGGCGATCGGTGAGGCTCAGGGCTGGGGTCGTGACAAAGGCGTAGCGTTCGAGAAGATAGCGCTCCCCATCGAAAAGCGCGGCAAAGGGCACGGTGCGCAGCACCCCATCGGGGACGAGGAGCACGGTCTGAATCCCAGCCAGCGCCCCCTCGGCCTCTAGGGGCCTAAGGAGCCAGCGGTAAAGCGCCTCGCCTTCGCGGCGCCCGGCCCGGGGATCCTCCCCCTGCTCTAAGGCTAGGCGAAAGGCCTCGGCGACGGGCTCAAGCTCCGCCCGGGGGACCGGCACGCTCACCATTTGGTAGGCCGAATCCCGAAGGAGCAATAGAACCAGGCGGTCCTCGAGGAGGATGGGATAAAGCGCCGCCAGTCCGGGCGCCAGCCCCGCGCTCCCCTCCTCCGCGATGACGCATTGGCGAGCAAAGTAGTCCTCAACCTCTGCGGTCTTCTGCGCCTCCAAGGTCGCCTGCACCTGCGCCAGCAAGCCTTGCGCTTCCGGGCCGGCGCTCCGCGCCGCCCGGCGCAGCAGCACGTCCACGTACGCTTTATAAACCGGCAGCATGGTGCGTTGGAAAACCAGCGTGGAGCGCGCGGGGAGCCGCCCCCGCACCTCCCCCAGGAGGGCCACGGCCTGAGCCAGATGACGCTCCGCGGTCGAAAGGGCCCCTCGTCCCAGGGCCAGAGCGCCAAGACGCCAGCGCCAG
>JAURCQ010000016.1 GCA_030828335.1 Gammaproteobacteria bacterium
CTGCCGTTTTTATCCGACGTGCAGCGCCTACGCGCGGGAAGCGATTACGGTTCATGGCGGGGTACGAGGCAGTCTGCTCACGCTTAAGCGCCTGCTAAAGTGTCACCCGTTTCACCCTGGAGGGGTCGATTTCGTACCCCCACACCACCCAGTTCAGCAGAAGGACGGCCCATGAATGTGAATGAAATCGCCCGCTACGGCCTCATGGCAGCGATGGCGGTCTTGGCCTACTTCATGTTGCTGGCGTGGAATGAAGACAGCGCCCAGCGCCAGGCATCCGAACAAAGCGTGGTGGCTACGCCCTTGCCCTCCACCCTTTCCCGCCCCGCCGAGGCTGCGGAGGACGGACTGCCGACGGCCTTCGAAGCGGAGCCTAGCGCCGATGAGATCCCCGGCCTGGGGGCCTCGCTGGTGCCCAGCGCTGCAACCGAGGGCGTATTGATTGAAACGGACGTGCTCCGGCTGCGCCTGGATGCCTTCGGTGACCCCGCCTATGCAGCGCTCCGCGATCATCCCGTATCCCTCGAAGCGACGGATCAGCCCTTCGTGATTCTCGAGCAGCGAGGGGGCTTCACCTACCTCGCGCGTAGTGGGCTGGTGGGTACGGATGGTTTAGACGGCGCCGGGCGTCGGGCACGCTTTAGCGCTTCCCAAGAGGCATTCCGCCTGGCGCCGGGAACCGCAGCGCTTGAGGTCCCCCTCGTTTATGAGGATTTGGAAAGCGGCTTGAGGGTGGAGAAACGCTATACCCTCACGCGAGGTGACCACGCGATTCGCCTGACCTACCACGTGGAGAACGGTGGCGCGGCCCCCCGCTCCCTCGCCCTCTATGGGCAGCTTAAGCGGTCCCCCGGGCTTGCCCCCGGGCAAAGCGAGAACGGCATGGGGCCCCGTTCCTACGTGGGCGCCGCCTTCACCACGGCAGAGTCGCGCTATGAAAAGGTCGACTTTGACGATCTCGATGACGCCCCCTTCTCCCTCAGCCAACCCGGTGGCTGGCTGGCCATGCTTCAGCACTACTTCCTCGCAGCCTGGGTGCCGAGCGCTGGAGACCAAACGCTGCGCTATAGCGGGCGTGCGCTGGGCGATGGCACCTATGTCGCGGAGTTTGTGCAGCCCCAGGTGACGGTTCCCGCCGGCGGCGCCGCGGATTTCGAAGCCTCCCTTTATGTGGGACCCAAGGCCCAGGCACGGCTAGAAGCCCTTGCGCCGAACTTGAGCCTCACCGTGGATTACGGGTTCCTGTGGTGGATTGCCGTCCCCCTCTTCCAGCTCCTGGAGCTTCTCAACCATCTGGTCCACAACTGGGGGCTCGCTATCGTCTTGCTCACCCTTACGGTGAAGCTGCTTCTCTACCCCCTCTCCGCAGCGGCCTATCGGTCTATGGCCAACATGAAGAAGTTCGCCCCGGAGATGCGCCGGCTGCAGGAGCTCCATAGCGATAACCGGCAGAAGTTGTCGGAAGAGATGATGGCGCTCTACAAGAAAGAAAAGATCAACCCCATGGGGGGCTGTCTCCCCATGCTGCTACAGATGCCCGTTTTCCTGGCGCTGTACTGGGTGCTGTATGAATCCGTAGAGCTTCGCCAGGCGCCCTTCCTCTTTTGGATTCAGGATCTGGCGGCCATTGACCCCTACTTCGTGCTTCCCCTGCTGATGGGGGCGACGATGTTCTTCCAGCAGACGCTGAATCCCCCGCCCCCGGATCCCATGCAGGCCCGGGTGATGAAGCTCATGCCGGTGATGTTCACAGCGCTGTTTTTGTTCTTCCCCTCGGGCCTTGTGCTGTATTGGTTGACCAACAACGTGCTGTCCATTGCCCAGCAGTGGTGGATTACGCGGCAGATTGAAGCGGCGGCGAGCCGCTAGGCCCTCATGGGCGACACCATCGCGGCGATTGCCACCGCGCCCGGTCTTGGTGGCATTGGCGTTATTCGGCTCTCGGGGCCGGAAGCCCTGGCGGTGGGGCGTATCCTTAGCGGCCGGCGCACCCTGACGCCCCGCTATGCGCACTACGCTCGTCTACGCGATGCCGCCGGGGAAACCCTCGATGAAGGCCTCGTGATCTACTTTCCCGGCCCCCATTCCTTTACGGGAGAGGATGTCGTAGAGCTTCAGGGCCATGGCGGCCCGGTGGTGCTCGCCGCTTTGCTCGAGCGCTGCCTTGAGGCTGGGGCGCGGCAAGCGAACCCCGGAGAGTTCACGCAGCGCGCCTTCTTGAATGACCGAATGGACCTCCTCCAGGCTGAGGCGGTCGCTGATCTCATTTCCGCACGCTCCCTTGGGGCGCACCGAGCCGCCCTTCGATCTCTCTCGGGTGCTTTCTCAACCGCCGTTCATGCTTTGGAAGCCCAGCTGAGTTCGCTCCGCGTGTGGGTAGAAGCTGCCCTCGATTTCCCTGACGAAGACCTCGACCTTCTCGCGGATCCCGCGGTGGCGGAACGGCTAGGGACGCTCGAGTCCGACCTTTCGACGCTCCTTGCGCGGAGCCAAAGCGGCCGCGTGATGAATGAGGGGGTTCGGGCGGTGCTGCTTGGGGAGCCCAATGTTGGTAAGTCTTCACTTATGAATCGACTTACGCAGCAAGAGACCTCAATTGTCACCGATCGCCCGGGAACGACCCGGGACATTGTTCGGGAACAGGTGCTCATCGACGGGATCCCCCTGCTTCTATTGGACACCGCGGGGCTGCGGGATAACGCTGATGTGATCGAAGCAGAGGGGATCCGCCGAGCCCAAGCGGCCGCGGGGGAAGCGGAGCTTCTCCTGTATGTCAGCGACCTCCGGGACCCGGCCCTTGCGACCCTCACCCGCGCAGAGTTAGAGGCCCGCTTGGGCTGGCCCCTGCCGCCCGTGGTGCTCCATCTGCGCAATAAAAGTGATCTCGCCGCCGAGGTGCTCCAGCCGTCCGCCGCTGAAGACGAGGGGTGCTTACCCACCGTGGTGGTCAGTGCGCGCACCGGCGAAGGGCTTGAAGGGCTGAAGGATGCGCTTAAAGCTGCCCTGGGGGCGCAAGCACCGGAGGGCAGCTTCTCGGCACGCAGCCGGCACCTTGCCCTGCTTGAAACGGTCAAAGGGTGCCTGGCTGAGGCTCGCAGCACCCTGGAGACCTTTCCCAGCGCAGATCTCGTGGCCGATCAGCTCCGACGGGCTCACGATGCCCTCGGGGAGATGACAGGAGAAGTGACCCCGGATGATCTGCTTGGGCGAATTTTTTCCACCTTCTGCATCGGGAAATAGGGGCGATGGACGTCTTTCGACATAATCAGGACGCTTGGAACCGGGAGGCGCGGGCCGGAGAGCGCTGGTCCACCCCGGTGGCCGACGCCGCCTTGAAGCGTGCCCGAGCCGGGCACCCGGAGATCTTTTTAACCCCGAACCGCCCCGTCCCCGCCCCGTGGCTTGCTTCCCTTGCCGGGTCCCGGGTGCTGGCTCTCGCCTCCGGCGGCGGACAGCAAGCGCCGCTGCTCGCCGCTGCCGGCGCCGAGGTTTGGAGTTTGGATTCCTCCCTCGAACAGCTTCGCCTCGACCAAGCGACCGCGGCCCGCGCGGGCCATCGTGTGCGCTGCGTGGGGGGGGATATGGCCGACCTTGGGGCTTTTCCGTCCGCTTCCTTTGATCTGGTGGTGAACCCGGTCAGCACGGTTTTTGTGCCGGAGGTGCGGCCCGTTTGGGCTGAGGTCGCGCGTGTGCTCAAACCCGGCGGACGGTTTTTAACGGGCGTGATGAATCCCGCCTTTTTTCTCTTTGATCACGATCCCTTGGCGCCGGGAGAGCGCCCGGAGGCTCGCTACGCCCTTCCCACCAACGACCTGTTGGAAGGGGCCGATGTCAGCGCCCGAGCCATCGAGTTTAGCCATAGCCTCACGGATCTCATTGCCGGTCAGCTTGAGGTGGGCCTCACCCTAGAAGGGTTCTTTGAGGACGATTGGGACGATGACGCCAGCCCCCTGAATCGGTACTTTCCTATCTACTTGGCCATGCATAGCCGCAAGCGGGGCTAGGGGCCCCAGGGGGAGGGGAGAAACATGGAAAAACGCCTACCGGGCACGGCGGAACATGAAGCATGGCTTCGAGAGGTTTCGGAACCCATCATCGATCCTGACCTGCCCATTTGCGATCCCCACCACCACCTGTGGGACCGGAACGGTTATCGCTATCTCCTCCATGAGCTTCTTGCCGATCTCCAGTCCGGCCACCGCATTGTCAGTACGGTCCATATTGAGTGCGACAGCATGTATCGGGCTGGCGGTCCCGAGACCCTGCGCCCCGTAGGGGAAACGGAGTTCGTCAACGGCATCGCAGCGATGAGCGCCAGCGGGGCCTATGGGGAAACGCAGGTGGCGGCGGGGATTGTGGGCTTTGCCGATCTTTGCCTTGGGGACGCGGTGGGTGAGGTGCTCGATGCCCACCTTGCGGCATCCCCCCGCTTTCGAGGCATTCGTCATGCGGCCAGCTTTGATCCCAGCCCCGAGGTGCGCAACGCCCATACCAACCCGCCCCCGGGCCTCTATGGCCGCGAGGACTTCCGCGCGGGCTTTCGAGAGCTTGCGCCTCGGGGCTTGTCCTTCGAGGCTTGGCAATATCACCACCAACTTCCTGAGGTGACGGCGTTGGCGCGAGCCTTCCCCGACACCACCATCATCCTCAATCATTTCAGTGGTCCCCTAGGGATCGGACCCTACGCCGGGCAGCGGGAGGCACTCTTTACGCAGTGGCGAAGGGACCTCGCGGCGCTGGCGAGCTGCCCGAATGTGGCGGCCAAGCTCGGAGGGATCGTTATGCCCATCAATGGCTTTGGCTTTCATTACGGGGCGCGGCCCCCCTCCTCTGACGAGATCCTTGGGGCCACCGAACCCTTTTATCGGGAGGCACTGGCCTGCTTTGGCGCCGAGCGCTGCATGTTTGAATCGAACTTCCCCGTGGATAAGGCCAGCGTGTCCTACCCCGTGCTTTGGAATGCCTTTAAGAAGTTGGTGGCGGACGGTTCCAAAACGGAGCGGGCAGCCCTCTTCCACGACACGGCGGTGCGTTGCTATCGCCTCGGGGCGCCTTAGGCGGCGCCCGGAAGGGCGGTAAGGGCACCCCCTATGGCGATGGCAGAGCCTTCTTTATACTTCCGCGCCCCAAACCCCGGAGGGCAGGCAGGTGGACTTCGAGAAACGCTATGACGTGATCGTCATCGGTGGCGGCCATGCAGGGACGGAAGCGGCCCTGGCGGCGGCGCGCCTGGGGGCGGACACCCTACTGCTGACGCAAAGCATCGAAACCATTGGCCAGATGTCCTGCAACCCGGCCATCGGCGGCATCGGAAAAACCCACCTGGTTCGGGAAATCGATGCCCTAGGGGGCGTGATGGCCCTAGCTGGCGATCGAGCGGGCATCCAGTTTCGTACCTTAAATGCGCGCAAGGGCCCCGCGGTGCGGGCCACTCGGGCCCAAGCCGATCGCGCGCTTTACCGGGCGGCCATCCGGGAATTCGTTGAGAATCAGCCCGGCCTCTCCCTCTTCCAGCAAAACGTCGTAGATCTGGTGCTGGAAGGGGATCGGGTCACCGGGGTGGTCACGCAATTAGGACTCACTTTCCGGGCGGCCACCGTAGTACTCACCACGGGGACCTTTCTCGGGGGAAAAATCCACGTTGGGGAAGCGCAGCACGAAGGGGGGCGGGCTGGAGATGCGCCGGCGAATGCGCTGGCCCAGCGTCTTCGAGCCCTTCCCTTCCGCGTGGGGCGGTTGAAGACAGGCACGCCGCCACGGATCGATGGGCGCACCGTCGATTTCTCCGTAATGACACCCCAGCCCGGGGATGAGCCGCGGCCCACGCTGTCCTTTCGCAGCGACCGGAGCGTCCACCCGCGCCAGGTCCCCTGCTGGATTACGCGCACCAACGAAGCCACTCACGCTTTGATCCGGAGCGGACTCGATCGCTCCCCCATGTATGCGGGGCGAATAGAGGGGGTGGGACCGCGCTACTGCCCCTCCGTGGAAGACAAGGTCGTGCGCTTTGAAGACAAGGACTCCCACCAGATTTTTGTGGAGCCCGAAGGCCTGAGCACCTACGAGCTTTACCCCAATGGGATCTCGACGAGCCTGCCCTTCGAGCTTCAGCAGGCCTTCCTGCGCACCATCCCCGGCTTTGAAAAGGCGCATATCACGCGCCCGGGCTACGCCATTGAGTACGACTTCTTTGATCCCCGGGATCTTAAGGCCACCCTTGAGACCCATTGCGTCGAAGGCCTTTATTTCGCTGGGCAGATCAACGGCACCACGGGCTATGAGGAGGCCGCGGCCCAGGGCCTTCTGGCGGGAACGAACGCGGCGCTCCGGGGGAAGGGGGCCGCGCCCCTGCTTCCGGAGCGGGATGAGGCTTACCTTGGGGTGCTGGTAGATGATCTGATTCGCCTGGGCACGCAGGAGCCCTACCGCATGTTCACCAGCCGCGCGGAATACCGCCTGCTGCTTCGCCAGGACAACGCCGACCTTCGCCTCACCCCCACGGGTCGAGCCCTGGGCCTTGTGGGCGATGAACAGTGGGCTGCCTTTGAAGCGAAACGGCGCACCGTGGACGAGACCCTTGAAAAGCTTCAGCGCACCCCCGTGGTGCCCGGGAGCCCCCTGGCCCAGGCGCTGGAGGCCCGGTGCCGGGTGGCCTTTGATAAGGAAGGGTCTCTCGCTCAAGCCCTTCGGCGCCCGGAGGTGCAATGGGAGGATGTGGAAGCCGCTCTGGGCTGGGCACCCCTTGGGGAGGCCGAGGCTGAGCAGGTGGCGGTGCAGATTAAATATGACGGCTATATTGCTCGCCAGCGCGCCGAGGTGGAAAGGCTCAAGGGCCAGGGCGCCACAGCCCTTCCCCATGACCTCGACTACACCACCGTCGCAGGCCTTTCCCATGAGGTGTGCCAAAAGTTAAGCGATGCGCGCCCCGATAGCCTGGAGCGGGCGGCCCGCATTCCCGGCGTCACTCCGGCGGCGGTGGCGCAGCTCGCGATTCACTTGAAGAAGCGAAGCCTTCGGTCCGCCGCGTGCTAGCGGCCGAAGGGGCGCTTAAAGGCCGCTTGGAAGCGGGGCTAGCGGAGCTGGCGGTGCCGCACGATGGCCATGCCATCGATCGTCTTTGGCAATGGCTTACGCTCCATGAGCGCTGGTCCCGGGCCTTCAATCTCACCGGGACCCAGGATCCGGAAACCCTCGTGGAGGGCCACCTTCTGGACTGCGCTGCGGTGTTGCCGGCCTTGAGGGAACCGGGCGTGCTCTATGACATCGGCACGGGCGCGGGGCTGCCCGGACTCATTCTGGCCGCCCTAGCCCCAGAGCGGCCCTTTGTGTTGGTGGAGTCGCTGGGGAAGCGTGTGCGCTTTCTCGAGCAAGCTATCGCCACCCTCGCCCTCCCCCAGGTGACCGTTCTCGAGCAGCGGGCCGAGCAGGTGGTCTTTGACCCCGCCGCGGCGGGCATTCTGGTCCGGGCCGTCGCCCCCCTCGAGCGGCTCTGTGCGCTCCTCCAAGCGCCCCTTGCGGCGGGGGGGCGGCTCTTGGCCATGAAGGGCGCTCAGTGGGAGCAGGAATGGTCCCCTCTCGAAGACCGCTTCACCTTAGAAGCGCGCTATGCTTATCGGGTGCCCAGTTATGATCACGAGCGGGTGCTCCTCAAGGTTCGAGCCAAGGACGCAAAATGACGGGCCAGGTCGTTGCCATTACCAATCAAAAGGGTGGGGTAGGGAAGACCACCACCAGCATTAACCTGGCCGCTTCCCTGGCAGGGCTCGGGGATCGGGTGTTGCTGGTCGATCTAGACCCGCAAGGCAACGCCACCACGGGTTCGGGGGTGGATAAGCGGGCCCTTGAGCACACCCTTTGTGATGCACTGTTAGACCCCGAACTGCCTTTTGAAGCCCTGGTGCAGCCGACCCAGGGCGGGTACGACCTCCTCCCTGCCAACGGGGATTTGGTCGCGGCGGAGGTGGGCCTCCTTGAGCGACCGGGACGGGAACAGCAGCTGAAGCGAGTGCTACGGAGCGCGCCCACGCCTTACCGCTGGGTGCTCATTGATTGCCCGCCGGCGCTCTCTCTTTTAACCGTCAACGCCTTAGTGGCGTCCACGGGCGTGCTGATTCCCATGCAGTGTGAGTTTTACGCCCTCGAAGGGCTTTCCGCCCTCCTCGAAACCCTTGACGGGGTCCGGGAACACAGCAATTCATCTTTGGAGATTTTGGGGCTACTTCGCACCATGTACGACCCTCGAAACGGCCTGACCCGGGATGTTTCCCGGCAGCTGCTGACCCACTTCGGCGACCGCGTGTTCCGGACGGTTATTCCGAGGAATATTCGCTTGGCGGAGGCCCCCAGCCACGGCCTTCCCGCCGTAGCCTACGACCGCCTCTCCCGAGGGGCTGTCGCTTATGAGGCCCTGGCCCAGGAGCTTCGCCGCCGCCCATCCCGCCCAGCTGAGGAGCCTGCGCACCCATGAGCACAAAGAAACGGGGCCTTGGCCGAGGCCTAGAATCCTTGCTAGGCGCGGCGCCGGCGCCGGTCCGTGCGGCTTCGAAAGCCCCCGCAGGGGAAGGCCCCCTAGGGGAAGCCCCCGTGGCCGCAAACCCCGCGCTCAAGGAGGCCGCCGGCGTCGAGGGAGCCGTGCTCCGAGCGCTGCCCATCGAACAGCTCGAGCGGGGCGCCTTCCAGCCGCGGCAGCACTTCGACGAAGAGGCCTTGGAAGAGCTTGCTGCCTCGATCCGAAGCCAGGGCCTCATGCAGCCCCTGGTGGTTCGTCCCTTGGACGATCAGCGCTTTGAGATTATTGCCGGGGAGCGGCGCTGGCGGGCAGCGCAGCGCGCAGGCCTTGATCGGGTCCCGGCGCTGGTGCGCAGCTTGGACGATCAGAGTGCGCTGGCCCTGGCGCTGATTGAGAACGTTCAGCGGGAAGATCTAAGCCCCTTAGAGGAGGCCGCCGCCCTCGAGCGCCTCATGACCACCTTTTCCCTCACCCAGAGCCAGGCCGCGGAGGCCGTGGGTAAGCAGCGGGCGACGGTCGCCAACCTCCTTCGCTTGCTTCGCCTGGGCAGCGAGGCGCGACGCCTCCTCGAGCGCGGCGATCTCACCATGGGGCACGCTCGGGCCCTCCTCGCCTTGGATGACCCCCAGCAGGGCGCCCTCGCCCGGGAGGCTGTTCAACGGGGCTGGACCGTTCGCGAGATGGAGCGCCAGGTGCAGCGGGCGCTGGCGCCGCCAAAGCAAGGAACTACGGAAGCCACGGAGACGTCCCGGGAAACGCGCCATTTAGAGCGCACCCTGTCGGAACGGCTCGGGGCTCCGGTTCGCATTGAGCACGGGAAAAAGGGCGGCCGTATCGTGATTCGCTACGGATCCCTCGATGAGCTCGATGGGGTCCTTGCCCACCTTAAGTGATCGGGGACCTAAAAGGAGGCGCGCAGGCGCCTTGCCCCGGGGCAAGGGTGTGCCTATAATTCGCGCGCTTTTCCCTTGGGGTCATAAAAACGAGCGCCGCTGGCGAGGCCAAATAGGGCCGCAGGTGCAGGCGTCGGAGTGGACCCTGGGGTGGAGGAAGCCGTCGTGCGCCGGATCGTAGGGACGCAGCTTGCCGCGCTGGCCCTCGCGGCTCTGGGGGTTTGGAGCCTTCAGCTTGGCAGTGAACGGCAGGCGATCATCGGAGGCCTTGTGGCCCTGGCGCCGAATCTTTGGATGGCCCGGCGCGTGCACCGCGCGGGGGAGAACCCCCGGCCGCTCATGGCGGCGGGAGGGCTCTTCGGAGCCATGATTGTAAAGTTGCTGATCGCAGTGGGCCTGCTCGCCTTGGCCCTTAGGCAGCTCCCGGAAGGACAGGGGGTGGCCTTTTTTGTCGGCTTCATCGCCGTGCACCTCGCCCACCGGGTGGGGGCGGTGCTAACACCGGCTTAAAGGTCGCGGCAACGCGACGAAAAAACGACCCAAATGGAGCCACATATGGCATCTGGCGGCCCCCTCACCGCGGAAGGTTATATCCAGCACCACTTGACGAACTTGGTCTATGGCCAATTCAACGAGGGGCATGCGCGTGCTCAGGCCAGCTGCCAGGAGCACTGCGTGGCCGTGGGGGATTGGGGCTTCGCGCAAACGGCGGAAGAAGCGTCCCAAATGGGCTTCATGGCCATCAACGTCGACACCATGGGCTGGTCCTTGGTGCTCGGACTGATCTTTCTCTTCATCTTTGGACGCGCAGCGAAGCAAGCCACCACCGGCGTGCCCTCCGGGCTTCTGAATTTCGTGGAGACCATCGTCGACTTCATCGATGACCTCGTCCGCAGCACCTTTCAGCACTCCGGGAATGCCCTCGTGGCGCCCATGGCGCTGACCATCTTTGTGTGGGTGTTCTTCATGAACCTCATGGATTTAATCCCTGTGGATTGGATCCCCTTTGTGGCAGAGCACTACCTGCATATCCCATTTATGAAGGTCGTGCCGAGCACGGATCCGAACATCACCCTAGGCATGGCCTTTGGGGTGTTCATGCTCATCGTTTACTACAGCATTCTGAAGAAAGGCGCCTGGGGCTTCTTCTCCGAGCTGGCCTTCCATCCGTTCCCGAAGTGGATGTTCCCGGTGAACCTCATTCTTGAGGGCGTGAACCTCATTGCTAAGCCCGTTTCCCTGGGCCTGCGACTCTTCGGCAACCTCTATGCAGGGGAAATGATCTTCATCCTGATCGCCCTGATGTACGGCGGCCTGGTGATGAGCGTGGCCGGCGGCGTGCTTCAGATCGCTTGGGCGCTGTTCCACGTCCTCGTGATTACCTTGCAAGCCTTCATTTTCATGGTTTTGTCGGTCGTGTACCTAAATCAGGCGCACGATGTGATGGAAGAGCACTAAGGCCCCGGCCGCCCTCGGGCAAACGGGATTCTTACGCACACAGCGGAACCTTTATTTTTTCGCGACAACACTCGGGAGCAGTCATGGAGTACATCTACATTGCAGCTGCGGTTCTCATGGGCCTTGGGGCTCTGGGCGCCTCCATCGGCGTGGCCGTGCTTGGTGGTAAGTTCATCGAAGGCGTGGCTCGCCAGCCGGAGCAACTGCCGACCCTTCGGACCCAGCTCTTCATCGTGCTCGGCCTCGTAGACGCCGTTCCGATGATCGCTGTGGGTATCGCTCTGTACCTTCTCTTCGCGGTGGCAGGCGGCTAAATACGCCCTCGGCCGCTTGCTAAGCGGCCTCGCAAACGCGCAGCGGAGGACAACGCGACATGAGCATTACCCTCACACTCATCGGTCAATCGATCGCCTTTTTCGTCTTCGTGTGGATTTGCATGAAGGCCATCTGGCCCCCGATCACCGAAGCCATGGCTGCCCGGCAGAAGCAGATTGCTGACGGCCTTGCCGCCGCTGAGCGGGCCTCCTTAGATCTCGAGTTGGCTCAGAAGCGCGCCACGGACGAGCTCAAGGACGCGAAGGCGGAAGCCGCAGCCCTGGTCGAGGAAGCTCGCCAGCGCGCTGCGCAGATGGTTGACGAAGCGAAGGAAGACGCTCGGGCAGAAGGGGCGAAGCTCCTGGAAGCTGCACGGGCTGACATCGAGCGCGAAGTGAACCGGGCCCGGGAAACGCTCCGCAAGGACGTCGCCGTCCTCGCTGTTGCGGGTGCGGAAAAAGTCCTCGGGCAGGCCGTCGACGCGGGGGCCCACGCGGCACTCCTCGACGACCTCGCCAAGCAGCTTTAAGGCACGGAGGCCGGCATGGCAGAGCTTGCGACCCTTGCACGCCCCTACGCCCGAGCGGTCTTCGCCGTGGCTCAGGACAGCGGCACCGTCGATGCCTTCGGCCAGGGGCTCACGCTCCTGGGCGCGGCGGCCGCGGCGCCAGAGGTGGCCGCTATGCTCGCGGCGCCCCGTCCGGGTCCTGCGGTTAAGGCCCAGGAACTGGCAGCCTTCCTTCCCGAGGGCGCCCCGGAGGGGCTCCGGGCCCTGCTGACGGTGCTGGCGGAAAACAAGCGCCTAGCGCTCCTACCGGAGATTGCCACGCAGTACGCCGTGGCCCGGGACGCACTAGAGCAGAGCCTCGACGTTGAGGTGGTGCTGGCTCAGCCCGCTGACGAAGCGGTCCTTGAGGCCCTCAAGGGCGCGCTAAGGGCCCGTTTCAAGAAAGACATCGTGCTCACCCACCGCATCGACCCCGCTCTTCTGGGCGGCGCCGTGATTCGCGCGGGTGACACGCTCATTGATGGTTCCGTACGCGGCCGCCTCGGCCGCTTGGCCGACGCCCTACGCGTCTAACCGAGGTCCGGGGCCCCCGGATTCGAACGCATTCTGAGGATGGACCGATGCAGCAACTGAACCCTTCCGAGATCAGCGACATTATTAAGCAGCGCATCGCGTCGATGGATCTCCAGACCGAAGCGCGCAACGAAGGCACGATCGTAAGCGTGTCCGACGGCATTATCCGGATTCACGGCATGGCCGAAGCCCGCTACGGGGAGATGATCGAGTTCTCCGCCGGCGGTTTTGGTCTCGCGCTGAACCTCGAGCGCGATTCCGTGGGCGCCGTGGTGCTCGGGGACTATCAGCACCTCGCCGAAGGCCAAACGGCACGATGCACGGGTCGCATTCTTGAAGTGCCCGTGGGCCGGGAGCTGGTCGGCCGGGTAGTCGACGCCCTGGGTAACCCCATTGACGGCCGCGGCGATCTGGGCACGACGGAGTCGGACGCCATCGAAAAGGTGGCCCCGGGCGTTATCGCGCGGAAGTCCGTGGACCAGCCCGTGCAAACGGGTCTGAAGTGCATTGATGCCATGGTGCCCGTGGGCCGGGGCCAGCGGGAACTCATCATCGGTGACCGTCAGATCGGTAAGACGGCCATCGCGGTTGATACGATCATCAACCAGAAAGGCAAGAACATGACCTGCATCTACGTGGCGATTGGGCAGAAAATGTCCACCATTGCCAACGTGGTGCGGAAGCTCGAGGAGCACGGCGCGCTTGATCACACCATCGTGGTCGCCGCCTCCGCCTCGACCCCCGCGTCCATGCAGTTCCTTGCACCCTATGCGGGGTGCACCATGGGCGAGTGGTTCCGGGATCACGGCGAAGACGCGTTGATCATCTACGATGATCTCTCCAAACAAGCCGTGGCCTATCGCCAGATTTCCCTGCTGCTCAAGCGCCCGCCGGGTCGGGAAGCCTACCCCGGGGACGTTTTCTACCTGCACTCCCGTCTCCTCGAGCGCGCCTCCCGCGTGAACGAAGAGTATGTTGAGACGTTCACCAATGGCGCAGTGAAGGGTAAGACCGGTTCGCTGACCGCGCTTCCGGTTATCGAAACCCAGGCCGGGGATGTGTCCGCCTTCGTACCGACGAACGTGATCTCCATCACCGACGGTCAGATCTTCCTTGAGACCGATCTGTTCAACTCCGGCATTCGCCCGTCCATGAGCCCGGGGATTTCCGTGTCTCGGGTGGGGGGCTCGGCGCAGACGTCCTTCATCAAGAAGATTTCTGGCGGGATTAAGCTCGCTCTGGCGCAGTACCGAGAGCTCGCGGCCTTCTCCCAGTTCGCCTCTGATCTCGACGAGACGACCCGGAAGCAGCTGGAGCACGGCCGTCGCGTCACGGAGCTCATGAAGCAGCGCCAGTACGCACCCATGTCCGTTTCTGAAATGGGCGTCAGCCTCTTCGCGGCGACCCAGGGCTTCCTGGAAGACGTTGAGGTGGACAAGGTGCTGGCCTTCGAAGCGGCCCTCCTAGAGTACATGCACGAAGCCCACGGCGACTTCATGAAGCAGATCGACGAAAGCGGCGCATACAACGACGAGATCGTTGAAACCATGCGGTCTGCGATCACGCGCTTCAAGGAAACGCGTACCTGGTAACCCCCGGCGAGCGAGCACAGCCATGGCCGTAGGAAAGGAAATCCGCACCCAGATCAAAAGCGTGCAAAACACGCAGAAGATCACCAGTGCGATGGAAATGGTGGCGGCGTCCAAGATGCGTCGCACCCAAGACCGCATGGCGGAAAGCCGCCCCTACGCGGACAAGGTGCTGCAGGTCGTCGGCCACCTGGCCAACGCCAATCCGGAGCACCGGTCCGTGTACATGCAGTCCCGGCCCGTGAAACGGGTGGGCTACATCGTGGTGTCCACGGAGAAGGGTCTCTGCGGCGGCTTGAACGTGAACGAGTTCCGGGCGCTGGTGAAGGACATGAAGGGCCACGCGGACAACGGCGTTGAAATTGATCTCGCGCTGATCGGCCGCAAGGCGCAAAGCTTCTTCCGGAGCTTTGGGGGCAACGTCGTCGCCAGCATTGATGGCGTCGGTGAGGCGCCCCAGGTCGAGGCGCTCATCGGGGGCATCACGGTCATGCTGAACGCCTATGAGGCGGGCACCATCGATCGCCTCTACGTCGTGTTCAACACCTTCGTGAACACCATGACGCAGGCGCCGACGATTCGTCAGCTGGCCCCCCTGCCTCCCATGGAAAGCGATGAGTACAGCCATTCCTGGGACTACCTCTATGAGCCGGACGCCGCAGAGCTCATTGAAGGACTGATCCGGCGCTACCTGGAAGCTCAGGTGTATCAGGCCGTCGTCGAGAATGCGGCGTGCGAACAGGCGGCCAAGATGATCGCCATGAAGAATGCCACGGAGAACGCCGGAAAGCTGATCGACGATCTCCAGCTCAGCTACAACAACGCACGACAGGCGGCGATTACGCAGGAAATTGCGGAAATTGTTGGCGGCGCGCAGGCCGTTTAATCACGCCTGCATAACAGAATCGTTAGAGAGGAAACGAGCATCATGAGCAGCGGACGAATCGTTCAGGTCATTGGCGCCGTCGTCGACGTCGAGTTCGAGCGCAACGAAGTGCCCAAGGTGTATGACGCCCTGCGGGTTACCGACGCCGAACTCACCCTTGAGGTGCAGCAGCAGCTCGGCGACGGCGTGGTTCGGGCCATTGCCATGGGGGCTTCCGAAGGGCTCTCCCGCGGCCTGGCTGTGGAGAACACCGGCGCACCGATCACCATCCCCGTGGGTCAGGAGACCCTTGGCCGGATCATGAACGTGCTCGGCGAGCCCATCGACGAAAAGGGCCCGGTGAACGCCGCGGATAGCATGCCGATCCACCGGTCTGCCCCCACCTACGAAGATCAGTCCGGGGCCGTGGAAATCCTCGAAACGGGTATCAAGGTCATCGACCTGGTCTGCCCCTTCGCCAAGGGCGGTAAGGTGGGCCTCTTCGGCGGTGCGGGCGTAGGTAAGACCGTGACCATGCTTGAGCTGATCCGGAACATTGCTATCGAACACTCCGGTCTGTCCGTATTCGCCGGCGTGGGGGAGCGGACCCGGGAAGGGAACGACTTCTATCACGAAATGCAGGATTCCAACGTTCTCGACAAGATCTCCCTGGTCTTTGGTCAGATGAACGAGCCCCCGGGCAACCGTCTCCGCGTGGCGCTGACCGGTCTGACGCTGGCCGAGAAATTCCGGGATGAAGGCCGGGACGTGCTCCTCTTCGTGGATAACATCTACCGCTACACCCTGGCCGGGACGGAAGTGTCCGCCCTCCTCGGCCGGATGCCCTCCGCCGTGGGTTACCAGCCCACCCTCGCGGAAGAGATGGGCGTGCTCCAGGAGCGGATCACCACCACCAAGACGGGGTCCATCACCTCCATCCAGGCCGTTTACGTGCCGGCGGACGACCTCACAGATCCCTCCCCGGCGACGACCTTCGCTCACTTGGATGCGACCGTAACCCTGTCCCGGGCCATCACGGACCTCGGGATCTACCCCGCTGTGGATCCGCTCGATTCCACCAGCCGCCAGCTCGATCCGCAGGTGGTGGGCCAGGAGCACTACGAAGTCGCTCGCGGGTGCCAGCAGTTGCTTCAGAAGTACAAGGAGCTCAAGGACATCATCGCCATTCTTGGGATGGACGAGCTCTCCGAAGAAGATAAGCAGACGGTGTTCCGGGCTCGGAAAATCCAGCAGTTCTTCTCCCAGTCCTTCTTCGTGGCAGAAGTCTTCACCGGTAACCCGGGCCAGTACGTCAGCCTTAAGGACACGGTGCGGAGCTTCAAGGCGATTCTCGACGGCGACGCCGACGATCTGCCCGAGCAGGCCTTCTACATGGTCGGCACCATTGAAGACGCGCGCGAGAAGGCGGCGAAGCTTAAGGGTTAAGGGAGACGTCCCATGGCAATGACGATCCACTGTGATGTGGTGAGTGCCGAAGCGGAGCTCTTCTCCGGGCGCGTAGAGATGGTTGCGGCCACCGGCGTGCTCGGGGAACTGGGTATCATGCCGGGGCACGCGCCCCTGCTGACCAAGCTGAAGCCCGGTCCGGTGCGCCTCATTCTCGCCGGCGGCGAGGAAGAGACGATCTACGCCTCCGGGGGCTTCCTTGAGGTTCAGCCCGGGGTGGTGACCGTTCTCGCGGATACGGCGGCGCGGGCCGCGGACATCGACGAAGCGGCGGCGCAGAAGGCCATGGAAGACGCGGAGCGTGCCATGGCCGATCGCTCTGGAGACTTCGAGTTCTCCGTGGCGGCGGCCCAGCTTGCGGAAGCCGCGGCGCAGCTTCGCGTCCTTCGGATGCACAAGCGTCGGGGCGCCTAAACCCTCGCCCTCCTGCGGGCCTTGCCTACGGCGAGGCCTCGAAAAAAGGCAGCGTAAGCTGCCTTTTTTGTTGCTGGCCCCGGTAAAGTGGACAGCGCTAACCATTTTGGAGCTTTTCCCATGGCTGCCCCTTCCCCCCACACCCTCGCCCTCATTTTGGCTGCCGGTAAGGGGACGCGGATGCGATCGGCCCAGCCCAAGGTGATGTTGGATTTGGGTGGTGCCCCCATGCTGGCCCACGTACTGGGAGCGGCGGGGGCCGTGGCCAATGCCGTACGAGTGATCCACGGGCCCGAGATGCCAAGCGTGATGGCCTTGGCCGAGGCTGCCGGAGCGTCCCTTGCCTGTCAGCACCATCAGCGTGGCACGGGGGATGCGGTACGGGCCGCCCTGCCCTTGCCCGAAGGCACGGAGCGGGTACTGGTGCTCTCCGGCGATGTGCCGTTGTTGGAAGCGCCAGCCTTGGAAGCCTTTCTTGCTGCCGTCCCTGCCAACGCGGTGGGCGTGATGACCACCTCCCTCGCCGATCCTACGGGCTTTGGACGCATGCTGCGGGATGACGCGGGGGCCGTCGTGGGCATCGTCGAAGAAAAGGATGCGACGGAGGCTCAGCGCGCCCTCCAGGAGATCAATGCGGGGGTGTACTGCTTTCCTGCGGGCCCCCTCCCCCGGTGGCTCGATGCGCTCACGGCGGATAATGCCCAGGGGGAGCTCTACCTCACCGATCTGATTGCCCTTGCTCGCGCCGATGGCGTGCCCTGCCTCGCCCAGCACGAGGCCGATGCGGACAGCCTCCGGGGCGCGAATACGCGGGCCCAGCTCGCGGACCTCGAGGCCACGCTCCAGCACCGGCGCCGCGCGGCTGTCATGGCGGCTGGGGTCACGCTTAGGGCTCCGGAGACGGTGGTGATTCGCGGGTCCCTGGAAGCGGGTCAGGATTGCATCATTGATGTGGGCTGCGTGTTTGAAGGCAAGGTCATTCTTGGTGAAAATGTGAAAGTGGGCGCTCACTGCGTTATCAAGGACGCTGAGCTTCGGGATGGCGCACAGGTCGCGCCGTTGACCCACATTGAGGGCGCCCTCGTCGGCCCGGAGGCGCAGCTAGGCCCCTTCGCTCGCCTGCGCGAGGGGACCGTGCTCGGCCGCGGCACGCGCATCGGCAACTTCGTTGAAACGAAAAAGGCCACCCTGGGGGATTACAGCAAGGCCAACCATTTGGCCTACCTGGGGGACGCCACCCTGGGCGAGCGCGTGAACGTGGGCGCCGGCACCATCACCTGCAATTACGATGGTATCGGCAAGCACCCCACGGTGCTTGGCAATGACGTTTTCGTGGGCTCGAATAGTACCCTCGTGGCCCCTCTCACCGTGGGCGATGGCGCCTTCCTCGGGGCCGGTTCCACCATTACCAAGGACGTTGACGCCGAAACCCTCGCTGTGGGTCGGGGTCGGCAACGGAGTATCGCGGGTTGGCAATCGCCGAAGGCCCGAGCTCAACAAATCAAGGAAGGGGGCTAGGCTATGTGCGGCATCGTCGGCGTCGTAGGCGCTCGGGAAGTTCAGGAGATATTGCTCACGGGCCTCGAGCGCCTGGAGTATCGCGGCTACGACTCGGCCGGGGTCGCCACCCTCGAAAACGGATCGGTCCATCGCACACGCCGCCTCGGCAAGGTCGCAGCGCTCCGAGAGGCGCTCACGGAGGCCCCCACGGCCGGCCGCATCGGCATAGCCCACACCCGCTGGGCCACCCATGGCGTGCCCAGCGAAGAGAACGCTCACCCGCACATGTCCGGGGATGGCCTCGCCCTGGTTCACAACGGGATTATCGAAAACCACGAAGCTCTCCGCCGGGAGCTTCAGGGCTTGGGCTACGTCTTTGAATCGGAAACGGACACGGAAACGGTGGTCCACCTGATTCACCACAGCTACGGCGCCTGCGGCGATCTCCGGGAAGCCGTGCGCCAGGCGGTGCAACGGCTGGAAGGGGCCTATGGGCTCGTGGTGCTGCACCAGGATCACCCCGATGAGCTGATCGCTGCGCGCCAGGGCAGCCCCCTGGTGGTGGGGGTGGGCATCGGCGAGATGTACCTCGCGTCCGATCCCCTCGCCCTGCGCCCGGTCACGGACCGCTTCGTTTTTCTAGAAGAAGGGGACCTCGTGGTGGTGCACCGGGAGGGCTTTGAGGTCTTCAGCGTCGACGATGAAAGCCAGGTGCGTTCCACGGTGCGCATCGAGATGGCCGAGGAAGACACGGACAAGCGCGGCTACGCCCATCACATGCTGAAGGAGATCCACCAGCAGCCGAAGGTGGCCACGGCGACGCTGGAGGGCCGCATTTCTAAGGATCAGGTCCTGGAAGGGGCTTTTGGGGTAGGGGCGAAGGCGATCTTTGATGAGGCCCAGGCCGTCACTCTGGTTGCCTGCGGCACCAGCTTCTACGCGGCCTCCGTGGCCCGCTACTGGATTGAGGCCCTTGCTGGCCTGCCCTGCTCCGTGGAGATCGCCAGCGAATTTCGCTATCGCACGGTGGCCGTCGCGCCGAAGACGCTCTTTGTGACCCTGTCCCAATCAGGGGAAACGGCGGACACCCTGGCCGCCCTTCGCTTGGCGAAGGAACGGGGATACCTGGCCCTCCTCACCCTCTGTAACGTGCCCACGAGCACCATGGTGCGCGAAGCGGACCTGGCCCTCATGCTGGAAGCGGGCACGGAGGTGGGGGTGGCCTCCACCAAGGCCTTTACGGCCATGCTCATTGATTTGCTCTTGCTGGCCCTGTGCCTCGGGCGTCGAAACGGCCTGCCCACGGATGAGGAGCGGGCCATAGTTGAGGCCCTCCATGGCCTGCCGGCTCAGATCAAGCACACCCTGGAGGTGCTCGAGCAGCCCGTGCGGGCGTTGGCACAGCAGTTTGTCCCCCATAGCAATGCTTTGTTTCTGGGCCGGGGCGAAATGTACCCCATTGCCCTCGAGGGCGCCCTAAAGCTTAAGGAAATCAGCTATATCCATGCGGAAGGGTACCCCGCCGGGGAACTGAAGCACGGCCCCCTGGCCCTGGTGGATGAGCACATGCCGGTGGTGGCCGTGGCCCCCAACGATGAGCTCCTCGAGAAACTCGAGTCCAACCTTCAGGAAGTGCGGGCCCGGGGCGGGCAGCTTTACGTCTTCGCCGACGAGGACACGCCTTTTGAGCCCGAGCCCGGAGTGGAGGTGGTTCCCGTGCCGCGCTGCCCGGCGATTCTGGCACCCATTATTCATACCCTTCCGCTGCAGCTCCTGGCCTATTATGTGGCCGTGCTTCGGGGCACGGATGTGGACCAGCCTCGAAATCTCGCTAAGTCCGTCACCGTGGAATAACCCTGCATGCTCACGGAACTCCTACAAGGCTACGGGCTCCAGCTGGTGGTGGGCATGATCCTATCCGTCATGCTGGGCATGGCCACCCGGGCCCTCTGGGTGTGGCGGGCAAGTAGAAAAGGAAACGCGAAATGACCGACGCCCCCGCTCCGGGCGCCCGCAGCCAGCTGCTGCTGGAATGGTTGGGGGTGGTTACGGCCATCGCCTACTCCCTGCTGGTTGCCTCCAATACGGGCTTCGAGTTCCTGGGCTTTGTTCTCCTTTTTATTTCCTCCTTGGCGATTGGGCTTTGGGCCCACCGGGGGGCTCATCGGGGCATACTGCTCCTGCAATTCTTCTATGCCGCCGCGGGCCTGATTGGCATGTGGCGTTGGTACGGCGGCTAGCTGGTCAGGGATTTCACCCCTTTGGACGTTACGCACCTCCTCGATGGTCTAAACGATGCGCAGCGGGCGGCGGTCACCGCACCCCGGGGGCATATGCTGGTGCTGGCCGGGGCCGGCTCGGGGAAAACCCGCGTGCTCACCCATCGCATGGCCTGGCTGGTGGACGCCGAGGGCCTCTCGCCCCATAGCCTGCTGGCCGTGACCTTTACCAATAAGGCCGCCGCCGAGATGCGGGCGCGGCTTGAGCAACTCATTTCCGTGCCCCCCCGGCAGCTATGGGTGGGAACCTTCCATGGCCTTGCTCACCGCCTCCTGCGGACCCACTGGCAGGAAGCGCGGCTCCCGGAAAACTTTCAGATTCTGGACGCGGATGATCAGCAGCGGCTGATCAAGCGGATCCTTCGCAGCCTCGATCTCGACGAAAAGCGCTGGCCCCCGCGGCAGGTGGCCTGGTTCATCAATGGGCAGAAGGACGAAGGACGCCGGGCCCGGCACGTGGAACCGGGGGGTGATCACTTCACGGAAACGCTCCTAAAGGTTTACGAAGCCTACGAAACCCTCTGCTTTCAGGGGGGGCTTGTGGATTTCGCCGAGCTCCTTTTGCGCAGCCATGAGCTTTGGCTCGAGGACGCCGCGCTCCTGGCCCACTACCAGCGCCGCTTCTCCGAGCTTTTGGTGGACGAGTTCCAGGACACCAACGCCATCCAATACGCCTGGCTCCGGGTTCTTGCGGGCAGCAGCGCCCATATCACCGCCGTGGGCGATGATGACCAGTCTATCTACGGCTGGCGTGGGGCCCGGGTGGAGAACATCCATCGCCTCCAGCAGGATTTGGGCGACGTGCAGCTGGTACGCCTCGAGCAGAACTACCGCTCCACGGGGAATATTCTGACCGCCGCCAACGCGCTGATCGGCCATAACGGCGATCGCCTCGGAAAGGACCTCTGGACCGACGGGGAGGCGGGCGATCCCATCGCCCTCTATGCAGCCTATAACGAGCTGGATGAGGCGCGCTTTATCGCAGACCGCATCAGCGAATGGCTCTCCGGCGGTCGCCGGGCGGACGAGATCGCCATTCTCTACCGCTCCAACGCTCAATCCCGAAACTTGGAAGAAGCCCTGCTCCGAAGCGATATCCCCTACCGTATTTACGGAGGTCTGCGTTTCTTCGAGCGCATGGAGATTCGTAACGCCCTCGCCTATCTCCGGCTCACTTTGAACCGGGATTCGGACCCGGCCT
>JAURCQ010000170.1 GCA_030828335.1 Gammaproteobacteria bacterium
GGGTAGGTGGCGGGGTCGTCGACCTCTCCGAGAATGGTGACCGCGCTGGCCACCACCTCCACGCTTTGCCCCTTGCCCTGGGACGCCACGAGCGTGCCCTCGATTTCCACGGCGCAGCCCGGGCCGAGGGCTGCGATGGCCTCGTAGTTGGGCAGGGCCTGATCGGCCACCACCTGAATGGCATCGAAGGCCGAGCCATCGTGCACGGCGAGAAAGGAGAAGCCGCCCTTGGAGCTGCGGCGGCTGCGGAGCCACCCGGCGAGGGTGACCGGGCTATCGACGGGGAGCGACCCCTTCAAGAGATCAGCGACGGCGCTTCTGGACATTCCTTGACTCCTGCCGGGGCAAAGCTTGGGCAAAGGTGGAATGATAATGGAAAGCGCCGGGAAACGGTGCCGCCTAGGCGCCGCTGGCATAAGCTGACCGGGTGATTTGTTCGTGCCCAACGCCGGGGAGTGCATTGCATGGCTGGGAAAAATTGGATGATCTTGGCCGCCGCGGCCCTCGCGGTGCTGGCTGGAGCGTTACTGCTGCTGCCCTCAGCGCCCGAACCCACCCCGCCGCCGGTGGTGGCGCCGACGCCGGAACCGCCTCCGCCCCCGCCGGAACCGGAGCCTGAACCGGAACCCGAGCCCGCGCCTGAGCCCGCGCCGGAACCGGAGCCCCTCCCGGCCCTAGACGTCTCCGATGCCTTTGTCCGCGATGGGGCTGCGCCGCTGAGCAACAGCGCCGTGCTGGCCACGCTCCTGCGCACGGACCAGCTCCTGCGCAAGCTTACCGCCGTGGTGGAAAATCTTGCCCAGGGGCAGGTGCTGCGCGCCCCTGTAGCGGGCCTCGCCCCCCGGGACGCCTTCCCATTCATCAGAGAGGGGCTGGGGGATCGCGCCGTACTCACCCTTGATCCCGCGGGCTATGACCGTTTCAACGCCATCGGGGCGCTCTTTGCCAGCCTCGACCCCGAGGCCACCGCGGCGCTCCTGAAAAGCTTCGTGCCCCTCATGGAAACGGCCTACGGCGAGCTCGGGGTGGGCTCCCCGGACGTGCTGGTGCGCGTGCGCCAGGCGATTGACGTGGTGCTCACCACCCCCCGGCCGGAAGGCCCCATCCGCCTGAAGCAGCCGTCGGTGATGTACACCTTCGCCGATCCCGTGCTCGAGGCCCTGGCCCCGGCGCAGAAGCTCGTGCTGCGCATGGGCCCGGATAACCGGCGGGAAGTGGAAGGCTTTCTCCGCCGCCTGAAGGAAGCGCTGACGCCCGTAGCCGCTGCCGCCCCGGCGGGGGTGGATGCGGGCGCTGATATGGGCTACTAAGCGCCGCCGCGGAGGGCGTTAAGGTCTAGGGTGGCTTTGAAGGGGCTGTGGGCGTCCCCAAAGCGGAGCTCCTCGGCGACGTAGCGCCGCTCCTCCTTAAGGTAGCGATCTACCGCATCGCGAAAGCCCTCGTGGGCAATCCAGTGGAAGCTCCGGGTGCGCTGGGGTAGATAGCCCCGGGCGAGCTTATGCCCCCCCTGGGCCCCGGCTTCCACCCGCTTTAAGCCCCGGGCGAGGGCGAAATCGATGGCCTGGTAGTAGCACACCTCGAAATGCAGGAAGGGGTGATCCTCAAGGCATCCCCAGTTCCGCCCGAAGAGCGTATCTCCGCCAATGAAATTCAGGGCCCCGGCGATGGGCTGGCCCGCCCGCTCGGCAAAAATCAGGAGCGTGTCCTCAGCCAGATGCTGACGCACCTCGGAAAAAAAGGCCCGGGTGAGGTAGGGCTGGCCCCACTTGCGCGATCCCGTGTCCTGGTAGAACGCGTAAAAGGCGTCGAAATCCGCTTCCGTTAGATCGGCTCCCGTGGCCCAGCGGATGGTGAGCCCGCTCGCGAGGGCGTCGCGCCGCTCTCGGCGCACGGTTTTCCGGCGCTTGCTGCTAAGGGTGGCCAGGAAGGCGTCGAAGTCCTTGAAGCCCGCGTTCGTGAAGTGAAACTGCTGATCGTGGCGCTCGAGAAAGCCTGCCGCCTGGAGGGCCGGCGCGTCCTCGTCGTTGACGAAGTTCACGTGAAAGGACGACAGGCCCAGCTCCCCGGTAATGCGCTGGGCGCCCTCGGCGAGGCCGCGGCGCAGGGCGTCGGCGTCGGGGTCGCTGGCGGCAACGAGGAGCCGGGGGCCCGTGGCTGGGGTGAAGGGAATCGCGGAGAGGGCCTTGGGGTAGTACTGCCCCCCGGCCCGCTGAAAGGCCTCGGCCCAGGCGTAGTCGAAGATGTACTCCCCCTGCGAATGGCTTTTTAGGTAGTTCGGTAGGGCCCCCCTAAGCGTGCCCGTCTCGTCTTCGAGCAGCAGGTGAAAGGGCTGCCAGCCCGTCTCCCGGGTGGCGGAGCCGCTGCGCTCCAGCGCCAGCAGAAAGCGGTGCGTTAGAAAGGGGTTCGCGGGGCGTTCTCGCGGGGTCGCCAGCCGATCCCAGGCAGCGGGGTCCACGGCGTCGATGCGATCGATGGTGCGAAGGGTCCAGGCGGGGGCGGTGGCCACAAACACTCCTTAAGCACGGGGGAAGGGGCGCCCGAGGGGAGGAGTCTAGCAGGGCCCCGGGGGCGCCCCAAGGTCGCGCTTTTTCTCCTCTTTTGGCGGCCCCGAAGCGCTAGCAATCGCTGCGCCGGCTGCCCAAAATGCCGATTAGGGTTGGTCTCCTCTTGCTTAACGGATGATGTGCTTATGCCTGCTTGGCTTCGCGGTGTGCTTGCGGTGGTGGTGCTGGGCGGCCTTGCCTACGGCCTGGGGCTTCCGAGCCTCCTGGAAGGCGACGCCGAGGCGGGGGGCAGCACGCCCGCGCGGCGGGGTGGGGCGACCCCCGTGGTGGTTTCTGCCGTGGCCCGGGCACCCTTCGAGGACACGCTGGCTGCCGTGGGCACGGCGGGGGCCGATGAATCGATCACGGTGACCGCCACCGTCGCCGACCGGGTGGTGGAGATCCTCTTCGAGGAAGGGGATTTCGTGGAGGCCGGCGCCGTGCTCCTACGCCTCGACGCCGTGGAGGAGCGGGCGGCCTTGGCCGAGGCGCGGGCGAACTTGGATGACCAGCGCCAACAGCTGGCCCGCCTCGACGCCCTGGTGGAAACCAATGCCACGGCCGAGTCCCTGCGCGACGAGCAGGCGGCCCGGGTGGCCGCCGCGGAAGCTCGGGTGGATGGCGCGCTCGCGCGCCTCGCGGACCGGGAAATCCGCGCCCCCTTCACGGGCGTGCTCGGGCGCCGGGCCGTGAGCCTTGGGGCGCAGGTGAGCCCGGGCAGCGTGATCACCACCCTAGACGACGTGGACCCCATCAAGCTCGAGTTTTCGATTCCCGAATCCTTTCTACCGGCCCTCCGCGCAGGCGCGGAGGTCACGGCCCGCTCCGCGGCCTACGGGGATGCGCCCTTTGCCGGCGAGGTCATCTTTCTAAGTCCCCGGGTGGATCCCGTGACCCGGGCCGTCGCCGTGCGGGCGGCCATCGCCAACGAAGATCGGCGGCTCCGTCCCGGCATGCTCCTCACCGTCGATCTGGTGCGCGACGCTCGCGAAAGCCTCATGGTCCTCGAGTCCGCCCTCGTGCCCCGGGGGTCCACGCAGCAGGTCTATCGCGTGCGCGATGGGGTCGCCGAAACCGTGCCCGTCACCTTGGGGGTGCGACGCCCGGGCATCGTCGAGCTTACCGGCGGCGTTGCCGAGGGGGACCTGCTCGTCATCGAGGGCGCTGCCCGGCTGCGCCCCGGGGCCCCGGTACGGGTCATGGAAACGGTGACCGCCGCCGATCGCCTCCGGCCCCACGGAGTGCCTGCGCCATGATGCTCTCGGACCTCTCTGTGCGCCGGCCGGTTTTCGCGGCGGTGCTGAGCCTTTTGCTCATTGCCTTCGGGCTGCTCTCCTTTGATCGCCTGCCCCTGCGGGAATATCCGGATATCAATCCCCCCATCGTGTCCGTGGAAACGCGCTACCCCGGGGCTTCGGCGCAGGTGGTGGAAACGAAGATCACCCAGCTGGTCGAAGATGCCATCGCGGGCATCGAGGGCATCCGCACCATCAGCTCGGCCAGCCGGGATGGCAGCTCCCAGGTGACCGTGGAGTTCGACGTGCAGCGGGATAT
>JAURCQ010000171.1 GCA_030828335.1 Gammaproteobacteria bacterium
GTGGTGAGGAGGCCGAAGGTCACGGGGACCCCCGTGGCTTGCTGAAGGGCCATGAGCCCGGAGGCCGCCTGTCCCGCAACAAATTCGAAGTGGGGCGTGCCGCCGCGAATGACCGCCCCGAGGACGATCACCGCATCGAAGTTGCCCTGCTCGGCCACCTTCTTAGCGGCCAGGGGCAGTTCCCAGGCGCCGGGGACCTTGTAGTGCACGATATTGTCCGCAGCGACGCCGTGGCGTCGCAGGGCGTCTTCCGCCCCGGCCACCAGGGAATCCACCACGAAGGCGTTGAAGCGCGCCGCCACAATCGCAAAGCGTGCGCCCTGGGCGTCAAAGCGTCCCTCAAAGGTTACCGATCCACTCATGCTTGCTCCCCTTGGGCGGCGGCGTCCTTTGCGCCCTCCTCCGCCGATCGAATCGTGCCATCAGCCATAACGTACTCGACAATTTCGAGGTCAAAGCCGGAGATGGCGTTGTAACGGGTGGGGAAGGACATGAGCCGCATGCGCTTCACCCCCACGGACCGCAGAATCTGCGACCCCAAGCCCACGGAGTGATACACGCTCGATCCGTCGGCCCGAAGGCTTCGATTATAGCTTGGGGTGGCGGGAAAGAGTTCAAAGCGCTCCAGCGCATCTTCCGGCCGGTTGCCGCCGGCGAGGAGCACCACAACCCCCGTGCCTTCCTCCGCCACCCGACCCAAGGCCTGATCCAGGGACCAGCTGGGTGGGCCCGGGCGCTTCGCCCCCACGATATCCAGCAGGGTGTTGGGCACGTGGACCCGCACCAGGGTGGGATCACTGGGGTTCACCGCCCCGCGCACCAGCGCCAGGTGCACCTGACCGTGGAGCGTGTCTCGGAATGCATGAACCTGGAACGGGCCGTGAGCCGTTTCGATCTCCTTCTCCCCCACCTTTTCCACGGTGGAATCGTGGAGGGCGCGGTAGTGGACCAGATCGGCGATGGTCCCGAGGCGCAGGTCATGCTCCTCGGCAAAGGCTTCGAGATCCGGGAGGCGGGCCATGGTGCCGTCTTCGTTCATGATCTCTACGATCACCGCCGCCGGGGCGCAGCCCGCCAGACGCGCCAAATCCACGGAGGCTTCCGTATGCCCGGCCCGGCTCAATACCCCACCGGGTTCGGCCATAAGGGGAAAGACGTGCCCCGGGGTCACGATGTCATCGGCGGTGGTGGCCGGATCCACGGCCACGGCGATGGTCTTCGCCCGATCCGCCGCGGAAATCCCCGTGGTCACCCCCTCCGCCGCTTCAATGGAGACGGTGAAGTTCGTGTGATGCTTCGACCGATTGCTGGTGGCCATGGGCGTGAGCCGCAGCTCCCGGCACCGATCGATGGTCATGGGCATGCAAATAAGGCCCCGGGCGTGGCGGGCCATGAAGTTCACCGCTTCCGGGGTCACGTGCTCCGCCGCCATGACGAGATCGCCTTCATTCTCCCGGTCTTCGTCATCCAGGAGCACGATCATCTTGCCTGCGCGCAGGTCTTCGACGAGCTCTTCAACGGAGGAAAAGGCCATAGCGTTCGTTCCTTTAATCCTTAGATCACGGTTCAGAACCGCGTGGGGTCGGCACTATAACGCAGGCGGAGCCGCAAATCGGCGCCAATCTGGCGATGCTCAAAGAGGGTAAAGCGCTTGGCCTCGGCCAGCGTGGTCAGGGTTAGGGCGGCCAGGGGCCTTGCGTCGGCGCCCAGGAGCATGGGCGCCTGATAAAGCAGCAGCTCGTCCACGGCGTTCTGCGAAAGGGCCGCCGCGGCGAGGGTGGGACCGCATTCAAGCAGCACGTCGCCCAGGTCCCGGGCGGCGCACCAGGCACCCGCCGCGTCGAAGGGCGCTGCGGCTTCAGCTGCGCTTAGGGCCACGAGGGTGGCTCCAGCGTCTTCCAGCGCCTTCGCCCGGGCGGGATCGGCCTCCGGGCCGTGAAAGAGCACCACCCCAGGCGTTGAAAACAGCTGGGCCGTGGGAGGGGTGCGCAGGTGACGATCGAGCACTACCCGGTGGTGGGGCCGCTCCGCGAGGGCGGCGCGGTCCGTGTCGTCGAGCTCGGGGAGGGCCTCCGGGCGAATCGTCAGCCGGGGATCATCGGCGAGCACGGTGCCCACGCCGGTCAGCAGCACGGGGCTTCGCGCCCGCCAGCGCTGCACATCCTGCCGGGCCTCGGGGCCCGTAATCCATTGGCTTTCCCCGCTGGCCATGGCCGTGCGCCCATCGATGGAAGCGGCGAGCTTCAGGCGAAGAAACGGGCGGTCCCGGCGCTGAAGGGATAGAAAGCCCGCATTCAGCGTTTCCGCCGCGGCCTCTTCCACGCCCAAGGTCAGGGCGACCCCCGCTTCCCGCAGCCGGGCCAGGCCCGCCCCCGCCACCTGGGGGTGGGGATCGCCACCGGCGACCACGACCCGCGCGATGCCCGCGGCGAGAATCGCATCCACGCAGGGGGGCGTGCGGCCGTAGTGATTGCAGGGTTCTAGAGTGACGTAGAGGGTGGCGCCCCGGGCACCGTCGCCCGCTTCCCTCAGCGCCGTCACCTCTGCGTGGGGACCGCCCGGGCGCGCCGTGGTGCCCCGACCGATGATGGCCCCGTCGGCCACCACCACGGCGCCGACGGAAGGGTTGGGCCAGGTGCGGTAGATTCCCGTCTCGGCCTGGGCCAGGGCCTCACGCATGAAAGCGTGATCGGGGCCCGGGTCGCTCACGCTTTGGGCTCGCCGTCGCTCCGGCCGAGGCGCTCGATTTCCTGCTGGAACTCGCTGACGTCCTGGAAATCGCGGTAGACCGAGGCGAAGCGCACGTAGGCCACGTCATCCAGGGCCCGCAGTGCATCCATGACTAGGCTGCCGAGCTCCTGGGCCGCGACTTCCCGCTCGCCCCGCAGGCGCAGGGCGAACTTCAGCTCGTTTAGGGAGGCTTCAATGGCATCGATGCCCACGGGGCGCTTTTCCAGGGCCCGGAGCATGCCGGCCCGGAGCTTGTCTTCGTTGAAGGGCTCCCGGGTGCCATCGCGCTTCACAATGCGGGGCATGACCAGCTCGGCAGACTCGAAGGTGGTGAAGCGCTCCCCGCAGGTGACGCATTCGCGCCGGCGCCGCACCTGGTCACCGCCCGCCACGAGGCGGGAGTCGATGACCTTGGTGTCGATTTCCCGGCAGAAGGGGCAGTGCATGGCTCGGCCCTAGGCGACCGCCGCCGCCTGCGCGGTGGCTTGGTAGACAGGATGGCGCGCGCACAGCGCCGCCACCTTACCCCGTACCTCGGCGATGATGGCCGCGGGATCTTCCTTCGCCGCCAGCACGTCGATGATGTCGCACATCCACCCCGTAAGGGCCTGGCAGTCCGCCTCCGTGAAGCCCCGGCGCGTGACCGCGGGGCTACCAATGCGCAGGCCCGAGGTGACGAAGGGGGAGCGGGGATCGTTCGGCACGGCGTTCTTATTGACCGTGATGTGCGCTTCCCCAAGGGCCGCGTCGGCGGCCTTGCCGGTGACGTCCTTGTCGATCAAGTCGAGAAGGAACAGGTGGTTATCGGTACCGCCGGAGACCACGTTGTAGCCCCGGGCCAGGAAGGTGCCCGCCATGGCCTGGGCGTTCTTCACCACCTGGGCCTGGTAGGCCTTGAAGCTCGGCTCCATGGCTTCCTTGAAGCACACGGCCTTGGCGGCGATCACGTGCATGAGGGGGCCACCCTGGCTCCCGGGGAACACCGCGGAGTTCAGCTTTTTGTGCAGCGCTTCGTCGTCGCAGGCGAGGATGATCCCGGAGCGGGGCCCGGCGAGGGTTTTGTGGGTGGTGGAGGTGACCACGTGGGCATGGGGCACGGGGCTGGGATAGACGCCCGCGGCCACGAGGCCCGAAACGTGAGCCATATCCACCAGGAACCAGGCCCCCACCTCGTCGGCGATTTCCCGGAGCTTTGCCCAATCGACGATGCGCGAGTAGGCGCTGAAGCCGCCGATGAGCATCTTCGGCTTGTGCTCCAGGGCCAGGGCGCGGATGGCG
>JAURCQ010000172.1 GCA_030828335.1 Gammaproteobacteria bacterium
GTGCGCCGCCGCGAGCCAGGCAAAGGCGAGGGCTTCCAGCTGATCCCCGTCAAAGCCTGCCGCCTCCACGGGTTGCACCCAGGTTGTGGGTGAGAGTCGTTCTTCCAGAGCGGTCACAAGGGTGACGTTGTGGCGGCCGCCCCCGGCGAGCCAAAGCGTCTTTGGCATCGGGTCCGCAAAGCGTTCTAGGGCGTCGGCCACGGAGGCCGCGGTGAGCGCACCGAGGGTGGCCTGGACGTCTGCTGGGGGCCAGCGATCGGGGGCAAAGCCCTCGAGCCAGGGCAAGTTGAACGTCTCCCTCCCCGTGCTTTTTGGCGGCGCTCGCTGGAAAAAGGGATCTTCGAGGAAGGCCTCAAGAAGTGCGGGCTGCACGGTCCCGCTGGCGCCCCAGGCGCCGTTCCGGTCCATGGGCGTGCCTCGATGCTTTTGATGCCATTGATCAAGAAGGGTGTTCCCCGGACCCGTATCAAAGCCCGAAGTTCCCCCGGCGTCGCCGGGGAGAAGGGTGAGGTTGGCCATGCCGCCAATGTTGAGTACCGCCTGAGGATCGTTCTCCGCGGGCAGCAGAGCGCGGTGGAAGGCGGGTACGAGCGGTGCGCCCTGGCCGCCGGCGGCCACATCCCGGCGTCGGAAATCCGCCACCACGGCGATGCCCGTGCGCTCTGCGATGCGGTGCGGGTCGCCAATTTGAAGGGTGAAGGGGCGCGGGGCGTTGGGCCGGTGGCGTACCGTTTGCCCATGGCTGCCCAGGGCCCTTACGGCGCTCGGGGGCACGGCGCAGCCTTCCAGCAGGGCGAGGCAGGCGTCGGCGATGGCGTCGGCAAGCGCCCCGTCAGCGTCCCCGAGGCGGTCGATTTCCCCGGGGCCCGGGCTGCACAGGGCAAGCAGGGCGTCGCGAAGGGCGGGCTCAAAGGCGACGGCAGCGCTGGCTTCGATGCGGGGCTGGGGCCCCTGGAAATCAGCGAGGACGATGTCCAGCCCGTCGAGGCTTGTACCGGTCATCACCCCCAGGTAGTACTCAGGGCGTTTCATGGCGCTCGGGGTTCGGCCCATTGAGCGCAAGACGCTGAGCTGAGGGCAGGGCGGCGAGCCGCGCCAGGGCTAGGCGCGTGAAGTCGGCCTTTGCCTCCGGAGCGATGGGATCGGCTTTCGGCAGGGCGACGGTGCGGGGGTTTTGATGGGCGCCCCCCACCAGGAACTCATAGTGGAGATGGGGGCCCGTGGCCCAGCCCGTGGACCCCACGTAACCAATCACCTGTCCCTGCTTGACGCGTTGCCCTGCCTTAAGGCTTTTAGCGAAGCGGGAGAGATGGAGGTATTTGGTCTGGTAGCGCTCCCCGTGCTGCAGCACCACGTAGTTACCGGAGGGCGCATTGCGGGTGGCTTTTACCACCTTGCCATCCCCGGCCGCGACCACGGGGGTACCCGTGGGCGCCGCGTAGTCGATGCCCCGGTGGGGGCGCGCCGTATTCCAAAGGGGATGCTTTCGGCGCAGGTTAAAATTTGAGCTGATGCGCGTGAATTGCACTGGCGCCCGGAGGAAGGCCTTGCGGAGGCTTCTGCCCTCAGGCGTGTAATAGCTGCCGTTGCCCGCGGGGTCTTCGTAGCGCACGGCCTCGAAGACCTCCCCTCGATTCACAAAGCGCGCGGCTAGGATGGCGCCCGTGCCGATCACTTCCCCGTCCAGCGCTCGCTCCTCGTAAAGCAGCTCAAAGCGGTCGCCTTTGCGGATATCAAGTACGAAATCGATGTCCCATTGAAAGATTTCCGCAAGGGCCAGAGCCAAGCGATCCTCAAGCCCGGCCTTCTGTGCGGCTAAGAACAGCGCGTCTTCAATCACCACCTGGGCGGTTCGCTCCGACACGGTTGGGCTGCGCAGCTCCTGCTCAGCTTCAAAGCGTGGAGCCTCCCCGGAGGCTCGGGAAAAGGTGAGTGTCTCTAGGCGAGACGGCCGAAAGCGAAAGCCTAGGAGGATGCTGTCCTCCTCTTGAAGCTCGAGCTGATCCCCGGGGCGCAGGTCCGCGAGGCGCTTAGCCAGGGCGCCGGAGGCCATGAGGGCCGCGAGGGCGCGGGCGCTGATCCCTTCCCTTTGGAAAATGCGCGCCAGCGACTCCCCGGACCTTACCGTAAGGCTGCGCCAGGCTGGGGTTTCAGGAGCAGGGTCGGGCGGCATCAACGCCGCCGGCGTTGCGGTCGCGGGCTCTGGGATGAGATCTGGGGCGGCCTCTGAGGTGAGCGCCAGAGGATCGGAAACAGGCGCGGCAAGCTGGGGCGCTTCCTCCGGGAGAGAATGCGCTTCGGGCCACAGGCCAAGGGCGAGACCTAGCGTAAGCGCGAGCCCCGTGGCCGCAAGGGCATGTACCCGGGGCACGGGGCGGCGCCAGGGACTGTGGGCCCCGGTGCGCCGCGCCATGGGCGCCCTGTCTTCTGCACGCTGCCTGTCCATGCCCATCCCAAAGCGCCCTGCGGGCCGTTTGGCGCGAGTATAAAGAGTGCGCTGACCATTTCCCACGGGGGCATGGCGGCCCTTGTTTTTCCTGAAAGCGTCGTTCATTTTGCGCCCTCCTAAACAGAGGGCCCCTTCATGCACGTGCTCGATGAGTTCAAGTGGCGTGGCTTGGTGAACCAGAGCTCGCCCTGGAAAGCGCTTCAGACCCAGTTCGCCTCACCGGGGCAGACGGTGTACTGCGGCTTCGATCCGACGGCTGATAGCCTACATATCGGCAGCCTGGTGCCCCTGCTCGCGCTTCGCCGCTTTCAGCTTGCGGGGCATCGCCCCATTGCGTTGGTGGGGGGGGCGACGGGACTCATCGGGGACCCAAGCTTCAAGGCCAATGAGCGCAGCTTGAACGAAGCTGATGTGGTCGCGGGCTGGGTGGAGTCGCTTAGAACGCAGATGAGCCGCTTTATTGACCTGGAAGGAGGGGCTGGGCTCCTGGTCAACAACCTGGATTGGACCCGGGAGCTCGACGTGATTGCCTTCCTTCGGGATGTGGGCAAGCACTTTTCTGTCAATGAGATGATTCGAAAGGAATCCGTGCGGTCCCGCATCGATCGGGAAGGGGCCGGCATTTCCTTTACCGAATTCAGCTACATGCTTCTTCAGTCCTACGACTACGTCGCCCTGGCAGAACGCTACGATTGCGTCTTGCAGCTGGGGGGCTCGGATCAGTGGGGCAATATTACGGCCGGCATGGATTTGACCCGCCGCATGTTGGGGCGCTCCGTGCACGCCCTGACCTTGCCCTTGGTAACCCGCTCCGATGGCGGGAAGTTTGGGAAGACGGAAAGCGGCACGATTTGGCTAGACGGTAAAAAAACATCGCCCTACAGCTTCTACCAGTTTTGGATTAACTGCGCCGACGCAGACGTCCCCACCTATCTTCGTTATTTCACGTTCCTTGGGGAGGAGGCGATTCAGGCCTGCCTGGCGGAGAGCGTGGCCGATCCTTCAAAGCGCATCGCTCAGCAGTGCCTTGCGCGGGAAATCACCACCTTAGTTCACGGCACCGAGGGCTGCGCCGCGGCGGAGCGCATTACCACGGCCCTGTTCTCCGGATCCATCGAGGCGCTTGGGCAAGACGATCTCAGTCAGCTGGCTCTCGATGGGATGCCCGCGGCAAGCTTCGCCGAGGGGGCGGTCATGATCGGGCGCGTGCTCACGGAGCTGGGGCTGGCCGCCTCGAACTCCCAAGCCATGCAGCTCATCAAAAGCGGTGCCGTTTCCGTTAATGGCACCCCCGTAAGCGATGCAAAAGCGACCCTGGGGAGCTTCCAGAGCTACGTGCCGGGGCACTTTTTGCTCCGTCGGGGCAAGCGCCAGTGGGCGCTAGCGCGCGTTGAGCCTTCCTAAAGGCATAGGAATCATGGTCTTAGAGAATTGTCAGAAATTTGAAAAATAAGGCTTGCGGGGCCTTCGGCCGTCTGTATAATGCGCAGCCCTGGTCGGCGGCGCTGCTTTTAAGCAGGGCCAAGAACCCCTAGGAATTAGGGGGTTTTAAG
>JAURCQ010000173.1 GCA_030828335.1 Gammaproteobacteria bacterium
CCGGCCCTCGAGATGGCTGTAGCCTGCATTCACGGACCACCACGCGGTGAGGGATCCATCGAGCTGGAGCTCCCAGCCTCGGGTTTTCGTGCCCGTCAGCACGGAGCGCTCGGGATTAGCGGGGTCTACGGCCACGCCGTTGTCCCGCTCAATTTCAAAAGCCGCCGCCGCCAGGGCAAGGCGTTCCGTCGGCTGCCACTTCAGCCCCACTTCCCGGTTTTCAAAGACCTCGGGATCCAAAGCCTGAGCGTTTAGGGAAAGGGACAGGAACTGATCGCCGGAGCGCGGCAGGAAGGACTCGCTGTAGCTCGCGTAGGCGCTGACGCTTTCCCAAGGCTTAAGAATCACTCCCAGACGCGGAGACAGCTCCGTATCTTCGGCGCTGAGGGCAAAGCCCCCAACCTGGTCCTCTACATCAATGCTGAAGCGATCGATCCGTAGCCCAGCTACGAGAATGAGGTGCTCCCCAAGGGCAAGCTCATCCTGAAAAAAGGCCGAGGTGAACTGCACCTCCGAGGCCCGATTCCGCACAGGATCGGTGTAGGTCATGGCCGGCACCACCAGGGGGTCGGTGAAAGCGAAGCTCACCTGGTCGTCATTGCTGGCCGCGAAAAATGCGTCCCGCCGTGCGTTCTCCGTTTCCTGCCGCCCCTGCTCCACGCCGGCCAGCATCGTGTGCTCCACCGGGCCGGTGGCAAAGGTGCCCACGGCGTTCAGCTGAAAGAGCGTGTTTTGCCGATCCGTGCTGTCCGCGTAGCCATCAAGGGTCACCGTGGGCCCGGCCTCCGCAAAGGCCACGGGGTACTGGTTCCGGTAGTACTTGTTGTAGTCCGCGTACTGAAGGGTCGCGTTCACACGCCAATTCGGTCCAAAGCTTCGTTCCGCGCGAAGGCGGGCGATGTGGCCCCCGAAGGTGGTGCGGTTGACTGCGGGATCGGCGAAAAAGGTATCCCGAACGCCGCGCAGCGGGCCCCCATGGAGGGCGGGCACGCCCCGATCCACCACCCGATCATCGTCGAGCCATTCGTAGGAAGCGTTGAGCAGCGTCCCATCCCGGGTGAGCCAGCTCACCGTGGGGTTCAGGGCAAAGCGCTCCCCGTCTTTATGGTCCCGATGGTTTTTCATATCCCCATCGGCCAGGGCGTTGAGCCGGAAGGCGCCCCGGGCTCCCAGGGGCTGGTTCACATCCAGGGAGAGCCCTTCCGCCCCGAAGCTGTCGAAGTTTGCCGAAAGGGTGGTGAAGGCCTCCGCCGCGGTGGGCACCTTGGACACCCGATTGACGACGCCGCCACCGCCGCCCCGCCCAAAGAGCAGCGCATTCGCCCCCCGGAGCACTTCCACGCGCTCGAGGTTGTAGAGGGGGCGGAAATATTGAACATCATCGCGAAGGCCATCGAGGAAGAAGTCCGCGGTGGTGTTCTGACCCCGAATGGTCAGCTGATCACGGTGGTCTTCGCCCTGCCCGATGCTGATGCCGGGGGTGTACTGCATCACGTCCGCGACGCTCACATGGGCCTGTTCCCGAAGCTGCTGCGCGTCCATCACGGAGACCGACTGGGGCACGTTCAAAAGGAGCGTAGGGGTTTTAACCCCTTCGGCCAGCGCCTGACCAAAGTAAGCCCCACGCACCACGATGGTTTCGATGGGATCGGCCTCCTCCGCGGCGGCCACGGGCAGGGCAAGGGCCGCGAGGGCCAGGCTTAGGGGGCGAAGGAAGAAAGGCTGGAACGGGCGGATCACTGGGGAATGCTCCTGTGGGGCTAATTCACGGAGCCATTTAAGCGCGAATGCGAATGATTCGCAAATCCTTTCTCAAAAACGACCCTGCGCGCCCGCCTCCCGCGCGATGGCGGCTTCGAGAGCCTTCCGGCGCTCCGCCGTCGACGGATGGGTTGAGAGATAGCTCGGGGCGTCCCCTGCCCCGTCCTCGGGCTGGAGCCGAGCCAGGGCCTGGCCGAGCGCTCGCGGGTCCTGCCCCGCCGCAAGTAGCCGTCTCACTGCTGCCGCGTCGGCCTCAAACTCGAAGTCCCGAGCATAGGAAAGCTCCATGACCGTGACGGGAATGAGCGTTAGGAGGGCCCCAAGGTCCCCGGTCACCCAGCTCCAGAGCACGGCAAGGCCAGAAAACTGGAGGGCGCGGCGCAGACTGTGGCGTGCGGCCCCGTGGCTGAGCTCGTGGGCCAGCACAGCCTGCAGCTCGGCAGGATTGAGGCGGCGCACGATGGCATCGGTGACGACGATCTGCCCTCCGGGCAAGGCAAACGCGTTCGGACCGACGCGCTCGCCCCCATCCCGAAAGGCCAACTTGGGCGCCACGTGGGCCGGAAGGCCCGGCAGCAGCGGCGTGAGCAGCGCGGCGACCGCGTTCTGCTCCTCTTCCGACAGGGTCGTGGGATCAAGCACCCCTTCATCAAACCCCTTAAGCACTGCGCGATCGAGATCCTGAGCGACGCCCGGCGGTACCGCTTCGGCCACCTGCCCGGCGATCACCGGCACGGCAAAGCGCACGCCGCCGTAAAGCAGGAGCGCCGTGATTACCGCAGCCAGAAGGACCGCGCCGCCGTGCCCCTCTAAGCGGCTAAGCCATGATCGGCGGAAGGACCGCACCCCCGCCCCGAGGGCCTCCAGCGCCCGCCCATCGGGCGTTTCAAAACGCCGCCCATCGGGCAAGGTGACAAAGGCCGCGGCAGCGCTGGGGGCATCAGAGATATCGCATTCGGCGAGCAAGGCTAGGCCCAGCTCGTCCCCCCCATCATTCACCCAGCGCAGGACCTCAGCGTCGCGATACAGCGTGGCGGCTTCGCTGCGACTTCCCCCGGCGCCATAGAGCCGCCCCCGAACCCCCTCACTCAAAGGCCGATATCCAAATCAAAGGCTTCCCCCAGCTCTTCCCCAAGGGCGGAGCTTTGGGCGACCTCAGCGGCGAGGAAATCTTCAAGATCACCCTCAATCCAAAGACCTACGTGGCTGAGCCGGTACCGCGCAGCACGAATGCGCGCCCAGGGAATGGCCAAGCCCACGGTGATGGCGATGAGCACGGCATTGCTGATGAGCACCCATGCCCAGGGCAGGCTCTCGAGGCGCCCCTCAAAGCGGTGGGGCCCGAGCTGGCTTGCCCCCAGCACCCGGTTAAGGCTTTGCGCCGAGAAGTGGGCATAGGCCCCCACCACGGCCACGGGCATAAGCACCGGGAGCAGGGCCGGCAACAAAGCGCCCAGGGCCCCCGCCAGAAGCACCACCCCCAGGGCCTGAAGGGCGGGGAGATAGAAGGCGTTGCTAGGCAATTCCGAGGCGAACTCGGAGAGGCCATAGCGCGTGTGTTCCACTAGGAACCGCTGCTGCCGCTGCAGGGCGAGCGGTAGAAGCGCCCCCAAGGTGACGCTCGCCGCCACCAGCCAGAGCACGTGAACCTTAAAACTCCGGCCATAGGCCCCCGTAAAGGAAAAGCGGACGTTCCGATAGCGCGTATTCACCATGCGAAACGCCAGGGAGCGATTCACCAGCCAGGGCAAGGCAAGCATGAACAGCACCGGGGGAATGAGCGCCCAAACCGTTGGGGTTTGCGTCACCATGCTGTAAAGCGTCAGCGCGACCACGGCGATGATGCGTCCCTTAAGAATGGCCATGGGCTCCGCCAGATACTCAAAGCTCGCCCCGGCCAATTGCGTATGTCCGTAGAAGTAGCGGTTCATGCGCACCTTGGCCCAGGCAGAGTAGATCCCAAGGGTGACCAGGGACAGGGCCACGTTCACCACCCAGATGCGGAAATAGGCCCAACCGTCGCCGGTGAATTCCAGCGGCGTGTATTGCGGTGCGGACGGCGCGGGCGCCTCCGGTGTGCTTTCGTCCATGAAGTGCCCTCCCCCGAGGCTTAGCCAATTCCCTTTTAACCGTACCCCATGCCTCCTAGGCAAACCATGGGCGCCGACCTACAAATTGCGAAGAAATTGCTCAAGGGCAGCGTTGCACGGCTCCGGGGCCTCCT
>JAURCQ010000174.1 GCA_030828335.1 Gammaproteobacteria bacterium
CAGCCATTTCGATGCGCCCCTCACCTCCGATGTGGAGGGCGTGGCCCGTCCCATGTCCCACTGGCTTCGCCGCTCCCGCTACGCCGCGGAGGTGGCTCGGGACGGGGCCGAGGCCGTGCGCGCGGCGATGAGTGCGCCGGGGCAAATTGCCACGCTCGTACTCCCCGCGGATACGGCCTGGGATGAGGCGCCGGGGCCTGCGGCGCCCCTTCCCGCTCCGGCTCGGGCGACGCCTCAGCCGGAAGCCATCGAAGCGGCCCGAGCCGCCCTGGCGAGTGGCGAGCCCTGCGTCCTGCTCATGAACGGCCAGGCCCTGCGCGCCCCTGCGCTGGCCCAGGCGGCGCGGGTGGCAGAAGCCTCCGGGGCTCGCCTATTCCACGACACCTTCGTTTCCCGCCTCACCCGAGGACCCGGCCTGCCGGCCCCGGAGCGCCTCCCCTACTTTGGGGAGCAAGCCCTCGAGGCCCTTGAGGGGACGGCACACCTGATTTTGGTGGGTACCCGGCCCCCCGTCTCCTTCTTTGCCTACCCCGACAAGCCCAGCTCCCTGGTACCCGAAGGCTGCGCGGTGCATAGCCTGGTGGGCGTCGAAGGCGATGCTCTTGCGGCGCTCACGGCGCTGGCCGATGCCCTGAACGCGCCGGCCACGGTCACTCCGGCTCAGCCGCCCCGCCCCGAGGCGCCCAGTGCGGGAGCGCTGACGCCGGCGACCATCGCCGCCTCCCTGGGCGTGCTGATGCCGGAAAACGCCATCGTGGTCGATGAAGCCGCAACCTCGGGCTTCGCGCTGCCCGGCGCCACGGCCGGGAGTCCTACCCACGATTGGCTAGCCCTTACCGGCGGCGCTATTGGTCAGGGGCTCCCTACGGCCGTGGGGGCTGCGGTGGCCTGCCCGGACCGCAAGGTGCTGTGCATGCAGGCCGATGGCTCGGCCATGTATACGGTGCAGGCGCTGTGGACCATGGCCCGGGAAAAGCTCGACGTGGTGACGGTGATCTTCGCAAACCGGAAATACGCCATTCTCCAGGTCGAATTCATGCGCGTGGGGGCCCATAACCCGGGGCCCAAGGCCATGAGCATGCTCGATCTGTCGAATCCGGATATCGATTGGGTGGCCATGGCCAATGCCATGGGCGTAGAGGCGGAGCGGGTGGACGAAGCCACGGCCTTTCATGAGGCCCTCGCCCGAGCCATTGCGAGTCCGGGGCCGCACCTCATTGAAGCGGTGATCTAGGGCCGGCGCGCCTCGATGTCCTCCAGGATGCGCGCGCAGCGCGCCTGGAGGGCTGCCTGCCCGGCGCTATTGTCAGGGTCCTGCGCGGCGAGCACGGTCGCGAGGCCCTCGAAGAGCACCTGGTAACCCTCAAGGGTGGCGCCGTAGCTCCGGTGATTGGGCACCTCGAAATCAAGGAGCGCCCGCCGGGGTTCGTCCTCCATAAGCAATAGATCGAAAATGCCCGCGAGCATGCGTCCCCGCATGCCCTGATCCATATGCGTCGTAGCCTGGGCGGAGGGGCCGTGGGCCGCCACCATGGCGGCCCAGAGCTGCGCCTCAAGCGCCGGGTCCGTGGCCTGCTCTAGGAGGCCCCAGAGGGGGTTGACGCTCATCATGCCGCCCGGTGAAAGCCTTCGTACCCCGCCGCCCTCACTGCGTCGCACTTCTCGCAGTAGGCCGGGAAACCGAGATAGGGCATAAAGACCCGGGGCTTGCCGGGAATATTCGCGCCCACATACCAGGAGTTGCAGCTGGGATAGATCGTGGCGTCCCCCACCTCGTTCACGTGCCCCACCCAGGCCTCCTGGGCTGCCGGCTCCGCTTCCATGGTGGCGTAGCCCGCGGCCTTAAGATCGGCGATGGCGTCCCCGATGAAGCGCACGTGCTGCTCAATGGAGGGCAGCATGTTCGTGAGCACGGAAGGCGAGCCGGGCCCGGTAACCGTAAAGAGATTGGGGAAGCCCACGACCTGCAGGCCCAGGTAGCTCTTCGGCCCCTCGGCCCAGGCTTCCCTGAGCCCCTGGCCCTTCCGGCCCCGGATGTCGATGCGGGCCAGGGCGCCGGTCATGGCGTCGAAGCCCGTGGCAAAGACCACGGCATCCACTTCATACCGCGCACCGTCCGTTTCCACGCCGTCGGCATAGAGCCCCTTCAGCGGGGTCTCTCGGAGGTCCACAAGCTGCACATGGGGCTCGTTGAAGGTTTCGAAGTAGCCGGAATCGGCGCAGAGACGCTTACAGCCCACGGCCGTATCGGGAAGGAGCTTCCGCGCCGTGTCCGGATCCTTCACCTTGTCCTTGATTTTGCCGCGAATGAACTCCGCTGCGTACTCGTTGGCCTCGGTGCTGAGCCCCGTGTCGCCGAAGGCCCGCATAAAGAGAAGCCCCCCGAGCTGCCAGTGGTATTCGAACTGCGCTTGGCGCTCCTCCGGGGAGGCCTCGAGCACGGAGCCCTGATTGGTGGGATGGCGCGCCCCGAAACCCACAAGCTCCTGCGCATTGCGGGCCCGAAGGTCGGCGTAGTTGGCCTTGATGGCCTTCTCCAGCGTCCGGTCGAGGGGCTTGTTCTGCGCGGGCACGGAATGGTTAGGGGTGCGCTGGAATACCGTCAGGCTTTTCGCCTGCTTCGCGATCAGGGGAATGGATTGGATGCCAGAGGAGCCCGTGCCAATCACGGCAACTCGCTTCCCGGTGAAATCCACCCCTTCCTTGGGCCAGCGTCCGGTGTGATAGATCGGGCCCGGGTAGGCGTCCGTTCCGGCGATATCGGGGACGTTGGGCATGGATAGGCAGCCCGTGGCCATGACCACAAACTGAGCGTCCCAGGAGCGGCCGTCCTCGGCGGTGACAGCCCAGCGCTTCTCCCCTTCGTCGAAGTGCGCGGAGGCTACCCGGGTGTGGAATTCCATGTCCTTGCGCAACTCAAAGCGCTCCGCCACGTGCTGGCAATAGGCCAGAATCTCCGGCTGGGGCGCGTAGCGCTCGCTCCACTGCCACTCTTGCTGCAGCGCCTCATCAAATTGGTAGGAATATTCGAGGGACTCCACATCGCAGCGGGCGCCGGGGTAGCGATTCCAGTACCAGGTGCCGCCAACATCGCTCCCGGCCTCGAGGACCTTCGCAGTGAGGCCCTGCTGCCGAGCGCGATGGAGCATGTACATCCCCCCGAATCCCGCCCCTACGATGATGAGATCAAGCTTTTGTGTTGCGTCCGTCATGTTGTGTCCTCCCCAGGTTCACGATGTTCCCCAAACATTGATGATGACCGATGGCCTAGCCCCTGGCTACGCAGCCCTAAGCCCCAGGGCTTCGAACCCGGCCCAGGGGCCGGGGAAAGAGCACGGGGGTGCGGTCGAGATAGGCCTGGTAGGCGGGATCGTTGCCCCAGCGCCGCTTGCCCCGGGAGGCCAGCAGCGGAATGCCGCTGATGCGCGTGAGCAGAACGAAAACAAACACCGGGGACAGCAAGGTGAGCTGCTGCCAGCCGCTGAGCACGGGCATGGCCACGAGGGCCACGCCAAGCCAAAGGAGAATCTCTCCGAGGTAATTCGGGTGGCGGCACAGCGCCCACAGGCCGCTCTGGATAAAGGCGCCCTCGTTGCTTGGGTCACGGCGGAAGGCCCGCTTCTGCCCATCGGCAATGACTTCAAGGAGGAAGCCGAGGAGCCATAGCGCGCCCCCGGCGAGGGCGAAGGGCCCAAGGGGCACGCTTTGGTCGCTGGCCATGGCAGCAAGGGCTGCCCCGATGGTGATCAGCACCCAAAGCCCCTGGAGGGTCCAGGTCATGAAGAAGCGTGGAAAGGACACCTTCAGCGCATCGAAGCGCCCATCCCGACCGTCGGTGCGCACGCGAGCGAACAGGAACGTGCCTAGGCGCAGGGCCCAGAGCACCACCATGGCTGCTAGGAGGAGCACCCGGGGATCGGAAGCGCCCGTGAGCCAAAGCGTTCCCAGGGCCAGGGTCAGGTAGGTCAGGGACCCCGTG
>JAURCQ010000175.1 GCA_030828335.1 Gammaproteobacteria bacterium
CGGGCCCTGCGCCACGGTCACAAGCTGGGCTGCGAGCGTGCCTTTTTCCACCATCTCGTAGCGCCGCTGGCCCAGGAGATGGGGGCGGCCCATGAAGCGCTGGCGGCGCAGCAGTCCCGGGTCGCGCACATTCTGGAGCAGGAAGAGGCGCAGTTTGCCCGCACGCTCGCTCAGGGCATGACCGTTCTGGAAGGGGAGCTCGCGACCCTCGCTGGGAAGGAAATCCCGGGGGATGTGGTCTTCAAACTCTACGACACTTACGGCTTCCCCGTGGATTTGACCGCCGATATCGCGCGGGAACGGGACCTAACCCTGGATGAGGCAGGTTTCGAGGCCGCCATGGCCGACCAGCGTGCCCGCGCCCGCTCCGCGAGCCGCTTTGCCGCCGCGACGGAAGCGGAGCTGGACGTGGCTGGGCAGGTGGAATTCCGGGGCTATGAAGTCCCCACGGCCGAGGGCACGGTGACGGGCCTCTTCCGCCGCACGGAGGCGGGGCTTGAGCCCGTGGAGGCCCTCGAGGCCGGCGTGGCGGGCGCCGTGGTGCTCGATCAAACGCCCTTTTACGCCGAGTCCGGCGGCCAGATTGGGGACCAGGGAGCGCTTCGGGGCAGCGCCACGGCTTTTGCTGTGGAAGATACGCGTAAGGCCGGGGCCCAGCATCTCCACCTCGGCACCCTTCGCCGCGGCGCGCTGTCCATCGGTGATCGGCTCGAGGCCCATATTGATACGGCGCGTCGTCAAGCGATTGCCCTAAACCACTCGGCGACCCACCTCCTGCATGCGGCGCTCCGGGAGATTCTCGGGCCGCACGTGGAGCAGCGCGGCTCCCTGGTCACCGCGGAACGGCTCCGCTTTGATTTTGCCCACCACGACGCCATCGATCGGGTCGTGCTTGATCAGATTGAAGATCGAGTGAATGCGGTGATTTGGAGCAACAGCCCGGTCCAGACCCAGGTCATGTCCTTCGACGCCGCCCGGGAGGCCGGCGCCATGGCCCTCTTTGGAGAGAAGTACGGCGACGAAGTGCGCGTGCTATCCATGGCCGGAGATTTCTCCGTAGAACTCTGCGGGGGCACCCACGTGACCCAGACCGGGGATATCGGGCTGCTGCGAATCGTTAGCGAGCAGGGTATTGCGAGCGGCGTGCGACGGATTGAAGCGGTTACGGGCCCTACCGCTCATGGCTACTTGCGGGACGCCGACGTCGCCCTGCGCAGTGCTGCCGGTCGCCTTAAGGTGACCCGGGCGCAGGTGCTCGAGCGCATGGAAGGGCTGCTCACGCAACAGAAGGCGCTGGAGCGGAAGATCGACGAACTGGAACAAAAGCTGGCGCAGGAAGCCGGCGCCGATCTGGCCGCGGGGGCGGTGGAGGTGGCAGGGCTTCGCGTATTGGCCGCGACGCTTCCCTCTGGCGGTGCGAAGGCGCTGCTCCCGGCCTTGGATCAGCTGAAGGCGCGTCTTGCGCCGGCGGCGGTGGTCCTGGCTGCGGTGGAAGAGGGCACGGTGAGCTTAGCCGCGGGCGTCAGCGCCGACTGGGCGAAGCGCCTCCCCGCGGGTCCCCTCGTGCAGCACGTGGGGGCGCAGGTTGGCGCCAAGGGCGGTGGCCGGCCGGAGCTGGCTCGGGCCGGCGGGGGCGATCAGCCCGAAGCCCTGGAGGCGGCACTGGCTTCCGTGGCCGCCTACGTTGCGGAGCGTTTGAGCTGACATGGCCCTTCTGGTTCACAAATACGGCGGCACCAGCGTCGGCAGCCTCGAGCGCATCGAGGCCGTCGCTGCGCGGGTGGCCCGTCATTGCGCAGAGGGTCATCGGGTAGTGGTGGTCGTTTCCGCGATGAGTGGGGAAACGAACCGGCTACAGGCCCTGGGTCTGGATCTTGGCGGGCAGGCGGTGCCCCGGGAGATGGACGTGCTTCTCGCATCGGGAGAGCAGGCGAGCGCCGCGCTCACGGCCATTGCCTTAAAGGGCCTCGGCGTTCCGGCGCAGTCCTTTCTCGCTGACCAGCTGCCTATTCGCACCGACAGCGCCCACACCCGAGCGCGCATAGAGCACATTGCGACGGAGGCGTTGTGCGACGCCCTCGACGGCGGCGTGGTGCCGGTGGTGGCGGGTTTTCAAGGCCTTGCGGTGGATGGATCGATCACCACGCTGGGGCGGGGCGGCTCGGACACCACAGCGGTGGCCCTTGCCGCAGCCCTGAAGGCCGATGAGTGCCAGATCTATACCGATGTCGACGGGGTGTACACCACGGATCCACGGGTGGTTTCGTCAGCGCGCCGCCTGCCCCGCGTCACCTTCGAGGAAATGTTGGAGATGGCAAGCCTGGGCTCGAAGGTGCTTCATCCCCGGTCCGTCGAGTTCGCTGGCAAATATGGTGTCCCCGTGCGCGTGCTCTCGAGCTTCGAAGAGGGCCCGGGCACCCTGATTACCTTGGAGGAGGATGATTCCATGGAGCAGCCCTTGGTTTCCGGCATCGCCTTTACTCGCGATGAGGCCAAGATCTCCGTCCGGGCCGTGCCCGACGTGCCTGGGGTCGCATCGTCCCTCCTCGGCCCCGTTAGCGCGTGCGGCATAGAGGTCGACATGATCGTGCAAAACCTCGCGAACGACGGGGGCCAGAACGACTTCACCTTCACCGTGAAGCGGGGCGATTATGATCGGGCCCTGGCGGTGGTGCGGGACGCCGCCGACGCCCTCGGGGCTGGCCCTGTGGTGGGTGATGCCAAGATCGTGAAGGTGTCCGTGGTGGGCGTGGGGATGCGATCCCACGCTGGCGTGGCCACGCAAATGTTCGCGGCGCTGGCAAAGGAAAACATCAACATTCAGATGATCAGCACCTCCGAGATTAAGATTTCCGTGGTGCTGGATGAGAAGTACCTTGAGCTGGCGGTGCGTACGATCCACGACACCTTCGGTCTTGAGGGCGCAGAGGGCGAGGGGTGACGCTGGCATCCGGCGGCGTTTTTCGCCATTCTTTCCGGCTGCAACTAAATGATTGGGCGGTTCCCCTGGGGCGCGCTCTACGGTGGGAGACGCGAGCGTGCTGATATTAACGCGTAAGGTGGGGGAGTCGGTTTTGATTGGAGACGGTATTAAGGTCTCCGTCCTGGCCGTCAAAGGCAACCAGGTTCGCGTTGGCATCGATGCGCCCAAGGACGTTTCCGTACATCGGGAGGAGGTCCGGGCGCGGCTGGAAGAGGGGAAGGCCCCTTCGACCGAGTCCGATCGCTAAAATCCCCGTGCCCCCTGGGCATCCGCGTTTAGCGTGTTAGAATCGCATCCCCCGGAGAGATGGCCGAGTGGCCGAAGGCGCTCCCCTGCTAAGGGAGTATGGGTTAAAAGCCCATCGAGGGTTCGAATCCCTCTCTCTCCGCCAGCTCAGCTGAAGGCGCCTACGGGCGCCTTTTTCGTTTTAGGTTCTTGGCTGCGGCCGGTGGTTGGGAAGCGAGGCAGGGGTCATGCTGAAGGAACTGGGCCTTGGTGCCCTGCTCTTTATCGCTGGAGATTCGGAGCTGGGGCGGAAGGCCGGGGATGCGCTCATCGCCGACAAGATCGGGGACGCCCTCGAGGAGGGCGGCTTCGATGCCGTTTCCCTCGGGCCCTGGGCCGTCGGCCGAGATGACGCCGGTTTCTATGTGGATTTTTCTGAGGTGTCCGTCCGCCGAGGCGCGATACGGGTCACCGCGGATCGGGCGCGCTACCACCCCTTCTCCTCTGCCGTTGCTTTTGAAGCGGGCACGCTGCGGCACGATGGCCGCGAGGGCGTTTCGCCTCTGGCCTGGTCCTTTAGGGAAATTGATCTTGAGGTGGCGGGCTGGCGAAGCATCCGAGCCCTCGCCGCCGATGCACGAGGCCTCCGGAGTCTAGGCCCGGTGGCAACGCTGATGGCCTATCCCTTGCCTGGCACGCTGCAGGCGCCTGAGGCGCTTGATCATCTGCGCTTCCTTTACGACGATCGGGGACGGTCCCT
>JAURCQ010000176.1 GCA_030828335.1 Gammaproteobacteria bacterium
TAGCCCTGAGCGCCTCCTAAGCCATGGGGATGGCGAACGCCCGACGCTTTAAGGAATGCAGCAATGGCGGTCGTGCCGCGAACAATCTCGGTCACCTGAAGCCATCCGAAGAGATGATGACATCCCGAGCCCCGCCGGTCTTCCGTACGCCGAAACCAGCCGAAGAACAGAAATAGATCTCCCACCCCCACTTCATGCTGGAGAAGCTCCCCCTGAGCCGCACCGTGTTGCCCCAGCAGGCCCAAGGCGCCATCAAGCATGGGATCAAAGTGGCAGGATCGATTGGGATGCAGGGCGGGCCCTCCACCCAAGCGCTGCAGCTCGGAAGCCGAAAACTCCTCAAAGCGGAGGTCTCGATAGCGATGGGTCGAGGGGGGCTGCTGAGGAATGGGCAGGGAGAACAGCCGGCCGTCTGGAAGGATGGGCGATGGCCTTCCCCCGGCGGCAGAATCTACGCCTTTACGACTCAGAATAACGCGTCGGATCATGGTGAGCGCCTCACGGATCCTCGCGAGGGTAGCAAATGACGCAACCGGCCGAGCGGTCTTGACCCCGCCAAGGGCGAATCGGTGTACTGGGGATAGCCAAACGTCATCACGGGAGGGCAAGGATGCCGATGCGTTCATTCACTTTAGTCATACTCACCGCTTTGCTCGCGGCAGGCCTACCAGCAAAAGCCGAAATTACCCTAGAGGCCCTCGAGGCCGGCTCGGGAGTGTCCTGGCCTCAGGCCCTGCGGGATCGGGTAGCCCCCAGCCTTGGGGCGCTTAACGAGCAAGAACCCCACCGGGCCGTTGCCGTTTCCGTCAACCCGTCCCTGGACGCCTTCGCCGTAGGCTCAGCCTGGAAGGCCCCTACGGCGGTCATAGCCAGCCAGATGGCCCTGCAGAACTGCGAACAGGATCGGGTAAGTAAGGGGCTTGAGGCCCCCTGCGAAATCCTCATCAGCGACGACGCCATCATTCCCCTGGGGCGGGCCCATCGGGACGCGGTAGATCTCACCCAGGGCAGCCAGGTGTGGCGGGTCACCGGGGCCAAGGGCACGCTCTATCTGGTGGGGTCGATCCATGCGCTGAAGCCCACGCTCTTTCCCCTGCCACCGGTTTATGAGCAGGCTTATCAAGCGGCGGAGCAACTGGCAGGGGAGGTAAACCCCCTCTTGATGACGGATCCGGCTCGTATGAGCGCGCTCCAAAGCCTGCCCCGACCGTCGGAAAAAACCCTCCGGAAGGAGATGCCGGAACCCCTGAAGAAGACCCTAGAGGACTTCTTCGAAGGCCTCGGCGCTCCGCCGGAGCTGCCTATAGCGCGCCCCCGCTTGCGATCGCCATGGAAATGGAGGGCCTCACCCTCATGAGCCTGGGCTATTCGCCGCAGGCAGGCTTTGAGGCCTTTTTCGCCCGCCGGGCCAGCCAAGAGGGCAAGCCCTTTGTGGAGCTAGAGGATCCGGTGGCGGTGCTCGGCTCGCTCATGAGCCTTCCCCTAACCCTGCAGTTCCAGGCCCTCGCCCAGACCTTCCAGGACCAAAACAAAGCCCCGGAGCTGCTCGGCGAGCTGCTGACGCTCTGGTACGCCGGCGATGCGGAGGCCCTCTTTGCGGCGAGCATTGAGGATATGGCCAGCCTGGAGGATGCGGAACTGCTTCAGGACACGCTCTTCGACCGGCGCAACGGAGTGATGACGAAGGCCCTGCTACCCCTGCTTGAAAGCGGGAAAACCACCTTTTCCATGGTTGGGGCCGGACATCTCGGAGGGCCCAAGGGCATGCTCGCGATGCTCCGGGAGGCGGGCTACGCGCCCGTCCAGCTCACCCTGGGCGGGGAAACTCTAGTCCCCTGAACCAGCCCCTGAATCGTCCCCCAGAGCCTGGAATTTAGCCTGCATGGTGGGGTTGTTCCGGGTCAGCTTTTTGATGGACACATCCTGGGCCTTGTCATTGGCAAGGCGCAGGTTGCGGTCCGCACCGAGCAGCGCATCCTTGGTTTTCTGCAGATGGTCGATGGACTTATCGATCTCATCGATCGCCGTCTGGAAGCGCCGGGAGGCCAGATCGTAGTTCTTGCCGAAGGCAGTCTTGAAGGCCTCGAGGTTCTCTTCGAAGTGGGTGATATCCACATTCTGCGCCTTCACCAGCGCAAGCTCCTGCTTATAGCTTAAGGCGCCAAGGGCCGCATTGCGTAGGAGCGCAATGATGGGCAGGAAGAATTGGGGCCGGATCACGTACATCTTGGGATAGCGATGAGACACATCGACGATGCCCGTGTTGTAGAGCTCGCTCTCAGCCTCCAGGAGCGACACCAAAATCGCGTACTCGCAGCCCTTTTCGTTGCGATCCTTGTCCAGCTCTTTTAGAAAATCCTCGTTGCGCTTCTTCGTTGCCGTGGTGTCCGCCTCGTTCTTCATCTCGAACATGATGGAGACGATTTCCGTCCCCGCCTCGTCCTGATCCCGGAAGATGTAGTCCCCCTTGCTCCCAGTGCGGGCGTCGTTGTCCTTCTCAAAGTAGGCATGGGGAAAGGCCGTGGCGCGAATCTGGTTGAAGGCCGTTTCGCAGTGCTGCTCGAGGGTCTCGCCGAGCATCTTGGTGGACAGCCGGGCCTTCATATCTTTTAGGCGCTCGATGGCGTCGTCCCGGTCCTTCAGCTGAACCTCGTAGCGCTCCTTCAGGGCCTGCTCGGCAAGGGACTTCTCAAGCGCTAAACGATCGAGCTTAGCCCCCAGCTGGTCCCGCTCCTGGGTGACGGCAGTCACGGCCTTCGACACCGCGAGCTCCTGAGCTAGGGCCTGCGCCTTCAGAGCTTGCCGGGCCTCGTCCCGCTCCCGGAGGGCATCGGCCAGCGCGTCCTTTACGGCCAGATCCTTTGCCAGCTCCGCCGCATCGAGCTTGGCCTGCAGCTCGCTTTTGGCCAGGGCCACAGCGTCCCGCTTCTCGCGCTCGGCCATGGCCAGGCGTTCCTCGAGGGCTGCGGTGAACTCGTGGTCCCGCACCTGCTTTAGGAGATCGGCATAGCCGGCCTCATCGACCTTAAAGGCCGTTCCGCATTTCGGGCAGCTGATGGCTTGCATGGGGACTCCTTCCCGCGGGGGCTAAGAAGTGTTGTCGGCCTGTAAGTATAGGGGCCCAGCATGCGCGGAGGGACTCGAATGAATTTAAACCATCTGTCTTCCCCCCCCCGCCAAAAATCCGTCGCCAACTTCACGAAAGTTCACGGGCTTCTAGGATTCTTAATCCTACAAAATAGGGTTTCCCCTAATAGCCCGCCGCGGGCGGTACGTAGATGATTGTCGGCCGACCAAAAGTACTGGTGAGAAGGACCTCCCGCCTTGGGTCAGCGCAGCGGAAATTTAGATGGTTTTCTTGGGCTCGGCCCCCTAGCCCCCTATCTCGTGGGTTCCGGGGAACGGGCACAGGCCCGGGCTCTCAATGGTCTTCCCCACGCCCAGGCCTTCCTGAACCTTCGCGCCCACGGTACCTCCCAGCCTGCCTTCGCGAGCACCCGGCGGGGCCAGCGCGCCTACGAAACCCTGGGTCCGCGGCCCGGGACCGAGAACCGGGAGGCTTCCGCCCCCCAGGAGAGCATCCAGGCTCGGGTGCGCGGCTTTCGGAAAACCCTAGGGCTAAACCTCTCGGAACCGCTGACGGAAGCGACGCTGCAGCAGGCCTATCGCCGGGCCTTACAGCGCGCCCACCCCGATACCGGAGGCTCTCCAGAGGCATTCCACGCAGTGCAGGAAGCCTATCAGGGCCTCCGCGCCCGCTAGCGCCCGCGCCCCGCCCCCGCCATGATGGCTCTGGCCTAAGCGACGGGAGGGCTTCCATGGACACCCCGGACTTCGATCACTACCCCACGGCGCGGCGAGTACGCGCGACCACCGTGCTGCCCCTGGGCCTCGAAGCGCACTGGGATGACGGCGCCGTCACCCCCCATCACGCCCTTTG
>JAURCQ010000177.1 GCA_030828335.1 Gammaproteobacteria bacterium
GATTGGCACTTCCCCCATTCCAAGAACCCCCAGCAGAGCTACACCCTACTGAACCGGGAGAGTCCGGAGTTCGTTCGCTTCGTGAATCCCTCGGACTACCGGGTGGTGGAAGAGGCCTGCGGCGCCTGTCACATGGAAACGATCCAGGCGGCGAAGCGCTCCATCATGGCCACGGGCGCCATGCTTTGGGGCGGCGCCGCCTATAACAACGGCATCCTGCCCTTTAAGAACTACATTTTGGGCGAGGCCTATACCCGGGAGGGAGAGGGCTCGGCCATTGCGGGGCCGCCGCTCCTGGACGCGGCGACGGCGCAGAAGGACTACGGGGTCCAGCCCCAGCTGGCGGCCCTGCCGGCCTGGGAAACGGTGAAGCCCGGAGACATCTTCCGAGTCTTTGAGCGCGGGGGCCGGAATATCCTGAATACCTTCCCGGAGACGGGCCTGCCCAATTCCCTGGGTCTCATTCAGCGCTTGGAAGAGCCGGGGCGCCCGGACATCCGCCAGTCCAACCGGGGTTCGGGCACGGGGCAACGTATTTCCGTGCCCCTCATCAACATCACCAAGACCCGTCTGAACGATCCGCTCATGTGGTTCCTGGGCACCAACGAGCAGCCCGGGGATTACCGCACCTCAGGCTGTGGCTCCTGCCACGTGGTGTATGCGAACGATCGGGATCCGCGCCATTCCGGGCAGTGGGCCCCCTATGGTCATGAAGGGAAGTCGGTCACGGTGGATCCCACCATCGCCAAGGATGAATCGGGGCATCCCATTCGCCACGCCTTTAGCCGGGCCATTCCTACCGCCCAGTGCATGTCCTGTCACATGCACCAGCCGAACATGTTCCTGAACAGCTACCTCGGCTACACCATGTGGGACTACGAGTCCGACGCGCCCAACATGTGGCCCGAAGAGCAGAAATACCCGACCTCGGCGGAAATTCGGGAGGTGAACGAGCGGAACCCGAACGGCGCTGCGCCGCGCGGGAAGTGGGCCGATCCCGAATTCCTGAAGACCGTTTCCGAGCGAAACCCCCAGAATAAGAACACCCAGTTCGCGGACTACCACGGCCACGGCTGGAACTTCCGCGCGATCTTCAAGCGCTCGCGTGACGGTACGCTGCTCGACGAGGCGGGACGGCCGGTTCCGGACGACCTCCCGACCAGGGAGAAGTTCGATCGCGCCGTGCACATGCGCGACATCCATGCCGAGATCGGCATGCACTGCGCGGACTGCCACTTTGCTCAGGACTCCCACGGCAATGGCCATCTCTATACGGAAGTCGCGAACGCCGTGGAGATCGACTGCCAGGACTGCCATGGCACGGCGGAGGCCTATCCAAACCTTCGCACCTCCGGTCCGGCGTCGCCCCCCGGGGGCCACGACTTAAGCCTGCTGCGGAACCCCGACGGCAAGCCCCGCTTTGAATGGGTGGACGGCAAGCTGATCCAGCGGAGCCTTTTGAATCCGGAGCTCGAGTGGGAAATGAGCCTCGTCAAGGACTCGGTCACGGAAGGGCATGCCAGCTACAACGAGAAGGCGGCCCGAGCGAAGCTCATGAGCACGAACACGGGCAGCCAGCACTGGGGGGAGGATGTCCCACCGGAAGAGCGCGCCCACAGCTACGAAAAGATGGAGTGCTACACCTGCCACACCTCCTGGACCACGAGCTGCGGTGGCTGCCATTTGCCCATCCAGGCGAATTGGAAGACCGAGCGTCATCACTACGAAGGGGGCGAATCCCGGAACTTTGCCACCTATAACCCTCAGGTGGTGCGGGATCAGATCTTTATGATTGGTCGTCGCGGCGGCATCAACGGCGGTCGCGTGGCGCCCCTGCGCTCCACCTCGGCCCTGGTGCTGTCCTCCACCAACTCGAACCGGGAAAAGATCTATATCCAGCAGCCCCCCATGGCGGCGAGCGGCTATAGCTCCCAGGCGATCAACCCCCACTTCCCCCATACGGTGCGGAAGACGGAAACGCGCAACTGCAGCGATTGCCACCTGTCCGCGGACGGCGACAACAACGCCATCATGGCCCAGACCCTGGGCTACGGGACGGACTACATCGACTTCATGGGCTACTTCGCCTGGGTTGGCGGGGAAGGGACTGTGGAAGCGGTGCAGGTCACGGAGTGGGAGGAACCCCAGGCGGTGATCGGCTCCTTCCTTCATCGCTACGCTTACCCGGACTGGTACGCCGAGCACCTCGAGCGGGATCGGGTGTTGCCTCAGCACCACGCCGAGGGCCTCTCCGATGCGGTGCAGTGTCTTCAGCATCGGGGCGAGTACCTCTATGCGGCAACGGGGAAGGGCGGCTTCCGCGTCCTCGATATCGCGAACATCGCCAACAAGGGCGTGAGCGATCGCATTTTGACCGGGCCCTTCAGCGAGCTGGGGCATGACACCCAGGTGGAATCGGCGAACGCGACCTGCGTTTCCATTGTCACCACCCAGCCCGTGGCGCCGACGCGGAACGAAGGCGAGCTCATGCGGGTGACGAACCAGGAGCGGCCCTCCCATCCGATCTATCACTACGCCTTCGTGACCGATACGGAGGAGGGGCTCATCCTCGTCAACATCGATACCTTCACGGACGGCGAGCCCCGGAATAACTTCCTAGAGCGGGCCCTCACCTGGAACGAGGGGGGGATCCTCGACGGCGCCCAGCACATCACCATGGGTGGCCATCTGGCCTACATCCTGGCCGACGCCGGACTCGTGATCCTTGATCTCGACGATCCGCTGAAGCCCGCGGTGCGCTCCGTGTTGCCCCTTACCGATGGCCGCGCGTCCCATCTCCAGTTCCGCTACCTCTTCGTCACCGATGCCGAGGGACTGAAGGTGGTGGACGTCACGGACCCGGACCATCCCTTCATCACCGTGGGGAACACCATCCGCCTAGCCGACGCCCGGGGTATCTTCGTGGCCCGCACCTGGGTCTACGTGGCCGCGGGCAGCGAGGGCCTGGTGGTGGTGGATGCGGAGAAGCCCACGGCGCTCAAGCGCTATGACGTGGTGGGCCGGGACGCGGGCATTGTGGATGCTCGGGACGTCTCCGTGGCCCACACCAATGCGTCTCTCTTCGCTTACGTGGCCGACGGTCGCGAGGGCCTTAAGGTGGTGCAGCTGACGGCGCCGGATACGGTGCCGGGCTTCTATGGCTTCTCTCCCGATCCGAAACCCGAGCTGGTGGCGCGTTTTCAAACGGATGCCCCGGCCTTGGCGGTGACCCGGCCCCTGGAGCGGGATCGGGCCGTGGATGAAACGGGGGGGCAGGTCGCCGTGTTTGGTCGCCTCGGCGCCGGGCCCCTGTACCAGGACGACATGAAAAATTTGGTCTTTGATAAGCAAGGCAAGCCCTGGACCGTCACGGATACGCCGGGCACCGGGGCCATGATTCCCCGGGGTCGGCCGCCGGCGGCCATGGCTGAAGCTGAATCGCAGGAAAACCGGTCCGCGTCCGAAGGTGTGGGCGCAGGTGGGGGAGGTCGATGAGCACCATGATGCACACGCGATGGATTCGAGGCTTGGCGCTGATCGGCGGCCTCCTGCTGGCGGGAGGCGCCGGTGCGGTGCTGCCCCAGGACGATGGGAAGGTGCACGAGGGCGTGGCCAGCTGCGCCTCCAGCGTTTGCCATGGGGCGACGGTGGAGCGGGGCGGCGCGAACGTGCTGCAGAACGAGTACGTCACCTGGACGCGCTACGACAAACACGCCGGGGCCTACAACGTCCTGCTGAACGAAGAGTCCCAGCGCATTGCCAAGAACCTGGGCTTGCCCAAGGCTCACGAGGCCGATCTCTGCCTCGACTGCCATGCCGATAACGTGCCCGTGGCGCAGCGCGGGGTGGAATTCGATATCACCGACGGC
>JAURCQ010000178.1 GCA_030828335.1 Gammaproteobacteria bacterium
CGCTGCAGCCGGCGTTCTGTGCCAGATATGTCCTCGATCATACGCTGCAGCTGTCACACTCTAGTCTAGTGTCACGCGCCAGCGATCCTGTCTGCATGCACTGCCTGCCCACAAGCTGCCCGAACTCGGCGGACGCCCCGCCTGCCCCGCCCGTTCCCGAGCAGGCGCCGCTCTTCGCAGGGGAGCCCATCGTGCCCCGCGCCGCCCCTGCTGACGGGCGAAGGAAGCGGGAAGCGCCGAAGGCGAAGGCTACGGCGAAGGCCGCCCCCGCCGAGCCTGCGGCGCGAGCCCCGGAGCCCCCGCCGCCGCCGGAGGAAGTGCTTGTGGTGCACGTGCTGGCGCGGGAGGCGCCCATGGCCGGTCCTGCCTTGGTGGAAACGGTGACCCATTACGGCCTGCGCTACGGGGATATGAACATCTTCCATCACTACGATGCGACGACGCGGCAACCGGCCTTTTCCATGGCCAGCGCCGTGGAGCCGGGCACCTTTGACCTCAGCACCCTTGATAGCTTTGAAACCCCTGGGGTGTCCTTCTTCCTCCAACTGCCCGGGCCTTCCGCACCCCTGGAGGCCTTCGAGGCCATGGTGCAGGTAGCCAAGGCCCTTGCGGAACGCTTCCAGGGGGAGCTGCGCGACGAACAACGTAGCGTCATGACGGCGCAAACCCTCGACTACTGCCGTCAGCGCATCCGGGAGTTCCAGCGTCGCCAGATGTCGCGCCCGAGTCCTCGATGACGACCGAGAGGCGCGCAGAGGAGAGCCGCTCGGCCCTGGATGCGGCGCGCCGGGAAGCGCAGGCCCTGCGCCACAGCCTCGCGGAACACAATCACGCCTATTACGTCCTTGATGCCCCGAAGGTCAGCGACGGGGAATACGATGCACTCTTCGATCGCCTGCTGGCGCTGGAGGCTGCCCATCCTGAGCTGGTCGACCCCAGCTCCCCGACCCAGCGCGTGGGCGGGGCGCCGGCGCTCGGGTTTCAAAGCGTGGCCCATCCCACGGCCATGCTTAGCTTGGGTAAGTGCACGGACGAGGAGGGGGTTCGGGACTTCGACGAGCGCCTGCGCCGGGAGCTCGACCGGGCGCCCCTCACCTACACCTGCGAGCCGAAGATTGACGGCGTGGCGGTCCGCCTGGTTTACGAGCAGGGTCGGCTGGTGCTGGCCGCGACCCGGGGCGACGGGCAAACCGGGGAAGACATCACGGGGAATATCCGCACCATAACGGCCGTTCCCCTCCAACTTCGGGGCGACGATTGGCCCGCCCAGCTTGAGGTTCGGGGCGAGGTCTACATGGCCCGGAGCGCCTTTGCGACCTACAACGCGGGTGCGGAAGCCGGGGGCTATAAGCCCCTCGTGAATCCCCGAAATGGCGCAGCCGGGAGCCTCCGCCAGCTTGATCCTGCCCTTACGGCGCGCCGTCCCCTGCGTATCTTTGCCTATAGCGTGGGGGAAGCGGGCTCGGAGCAGTTCAAAAGCCATAGCCAGGCCCTTGAGGCGCTCCGTCGCTGGGGCCTGCCCGTGAACCCCCACACCCCCCGCTGCGATGGGGTGGAGGCCGTGCTGGCCTTCATCGGTCGCTGCCTGACCCAGCGCGCGGATCTTGATTACGACATCGATGGGGTGGTGATTAAGCTCGATGACCTGGCGCTGCAGCAGGCGGCGGGGGTGCTGAGCCGCACGCCGCGCTGGGCGCTGGCCTTTAAGCCCCCGGCGGAGGAGGCCCTTACGCAGCTGGAAGCGCTAGAGCTTCAGGTGGGGCGTACCGGCGCCGTGACCCCCGTGGCCCGGTTGGCACCGGTGTTTGTGGGCGGGGTCACGGTCTCCAATGCGACGCTACATAACTTTGACGAAGTGGCTCGGCTCGACGTGCGCCCGGGGGATACGGTGTGGGTGCGTCGTGCGGGGGATGTCATTCCCCAGGTGGTGCGGGTGGATCTCGAGCTGACGACGAGCCCCCGAGGTGAGGTCCCCGCGGTGCCTACCCAGTGCCCCGTGTGCGCCGCAGCCCTGCGCCGGGAGGTGGACGCGGTGGTGCTGCGCTGTCCCAACAGCCAGGGTTGTCCGGCCCAGCTGGTGGCGGGGCTTCAGCATTTTGCCCAGCGCACGGCCATGGATATCGATGGGCTCGGGGAAAAGCTTGCCTCGGCCCTGGTGGAGACCGGGCGCTTGAAGGATGTGGCGGACCTTTACCACCTCGATCTGCCCGCGGTGGCGGGCCTGCCCCGCATGGCGGAGAAGTCGGCGCAGAACCTCATCGACGCCATTGCTGCCTCGAAGCGACGCCCCCTGGCCCGGGTGATCTTTGCCCTTGGGATCCGGGAGGTGGGGGAAGCCACGGCGGTCACCCTGGCGGAAGCCTTTCCTTCCCTGCCGGCCTTGATCGCGGCGGACTTTGACGCCCTGACGGCCCTGCGGGACGTCGGGCCCATCGTCGCCCAGGGCATTCTCGATCACTTTGCTGAGCCGGCCCACCGAAGCCTCGTGGACCGCTTGCTGGCAGCGGGGGTGGACCCCGTACCTCCGGCGCCTCGAGGGCCCCAGCCCCTGGCGGGGCAAAACTGGGTGCTCACGGGCACGCTCGCGACGCTCCCGCGGAAGGCTGCGAAGGATCGGCTCCAGGCCCTAGGTGCTAAGGTTGCGGGGAGCGTGTCGAAAAATACTGACGTCGTGGTCGCCGGTGAGGCCGCCGGGCAGAAGCTGGCGGCGGCCCAGGCTGCGGGCGTTCCCATCATGGATGAAGCGGCATTTATCGAATTTTTGGAGGCAAGGGAATGAAAGGGGCTGGATTACGGCGAGGGCTCGTGATGCTGTGCTGCCTGGCCCTCGTGGCTGGCTGCGCATCCACCCCGCCAGGGCGGAGCGACAACATCTGCCTTATTTTTGCCGAGAAGGCCGATTGGTTTGACGACGCGGCCCGGGCCGAGCGGCGCTGGGATATTCCCATTCCCGTGCTCATGGCCATCATGTACCAGGAGTCCTCCTTTCGGGCGAAGGCCAAGCCGCCGCGCTTGAAGCTTTTTGGCTTCATTCCCTGGAAACGACCCTCCACGGCCTATGGCTATGCCCAGGTGAAAAATGAAACCTGGGATGACTACGTGGAGGCCGAGGGGGGGCTCTTTTCCGACCGCGACGATTTTCGGGACGCCATCGATTTCATGGCCTGGTACAACCGGGCGAGCGTGAAGGAGCTGGGGCTTAAGCCCAACGACGCCTATAGCCTCTATCTGGCCTATCACGATGGGCGCGGCGGGTTCCGCCGGGGCACCTGGCGCAGTAAGGGCTGGCTGATTGAAACGGCGAAGAAGGTTCAAACCCGCGCCAATCGCTATGACACCCAGCTTCGGGGCTGCCGGAAGTCCCTGGAAAGCCCCTGGTGGTGGCCGTTCTGATGCGCCGGGGGCCGGGGCTTGGGCGGCGCTTCGGCAGCCTAGGGCTGGCTCTGGGGCTACTCCTAAGCGCGACCGCCGGGGCCGCCGGGGCGGGGCAATCCGCGGAGGATGGGGCACAGGACAGCGCCGGAGTGCTCGCCTTCGAGGGCTCCATTGCGGCGGTGCAGGAAGCGCTGGCGTCCGGGACTGTCAGCTGCGAAGCCCTCGTGACCCACTACCTAGACCGCGTCCAGGCCTATGATCAGCCCCTCGGGGTGCGAGCCGTGACCGTGGTGAATGCGGCGGTGCTCGCCGAGGCCCGGGCCTTGGATCAAAAGCGGAAAGCCGGGGAATCCCTAGGCCCGCTCCACTGCGTGCCCCTGGCTGTGAAGGACAACATGGATACGGCAGGGCTTCCGACTACCGGCGGTTCCGCCGCTTTGCTTTCCGTGCCGCCGCCGACAAAGGATGCCACCCTCGTG
>JAURCQ010000179.1 GCA_030828335.1 Gammaproteobacteria bacterium
GCCGCGATGGCTCTCGAGCTCGCTCAGGGACTTTTCCAGGGTGGCGAAGGGGATATTGAGCGACTGGGCAATGTGGCCCGTGCTAAAGGCCTTACGATCCCGCACGTCGAGGACCAGGGCATGGTGCTGGTTGACCCAGTCCACCAGTCCCTGAGCGCCGATGGTTTTACCGCCGCGCTGGGTCTCGTTAAGGATGAACAGCACCAGCAGCGCCACGAACCTTCCCGTAAGCAGCGGATGGGCGCCTATGAAGGTCAGAATGTGATCCATGAAACGCTCGACGGCGGCGGAACTTAGGGCGCGAAGTATACACGTCCCTACTGCCGCGCTGGCCCCCGTATTACACTAGTCACACGCGCTGCCCGCCTTCCGGAGAGTCCCGCCCATGACCGCTGGCCCTACCCTGCTCATTATTCTCGATGGCTTTGGCTACGCGGAGCCGGGGCCCGACAATGCCATTTCCCTGGCTCAAACCCCCACCTGGGATCGGCTCTGGGCCGAGGCGCCGCACCGCCTCATCAACGGCTCGGGGCTCGCCGTGGGGCTCCCGGAAGGGCAGATGGGCAATTCGGAAGTCGGGCATATGAACCTGGGCGCGGGCCGGGTCATCTTCCAGGAGCTCACGCGCATCAATCAGGACGCCGCCTCCGGCGCCCTCGCGGAGAACGCGACGCTCATGGGGGCCGTGGACGCCGCAAAGGCCACGGGGGGGGCGGTGCACCTCCTCGGCCTTTTGTCCCCTGGTGGCGTACACAGCCACGAAGACCATATCCTCGCCATGGCCCGGGCCGCTGCGGCCCGGGGCGCCGAGCGGGTCTATATTCACGCCTTCCTCGACGGCCGGGATACGCCCCCGCGCTCCGCCGGGCCGTCCCTCAAGGCCGCCGATGAGGCGCTGAAAAGCCTCGGGGTGGGTCGGGTGGCCAGCGTGGTGGGGCGCTACTACGCCATGGACCGGGACCAGCGCTGGGATCGGGTCGCCAAGGCCTACGCGCTCCTCACGGAAGGCGCCGGACGCCAGGCCCCCAGCGCGACCGAGGCCCTCGCCGAGGCCTATGCCCGCGATGAATCGGATGAATTCGTTGACGCCACCTGGTGCGGAGGCCCGGAAGGCACCATCAACGATGGGGACGCGGTGATCTTCATGAATTTCCGCGCCGACCGTGCCCGGGAGCTGAGCCAGGCCTTCATCGACCCGGCCTTCGACGGCTTCCCGCGGCCGAAAACCCCGGCCCTCGCCGCCTTCGTCACCCTAACGCGCTACGCCGAAAGCCTGCCCGCCCCCTGTGCCTATGCGCCGACGCGGCTCGAAAACACCCTCGGGGAAGTGATCAGCCAAGCGGGGCTGCGGCAGCTGCGGGTGGCGGAAACGGAGAAATACGCCCACGTCACCTTCTTCTTTAACGGCGGCAAAGAGCAGGTCTTCCCCGGGGAGACGCGGGAACTCGTACCTTCACCCTCCGTTGCCACCTACGACCTCGCCCCGGAGATGAGCGCGGAAGCGGTCACGGACATTTTGGTGGACGCCATCGAACAGCACCGCTTTGATCTCATCGTGTGCAACTACGCCAACGGCGACATGGTCGGCCATACGGGGATCCTTCCCGCTGCCATCAAGGCGGTGGAAACCCTCGATACGGCCCTAGGCCGGGTGGAAGCCGCCCTTCGAAAGGCCGGAGGCCAGGCCCTCATCACCGCCGATCATGGCAACGTCGAACAGATGACGGACCACAGCACGGGCCAACCCCACACGGCGCATACCTGCGAGCCCGTCCCCCTTATCTATGTGGGCGCAGGGTCGCCCCAATTCCGCGAGGGGGACGGCACCCTCGCGGACATCGCACCGACGCTCCTGGCGCTCATGGGTCTTCCCCAGCCCGAGCAAATGACGGGGCGCTCCCTGCTCGCGACACACCCTTGAATTCGACCCGGGCTCCCAGCCGCCCCTGGCGCCTGAGTGCGCTTGTGGCACTGGCGTTACTCTTCCCCCTCCCAGGCACCGCGGCCCCCAGCGCAGACGAAACGTCGGCCCAGCTGGCGACGCTGAAGCGCGAGCTGGCCGAAATCGAGCGCTGGATTGCGGAGAAGGCTGGCGATCAAGCCGCGCTCGATCGGGCTTTAAAGCAAGCCGACCAAGCCCTGAACGAACAAGCCCGGGCCACCCGGGCCGCGAGCCGTGCCCTCGCTGAAATCACGGAAGCGGTGCGCACCCTGGAGGCAGCGCTGGCTAATACGGAAGCTGCCTACGAGACTCAGCAAGCGGCCCTCGCCGCGACCGTGCGCAGCGCCTGGCTCCTCAGCCGCCGCGCGCCTCTTCAGCTCGCCCTGGAGGGCGAGAGCCCCGATGCCCGGGGGCGCATTCTCACCTTTCAGGCCTTTTTGGCGGAGCACTATGGCGCCGCCGCCACGGAGCTCGATGCCACCGCCGCGGCCCTGAAAGCCCAACGCGAGACCCTCGAAGCCGAGCGGAAAGCCCGGGCGGCCCAGCAAGCGGAAGCTGCGGCCCTGGAGCGGCAGCTCGCCGCGGCCCGAAGCCAACGGGCCCAAGGCCTCGAAGCCTTTCGCAGCCGCCTCGCCGAAAGGGAAGCCCGGCGCACGGCCTTAAGCCAGGACGCAAAGGCGCTCACCGCCCTTTTGAAGCGCCTGGAGGCGGAGGCCGCCAAGCGCACCTTCAAGGCGCGCCCGGGCACCTTCCCCTGGCCCCTGGAGGGGCGAGTCCTCCAAGCCTTTGGAGCCCCCCTCGAGGCGGGCCAGCTTCGCGCCAATGGGCTGCGCCTCGGGGCCGAGGAGGGGACGCCCGTGCGCGCCATCGCTCGTGGCCAGGTGGTTTTCGCCGATTGGCTCCGAGGCTTCGGGCTTATGATCATTATCGATCACGGGGAAGGCTGGCTGTCCCTCTACGGCCAGGCCGAGAGCCTCCTCTACCGAGAAGGGCAGCAGGTGGAGGCTGGGGAGGTCATTGCCACCGCGGGCCGCTCTGGCGGTGCTCGCAGCGCCGGTTTATGGTTCGAACTTCGTCAAAACGGCGCTCCCCAGGATCCCATCCGCTGGTGCGTCGCGCGCTCCTAGGGCGCCATCGCCACGAAAGAGATCACCGCCTATGCTCCCTGCCCCGCGCTTCTTCGCCCTGTGCCTGCTTTCAGCAAGCGGGCTTTGCCTCGCCACGGCCCCGCTGACCCTGGTCGCTGCCGAGGACCCCGCCCCCATTTCCGAAGCCGCAGCGGAAGGCAGCTATGCCATCGAGTCCCTCCGGGTATTCGTGGAAACGTTGGATCGGATTCGGAGCCACTATGTGGAACCGATCGACGATGAAACCCTCCTCGAGGACGCCATCGAAGGCATGGTGCAGCGCCTCGACCCTCACTCTAGCTACCTGACCGGCGATGCCTACGCAGCCCTACAGGAGGCGACGGAAGGGGTGTTCGGCGGCATCGGCGTTGAGATTCTTGAGGAAGAGGGTCGGCTGAAGGTCGTCGCGCCCATCGACGGCACCCCCGCTGCGGAGGCGGGGCTGCGCCCCGGGGATTGGATCGAAGCGGTGGATGGGCAACGCACCGCCGTGGTGGGCACGGAAGCGGCCCTCGGCGCGCTTCGGGGTGAGATCGGCGATCCCGTCACCTTGACACTGCGCCGGCCGACGGAGGAGGACAGCTTCACCGTGACCCTAACCCGGGCCCTCATCGACATTCCCTCCGTTAGCCATCGCTGGCTAATCCCAGGCCTCGCCTACCTACGCAT
>JAURCQ010000017.1 GCA_030828335.1 Gammaproteobacteria bacterium
CGCCGATGCCCAGCAGCGCGGAGAAGCCGCCCAGGGCTGACGCCAGAAAGGCCAGGCCTCCACCCGTGGGGAGGTTCCAGGGGTCTGCGTCGCGCTTAAACCAGCTGGGAAAAATGAAGTAGATCGAGTACACAGCTACGCCGATGGCAAATACCAACACCAGACGCTGCGCGTCCACCTTAGAGGCCACCCATAGGCCCCCACAGACCCCAAGGACAAGCCAGGGCGCCCAGCTCCGCAGCACGGCGAAATCCACGGCGCCGTGGCGACAATGGGCCTGCACGGCACGCACGGAGGAGACGATAATGCTGGCGAGGGAAGTCCCTACAGCGGTGTGAACGAGCGTATCGGGCGCGTCGGTGAAGATGGGAAGAATAGCGAGCAGGGTGGGGACGATGATGAACCCCCCACCGACGCCAAAGAGGCCCGTGGTGATGCCCGCGATGCCTCCCGCGCCCAGAAGGGTGAGGACCATCACCAGCGTATCGAATGTAAAGCTCATGAAACCGCTATTCCTCGTCAGTGTAGCGACTCAAACTGCGCATCCCTCCGCAGGATGCGGGGGATGCAAGAGTCCAGCACTGAAGCCCCTCCCAGGACCGCGCACTTGACCATCCCCCGCTGTCGCGAAAGCGACGGGGGGCATGCTGTAAGAGAGGTGACTTAAGCACGATTGAAGAGCAGGTTCTATGCCAGCTCCGCAAAACCCTACAGTTCAGTTATTTACAAATTACAACAACTTCAGAGGTCGTAAAAGCGATCCCCTTTGGTGCACAAAAACTCCTTTTTGCACCAAAACGGGAAATTTTTGCGCTCGGCGCAGGCCGCGCGGAACGCCCCGCGGACATCGTGCCCCATTTCGCTACACTGCTCACCCTGTGTCCCCAGTTTGGAACGGCTTCCATGACGTCTACGCTTTACGACGACCTGCGCCAGCGGCTGACGGCCCTCTGCGCAGGGGAGTTCGACCCCATCGCCCTCATGGCCACCGTCGCCTGCGAGGTCCACCAGGCCCTACCCCAGGCGGACTGGACGGGCTTTTACCGCGTGGTCGCCCCGGGGCTTCTGAAGATCGGCCCCTACCAGGGCGGTCATGGGTGCCTAACCATTCCCTTTGACCGCGGGGTCTGCGGCGCCGCGGCGCGTACGGGGCAGGCCCAGCGAGTGGACGACGTCCATGCGTTTCCCGGGCACATTGCCTGCGCCGCCAGCACCCAATCGGAACTCGTATTGCCGGTGTGGAATCGGCGCGGCACGCTGCTCGGCGTTTTCGACCTCGATAGCGATCAGCCCGCGGCCTTCAGCGAAGGCGACGAGGCATCCCTTGGGGACCTCCTCGCCCTTTGCTTCGCGGAGTGCGCAGCGCCCGCCTGAGGCGGCAGTTGCGCCATCGCGAGCGGGCCGCCATGCTCCCTTTGAGGGCGAGCCTTCAAAACCAACGACCATAAGGAAGGATTGCGATGGGAATGCTCATGCTGCTGGCGGGCCTGCTGCTGTGGTCCCTTGCCCACCTTTTTAAGCGCCTAAACCCTCAGAAGCGCGAAGCGCTGGGGGATCGGGGCCGGGGCCTTGCCGCTTTGGGCATCGGAGCTGGCCTCGTCCTGATGATCCTTGGCTACCGCAGCGCCCCCTTCATCCCCGTATGGTGGCCTCCGGTGGGGATGATTCATGCCACCAACCTACTGGTGCTCCTCGCCTTCTGGTTCTTCGCCCTGTCCATGGTGCCGGGGAAGCTTTCCGCCAAGGTGCGCCACAAGCAGCTCACGGGGGTGAAGCTCTGGGCCACGGGGCACCTTCTGGCGAACGGCGACCTTGCCGCCATGCTGCTTTTCGGCGGCCTCCTGGCCTGGGCCGTGGTCACCGTGATTGTGATTAAGCGCCAGGCCCCGGCATGGGAGCGCCCCGCAGCGCCCTCCCTGAAGTACGACCTCCTCGCCTTCGTGCTTGCCCTGGGGCTCTTTGGGGCCGCGGCCTGGGTCCATACCCAGCTGGGTATCTACCCCTTCCCTCGCGGGGGCTAGCCGGCGAGGGGTAAAGCCCGATGCCAGAAGGCCAGCATGTCGGCGCGAAAGAGCGCCGGCTCCTCCTCGCTACGCGCCCCTAGGTGGGCGCCCTTACGGCCGTAGCCCGCCTTCATGGCCGAAACCATAAGGTCTCGCTCAGACAGCGTGGGATCTGGGGCAAGGCCGCTGGGTTCAAGGAAAACCCCCTCGTCCGTGAGGTAGGCCGTGGGCGCAGCCGGCGCCACGGCGGCCTCGGGCTCGAGGGAGACGGGCTCCTCGCGATCAAAGCTGTGATGGGCGCCAGACACCACCCGCCAAGACACGGCGCCGCCGGTCAAGCGCATGGCATTGAGGTAGCCCTGCATCTGTTGCGCGGAACACCACTCATCACCGTCGCCGATGATCCCGCGCACTGCTGTGCTACCCACCGCCGGATTTAAGAACTGGTGACCGCACCAGGGGTACACGGCATAGGCCCCGGCCAGGGGCGGCCCCCCGGCGGCTTCCCGGAAACGGGTGACGGCGGCCTGAAGCACCGCGCTGCCCCCGCGGCTGTGCCCCTGCACGCCCACCTGCCCGCCCCTCACCTCGGGGCGCTGAGCCAACAACGCCGCGGCCCGGCACACGTCAAAGGCGCTGGCGGCAAAGGTGTACTGGGTTTGATTAGCCACCGTGGAGGCCACGGCCCGGCCCCCAAAGGGATCGAGCACGGCGGTGGCATAGCCCGCCCCATGCAGGGTTTCCGCGTGGGCCCGGTGCGATTTCGCGACCCCCACGCTTCCCGGGACCACCAGCACCAGGGGCGCGGGTTCTGCCTGGGGAAAGAGCAAGCCCTGAAGCGTCACGGGACGGCGAGCAAGGCAGTCCTCACCATCGCGTAGCACGGCCTGGTAACTCTCCGGATTCGCGGAGGGAACGGTAAAGGGTACGCCTTCGACGCCGGAGGCAAAGCGATGGGCAAGGGCCGTCATGGGGCAGTCTCCGAGTCCCCGGCGGTAAAGGCCGGATTGAAGCGCCGGGCTACGGCATAGACCGCGAGGCCCAGGGCGACGATGGCCAAACCCAGGAGCGCTTCCCGGGTTTGGGCTTGGAGCAGATAAACCATGGTCCATCCCGTAAGGCCTAAGTAGATGAGGGGCGGGAAGGGATAAAAGGGAATGCGATAGGGCCGGGGGCGCTCGGGCTGGCGCCAGCGCAGCAGGAAAGCCCCGGCCACGGCCATGAAGGAGTTCAGGCCTAGGGTGAAGCCGGCAAAGATAAGGATGGACTCAAAGGAGCCGGTGAGGATGAAGGCCATGGCCAGGGCGGACTGCACATAAACCGCCCGGGCCGGCAGCCCGTCGGCGTTGGTCTTAGCCAGGCTGCGAAACAGGGGGAAGTCCTCCCCCACCACCTGCAACACCCGCGGGCCCGCCAGGGTCATGGCGCTCACGGTGGAGATCAGCAGCAGGGCCAGCACCGTGCCCATGATCGTCGCGCCCACGGGGCCGAAGACGCTTTGCGCCGCGATGTAACCCACCTCCACCTTGCCCACCATGGCCTCCGCCGGGGCGACCCGAAGGAAGGTGACGTTTAAGGCCACGTAGAGCAGCGCGACGATGGCCGTGCCGAAGGCGAGGATGCGGGGCAGGTCGCGCTGAGGATTGTCGAGCTCGCTCGTGAGGTAGGTTGCCGCGTTCCATCCCGTGTAAGCGTAGTTCACGTAAATCAGAGAGACGGCAAAGGCCGCGGAGAACACCTCACTCCCGGCCTCCACCGTAGGCCAAAAGCTCACGGGCTGGGGCGCCTCCAGGCTCAGGGCCGCGGCGAGGCAAAAGAGCACGATGAGGGCGATTTTGAGCACCGTGAAACTGCGCTGCACACCCCCGGAATGGCGCCGGCTATTGGCGTGAATCACCGTCAGCGCCCCTACCAGGCCCAGGGCCAGGGGCGTCGCGGACAGCGCAGGGAAGATGCTGGAGAGGTAGGTCCCGAAGGTGATGGCGGCTAGGGCCACGGGGGCCGCAAAGCCCACGGTGAAGGATACCCAGCCCGAGGTGAAGCCCGCGGCAGGGTGGTAGACCTGGCTCAAAAAATTGTACTCCCCCCCGGATCGGGGCAAGGCCGCCCCCAGCTCCGCGTAGGTGAGGGCGCCGCAGAGCGCCGTCAGCCCCCCCACAACCCAAAGGGCAATAAGGGCAAAGCCCGTATTCAAGGTCACCAGCTGAAAGCCCAGGGAGGTAAAAACGCCCGTGCCGATCATGTTGGCCACCACCACGGCCGCCGCCGTGGCTGCGCTGAAGCCCGCCACCGGTGTCACTTTACTCATGCGTTAGTCCTTTTTTCCGGTGCGTCCGTGAGCCATTGAAGGATGGCCGGCCAAGCGGCCCGATCCTGGCGAAGGAAAAGGTGTCCCCCCTCAAAGACCTGAAGGGTGGCCTGGGGCAAGGCCGCCGCCAGCGCCTCCATGTTGGCCAGGGGCGCGATGCCATCGAAGCGCCCCGCGCACAACAAGCTTGGCATCGTGAGCGCCGCGAGAGATTCGTGGCAGTCGTGGTCCCGCCGGGCTGCCAGCTGCAGCGCCGCCCCCCGGATCAGGGCCGCATTACCAACGCGCCGGGCATTCTGCCGCTGGGCGTCCTCCCGGGCAGGGGCGAGGCGTTCCCCCCGCTGCGCCTGCCAAGCAGCGTCATGGCGAAGGTCGCTGACGGCCATCTTGGCGGCGAAGCGCGCCGCGGGGGCCAGCTTCTCCAGCTCGTGCAAGGGATAGGAAGCCCCGCCAGCGCCACCGGCGGAGGTGCAGCACAGCACCAGCTTGCTCACCTTCTCCGGATGGCGCAGGGCAAAGTGCTGCGCCACCATGCCGCCGAAGGAGATCGCCACCACGGGTACGGGGGGCAGGCCCAGCGCGTCGTGGAGCGCCGCGAGGTCATCGGCGTAATCGGCCATGGTGTAGGGCCCGGGGGGAACGTCGCTGCGCCCCTGCCCCCGCTGATCAAGGCTCCACACCGTGAAGCGTTCCGGGAGCGGCCCATCGAGGGGCCCGGGGCGCACCCGCAAATCCGCCCCCGTGCCGCTTACCAAAAGCAGCGGATCCCCGACCCCGGCGCAGGCCGTTTGCAGCGTAAGCCGGGCTGTTTCAACCCGGGCCTCCCGGAATGCTCTCATGCCGCTTCGAGGGCGCAGCCGTCGAGGGTGATGCGGTGCATCTCCCGGCGCTGACCGTGATAGTCGTTGACCGCGTAGTGCCAGGTGCTGCGGTTATCCCAGAAGGCCACCATGCCCGGGGCCCAGCGCACCCGGCACACCCCCGGGGCCGCGGAAATGTGCGCGTAAAGCTGACGGAGCAGGGGCTCCGATTCCAGATCGGTCCAGCCCTCAAAGCGCAGGGTGAAGGCCGGATTCACATACAGGGTTGGCCGGCCGCTTAGGGGATGGCGCACCACCACGGGATGAACGACGTCGGCGAGGCCGTCTGCCGTGGCCGCGTTACCCAGCCGATCGCCGTCCACCTGGGCCGCCGTGGCCGCCGCGGCGCCGAAGATATGCTTCGCCGAGTGCACGGCGCGCAGCCCCCGAAGCATCTCCTGGAAGCCCGGGGACAGGCGCTCAAAGGCATCGCTGGTGTTTAAAAAGAGCGTATCGCCCCCGGTCTCCGGTAGCTCCCGAGCCACCAAGATCGAGCCCAGGGCTGGGTCTTGGTCGTAGGAATGATCCGTGTGCCAACCTCCGCCGATGTTCTGGAGCTGCTCACGCTCCTTGCGCACCATGGCAATCTCCGGATGCGCGGGGTGGCTTTCAAAGAAGCGATTGATATTGATGCGCCCGAAGCGCTCGGCGACGGCGATGTGATCCTGCTCGCTGAGCTGCTGCTCATGGAAGATCAGGAGCCCATAGGTGGCGAAGGCCGCCTTCAGGGCGTCAAGCCCCGCGGCGTCCAGCTGACGTAAATCTACCCCGAACACATCCGCGCCTGCGGATGACCGCGCTTCAATCTTCATGGTGCTTCCCCCACCCCGTTGGACTTCCCCGGTTGACCCCTTTGCCCGGCCCCGCTAGCGTCCCTGCGCTACCGCCGGAGCTCCCCATGCTGACCTTTTCGAATGTATTTTGCCGCCGTGGAGAGAAGGTCATCTTAGATGGCGTCTCCTTCACAATCCACGCCAAGCAGCACGTCGGCCTGGTGGGGGCGAACGGCGCCGGGAAATCCTCCCTCTTTGCCCTGATTCGGGGCCAGCTGCTCCCCGAGGACGGGGACGTGTCCTACGCGGACCGCCTTCGCCTGGCCCACCTGGCACAGCAAACCCCAAGCTCCGAGCGCAGCGCCCTGGACTTCGCCCTCGACGGCGACAAAGCGCTCCGGCGCATTCAAGGGGCGCTGACCAAGGCAGAAGAAAGCGGGGACAGCGAGGCCATCGGCCGGCTGCATAGCGAGCTCGACGCCATCGATGGCTATGCCGCGGAAGCCCGCGCCGGGGCGATCCTCCACGGCCTTGGGTTTCGCGGTCAGGATGCGCAGCGCCCGGTAAATAGCTTTTCCGGCGGCTGGCGCATGCGCCTGGCCCTGGCCCAAACGCTCATGACCCCGGCGGATCTCTACCTTCTCGACGAGCCCACCAACCACCTCGACCTCGACGCTACCCTCTGGCTCGAGCACTGGCTCAAGAAGCTCGATGCGACGCTCCTCATCATCTCCCACGATCGGGATTTCCTCGACGAAACCGTCGCCTACGTCGCCCACCTCGAGAACAGCGCGGTGACGATGTACCGGGGGAACTACTCCAGCTTCGAGCGCCAGCAAAGCGAGGCCCTGGCGCTCCAGCAGCAAACCTTTGTGAAGAGCCAGAAGCGCATGGCAGAGATTCAGCGCTTCGTGGACCGCTTTCGCGCGAAGGCCACCAAGGCCAAGCAGGTGCAAAGCCGGCTCCGCACCCTCGAGCAGCTCGCGGCCAACGCGGCGGTGCACGCCCGATCGCCCTTCCGCTTTGCCTTTCGCAATCCGGAAAAGCGCTCCAACCCCCTGGTGGAGGGGGAAGGGCTGAGCCTCGGCTACGCCCCCGAGGTCATCCTCGAAAAGGTGCGCTTCCGGATCGCGCCCGGGGCGCGCATTGGCATCCTCGGGCCCAATGGGGCGGGGAAATCCACGCTACTTAAAACCCTTGCGGGAGACCTGGCCCCCCTGGGGGGTACGCTGAGCTTTGGACACCACGCCGCCGTCGCCTGGTTCGCTCAGCACCAGATGAGCCAGCTAAAGCCCGATGCGCCGCCCCTGGCTCAGCTGCAAGCCCTCGACCCCACGGCCCCGGAGCAGGCCCTGCGCAATCACCTGGGGGGCTTTGGCTTCGGGGCGAACGCCATGGAAAGCGTCGCCTACCTTTCCGGCGGGGAGCAGGCCCGGCTCGTGCTTGCGCTTCTTGCGTGGCAAAAGCCTGCGCTCCTCCTGCTGGACGAGCCCACGAACCACCTGGATATGGAAATGCGCCAGGCCCTTGCCCTGGCATTGGCCGATTTCGAGGGGGCCGTGGTGCTCGTCTCCCACGATCGTCACCTGCTTCGGGAAACGGCCGATGAGTTCTGGCTCGTGGCCGATGGCGCCGTGGCCCCCTGGACCGGCGATCTTCAGGACTATGCGCGCTGGCTGCTCGACCGAGGACAAGGGTCCGGGCCCGCCAAGGCGCGGGATGAGGACGCGGCCCATACCCGTGCGGCCCGGCAGGAGGAGAAGCGTGCCGCGGCGGCGCAGCGAGCCGCCCTGGCGCCCTTGCGAAAGAAAATCCAGACCACGGAGCGGGCTTTAGAGGCGGCGGAGGCCGAGCTGGCCACCCTCGAAGCGCAGCTGGCCGACCCTGCGCTCTACGATGATCCGAAGCAGAAGGCCCAGGTCTCGGCGCTTATGCAGCGCGCGGGCCAGGCCCGCCAGGATCGGGAGACCCTGGAAGGGGAATGGCTAGCGCTGAGCGAGGAATACGAAGCCCTCGGCGGTTAGCTCGGAGACTGGGCCTCTGGGGTCATGGCGCCCATGAGCGTTTCGAGGCGGGCAAGGTCCTCCGCCTGGGGCGTGCCAAAGGCTTCGAGAAGCTCGGCCTGCCGCGCCTCCACGGGAAGGCGCATCTCCGGGTGGGACAGGAGCCAAAAATGACCCTCCCGGATGCCCTCAGCCACCCGCTCCCCGATGCGCGCCGGGGGAATGCTCGCCGCCATGGCCCGACGCATCCGCCCGATCTGATCTTCCGCAGCCGCATCGGAGCCGGGATCGGCGAGGGCTTCGGGGCGAATCCGTTCGCTGCGCACGATGTCCGTGTCCACCATGGCCGGGCACAGCACGGACACCCCAATGTCCGTTTCCGCCAAATCGGCCCGAAGGGCCTCGGATAGCCCTACCACGGCGTACTTACTCGCGTTGTAGACGCCCATGCCGGCCCCGGCGGTCAGCCCGGCCATGGAGGCCGTATTGACGATGTGGCCCCCTTCCCCCGTGGCCTGAATGCGCGGCAGCACGGCCTGGAGCCCGTTCACCACCCCGCCCACGTTGACGCCCAGGATCCAGTCCCAGTCCGCGTAGGTCATGGCATCGAGGGGGCCACCGCGATACACCCCCGCGTTGTTGCACAGCACGTGCACGCCCCCAAAGGCCGCCACGCAGGCCTCCGCCGCGGCTTCGAAGGCGTCCCGATCGGTGACGTCGAGCTCCGCCGTTTCGATGGGCACGTTCCGCGCCTGGAAGGCCTCCTTCAGCGCAGCCAGGGCGGGGCCGTCCACGTCCACGGCAAAGATCTTCATCCCCTCCCCCGCCAGGGCCTCCGCCATGGCCTTTCCTAGACCGCTGCCGGCCCCCGTAATAAAGGCCACTCGGCCCGCCATCTCAAACGCCATCGCCCTGCTCCCCAAAACGCAAACCTTTCCCCAGTGAACGCGAGCCCAGGGCTCAGCGCAAGGCTAGCGCCACAGCCCATGCCAGTGGCGCAGAAGGTCCAGGGCCTGCTCCGGCGCGTGGGCCTTACGCCAGGCGCTGGCTACGGCCTTATTCAGTTCGGCGTAGGTAGGATAGGCGTGGATCGTGCTCATGATCTTCTTCAACCCGAGCCCGTGGGTCATGGCCAACACCCAGGGCGCCAGGAGCTCCCCGGCCCGAGCGCCGACAATGGTGACGCCGAGGATGCGATCCTTTCCCGGGGGCGTCAGCACCTGGATAAAGCCCGCCGTTTCCCCCTCGGCAATGGCACGATCGTTATCGTCGTAGCCCACCCGGGTCACGGTCACCCCTAGGCCCTGCGCCTGGGCTTCCCGCTCCGAAAGCCCCACCCGTGCCACCTCCGGCGCCGTGAAGGTGACCCAAGGCACGATGGCCCCGGTCCACTTGAAGGCTTTTAAGGGCCGGAACAGCGCGTTCATCGCCGCGACGTAGGCCTGATCCGAGGCCATGTGGGTAAATTGATAGGGGCCCACCACGTCGCCGCAGCCATAGATTGTCGGGATCGAGGCGCGGAGCGTCTCATCCACGGCCAGGGCTCCATTGGGAAGGCGCGCCACCCCAAGGGCGTCCAAATCCAGGCCTTCGGTGACCGGGCGTCGCCCCACGGCGACCAGTACGCGGTCAAAGGCGATCGTCTCCCCGCCGGCGAGGGTGAGCGTCCCCGATCCGGTCGCCGCGCCAGGGGTGAAGAGCTCTGCCTGGGCGCCGAGGCGCAGCGTGATGCCCTCCCCGTCCAGCGCCGCCGCCACCACGGCCCCCACCGCGTCATCTTCCCGAGGCAGCACCTGGCTGGCCTGGTCCACCAGCGTAACCGACGACCCCAGGGCCGCCAGGCTTTGGGCCAGCTCACAGCCAATGGGTCCGGCGCCGAGCACAAGGCACCGCGACGGAGCCTCGGTCAGCCGCCAAAGCGTATCGGAGGTTAGGGGATCGCAGTCCGCGAGCCCGGGGATGGGGGGCACGAGGGGTTCGCCCCCGGTAGCCAGAATGATCGCCCGGGCCGTGCGGCGAGTGCCGTTGACCTCCACGGTCCAGGGATCGACGAGGGTTGCGGAGCCCTTGAGCACCTTCACCCCCAGGCTCTCGTAACGCTCCGCCGAATCCTTGGGTTCGATGGTGGCGATAGCGCTGTGCACCTGCCCCATGACCTCGGCGAAATCAACCTCCACCCCAAGGCTCCTCACCCCCGGTCGCCCCCGGCGCTGGGCCGAGGCCAGATGGGCCGCGGAGAGCAGTGCCTTAGACGGCACGCAGCCCCGATTCAGGCAGTCACCGCCCATGGCGTCCCGCTCCACCAAGGTCACCTCGGCCCGGGCCGTGGCCGCAATGAGCGCCGCAATGAGGCCGCCGGAGCCGCCACCGATTACGATGACGTTGTCGTCGAAGCGCCGGGGCCGGACGAAGCCGCGAAGGGCCCGGCGCCGGGCCAGCACCGCCAGGAGCCCGCGAGCGAGCCAGGGGAAAAGGCCCAGGGCCGCGAGGGCCAGAAGCAGGGGCGGGGACAGGATGTCCTGGGGACCGCTCAGGGCGCCCAATTCCGTGCCCGCCAGCACATAGACCACCGTCCCCGGCAGCATGCCGAGCTGGCTCACCCAATAGAACTGGCGCAGGGGCAAGCGCGTCAGCCCAAACACCAAATTCACAATAAAGAAGGGCACCACGGGCACAAGGCGCAGGGAGAGGAGATAGAACACCCCGTCCCGGGCCAGGCCCTCGTTAATCACCGCCAGCTGGCTTTGGAAACGCTGGGAGACCCAGGGGCGGAAAAGGCTGCGGGCCAGGGCGCAGGCGAGCACGGCCCCCAAGCTGCTGGCGAAGGACACGAGCACCAGGCCGCCGAAAAAGCCGAAGAGCGCGCCCCCGGCCAAGGTCAGCACCGCTGCCCCGGGCAAGGAGAGCGCCGTGACCAGGATATAGACGGCGAAGAAGGCCAGGGCCGTGCTGAGGGGCTGAGCCTGCTGAAGGCTACGGAGGGCCTCCGCCTGCCCCTGAAGGGCCTCAAAGCTCAGCAGCGCCGGGCCCCCAAGGGCGAAAAAGGCGGCCAGAAGAGCAGCGACGATGATGACAAGGGCAAGACGATTCATAGGGCTCGAGGGCCTCCTTGGACATTTCTCGCGGGGAAGGCGCCGCGCTACACTCGGGGCACCTTGACCCCGTCGCGAGCTCACCCATGGCGTTTACCCTGACTTCCCGCATCTATCCTGGCACCCGCCTCCGGCGCATGCGGAAAGATGAGTTTTCCCGCCGGCTGATGCGGGAAAACCGCCTCAGCACCGATGATTTGATCTATCCCATGTTCGTGGTGGATAGCGCGGAAGCCCGCACGCCTGTCGCCTCCATGCCTGGAATCGATCGTCTGAATCTAGACGAAGCGGTGCGGGAAGCGGAGCGGGCTCATCGCCTGGGCGTACCCGCCATCGCGCTCTTCCCCAACACCCGCCCGGAGCTGAAAACCGCCGACGGCCGGGAAGCCTACAATGAAAACGGCCTAGTGCCACGCACCGTAGCCGCCATTAAGGAAGCGGTGCCTGAACTTGGCATCATCACCGACGCCGCCCTCGACCCCTACACCACCCACGGGCAAGACGGCTTGCTAAATGAAGGCGGGGATATTCTGAACGATGAAACGGTGGACGCGCTCTGCCGCCAGGCCCTCACCTGCGCCGCGGCGGGCTCGGACGTCATCGCCCCCTCAGACATGATGGATGGGCGCATCGGTGCCATTCGGGAGGCCCTCGAGGGCGCGGGCTACGGGAACGTTCGCATTCTCTCCTACGCCGCCAAGTACGCCTCCAAGTACTACGGCCCCTTCCGGGATGCGGTGGGCTCGGGGCAGCAGTTGGGCACGGGAGACAAAAAAACCTACCAGATGGATCCCGCAAACAGCGACGAAGCGCTCCAGGAAGTGGGCCTCGATCTCTCCGAAGGGGCGGACGCGGTGATGATTAAGCCGGGCATGCCTTATCTCGATATCGTGCGCCGAGTCAAAGACACCTACGCCGTCCCCACCTTCGTCTATCAGGTGAGCGGGGAGTACGCCATGCACATGGCGGCGATCCAGGCGGGGTGGCTGGATGAGGCGGTTATCGAAGAATCGCTCCTGGCCATGAAGCGCGCTGGCGCCGACGCCATCCTCACCTACTTCGCCCTGCGCATCGCCGAGGGACTTGCCTAACCCCCCTTAAAAGCGGGTGCGGAGCGCCCCGTCGGCGAGGGCGCCGGGTACGAGGGGCAGGAGCGGCTGCCCCAAAGCGCGCAGAAGGCCTCGAAGCAGGGCGAGCTCCCCCAGCACCACGGTGCTGCGCCCGGCGGGAAGCCCCGCGGGGGCGGCGCCCCCGTGGCTGCGCAGCTGACGCCATAGGCCATCTAAAAAGCTGAGGGACACCGGGTCTGCGGCCAAGCCCTGGGCGTACGCCAGAGCCTGCGCCGATATCGCCGAGCCGCCGGTGGCCAGACAGGCGCCAGGACCCACGCGGAAAGCGGAAAGTTCTGCTTCCGCGAGCGCCTTTGCTACCAGCGCTTCGGCCTGAGCCCAGGGATCGCTCGCCGTGCCGGCGGCTTCGCTGACGGTCACGCAACCCAGGGGAAGGCTCACCACCCGGGTAAGTCCCGCCGCTGAACCGATCGCCAGCTCGGTGCTCGCGCCCCCCACGTCGATCGTGCACCGCAGGGCGTCCCCCAGGGGCTGCCAGGACGCGACCCCATGCCAGATCAAGGTCGCCTCCGCTTCCCCGGACAGCACCTCTGCGGGCATCCCCAAATGCTGCGCCACTAGGGCCTGAAGTGGCGCCGGATCGCGCAGGCGTCGGAAGGTCGCCGTCGCCAGCACCCGCCGCTGGGCGAGGGGAATTCCTTGAAGGGCCTCCCCCATCGTCGCGAGGGCCGCCTCCGCCCTGCGCAAAGCGTCGGGCGCGAGCTCACCGTTCGGGGCTAGGCCCGCGGCCAGGGCCACGCGGAGCCCGCGACGCTCGAAGGTCTCCACCGACGCCCCGGAGGCTATGACCCAGTGGAAGGTATGGCTCCCCAGATCAACGACCACACGGGGATAGGTCATGGCAGCTCCTGAGGGGTTTAGAAAGGGGAAAGGACCCTTGCAAGCGATGTTGCTTTGCCGCGGCGATGGTACACTTCGCCTTCGCCTTAGCTGAGCACCGGAGCATTCCCCATGAGCGAAAACATTGTGCATGTCAGCCAAACGTCCTTCGACGAAGACGTGCTGAACGCCGACCGCCCCGTCCTGGTCGACTATTGGGCGGAGTGGTGCGGGCCCTGCAAGATGATTGCCCCCATCCTCGACGAGATCGCTCAGGAATACGGCGACCGGGTGAAGGTGTGCAAGGTAAACGTCGACGAAAACCAGGCCGCCGCCGAGCGCTACGGCATCCGGGGGATTCCAACCCTGATGCTGTTTAAGAATGGCGACGTGGAAGCCACCAAGGTGGGCGCGCTGTCGAAGAGCCAGCTCGCGGCCTTCCTCGATAGCCACATCTAAGTCGGCCCTGCGATGTCGAGGATACTGCGCGCTCGAGGGGGGCGCGCGGCGTCCGTGGAAAGGCCTTGACGACGCCGGGGGCAGAGGCCACCATAGCTTTGCCTGTTAGGGGGTCAGCAGGCGCCGCATCACCTAAACCCCGTCTTCTAATTTCCTGAGCACTTTCACGCAACGCCGCTTTCTCAAGCGTTGGCGCCAGCCCATACGCGTGGAGCACGCTCCCATACTGATCACGTGGATATGAATCTCACCGACCTTAAACGCCTGCCCGTCCCCGATTTGCTCAACATGGCTCAAGAAATGGGCCTTGAGAACCTCGCCCGCTCCCGGAAACAGGAAGTCATCGCCGCCGTGCTGCGCAAGCACGCGAAAAACGGCGAAGACATCTACGGGGACGGCACGCTGGAGATTCTTCAGGACGGCTTCGGCTTCCTTCGCTCCCCTGACACGTCCTACCTCGCCGGGCCCGACGACATCTACGTCTCCCCAAGCCAGATCCGCCGTTTCAATCTGCGCACCGGCGACAGCATCGCGGGGAAGATTCGCCCGCCGAAGGACGGAGAGCGCTACTTCGCGCTGCTCAAGGTTGATGAGATCAACTACAGCGAACCGAACACGAAAAAGCACAAGATTCTCTTTGAGAACCTAACGCCTCTCTTCCCCCAGGAACGACTCCGCCTCGAGCGCGGCACGGGCAGCACGGAAGACCTCGCCTCTCGCATCGTTGACCTGGTGGCGCCCATTGGAAAGGGGCAACGGGGCCTCATCGTTTCGCCGCCGAAGGCGGGGAAAACCCTGATGTTGCAAAACATCGCTCAGGCCATTGCCTATAACAATCCGGAAACCATGCTGATCGTGCTGCTCATCGACGAGCGCCCGGAAGAGGTAACGGAAATGCAGCGCACGGTGCGCGGGGAAGTGGTGGCCAGCACCTTCGACGAACCCCCAGCGCGGCACGTGCAGGTGGCCGAAATGGTCATCGAAAAAGCTAAGCGCCTGGTGGAACATAAGAAAGACGTGGTGATCCTGCTCGACTCTATCACCCGCCTCGCCCGCGCCTACAACACCATCGTGCCCTCGTCTGGCAAGGTCCTCACCGGGGGGGTGGATGCCCACGCCCTCGAACGTCCGAAGCGCTTCTTCGGCGCCGCGCGGAATATCGAAGAGGGTGGCAGCCTGACCATCATCGCCACGGCCCTCATCGAGACCGGCTCAAAGATGGACGAGGTCATCTACGAAGAGTTCAAGGGCACGGGGAACCAGGAACTGCACCTCGAACGACGCATTGCTGAGAAGCGGGTTTTCCCGGCCATCAACATTCGCCGTTCTGGCACCCGCCGCGAAGATCTCCTCACCACGGAAGACGAGCTCCAGCGCATTTGGATTCTGCGCAAACTGCTCCACGAAATGGATGACATCGCGGCAACGGAGTTCCTCCTCGATAAGTTGAAGGACTTCAAAACCAACGACGAGTTCTTCTCGTCCATGAAAGGGCGCTAGCCGGTTCTCCATGGAGATCCTCGCGGAGCTTGAAGCGGTGGAGGCGCTCCCCGATCGGGTGCTCAGCCTCGCCCTTCGCCTCCGGAGCCCCGCGCCGCCGATGGCTCCAGGGCAGTACGTTTGCATAGGCGCGCCTGGAGAGGCGCGCCTGCCCCTCTCCCTCGCCTCCGACCCCGCGGACCTTCCCGCCTTAACGCTCCACTTTCAGCCCACGCCAGGGCATAGCGATAGCGCCTACCTGCTGGATCTTTTAGAACAGGGGGCCCCCCTCGCCGTGGATTTACCCCACGGCGAGTGCGCCTTCGCTGAGCCCCTCACCCAACCCCTCCTCCTTCTCGGCGGCGGCACGGGCATCACCCAGCTACGAAGCGTGGTGCTGGCGCAGCTGCGCCTTGGGGGCCAGGACGGCCCGCCCCTTCGGCTCTATTGGGGGGCCCTCAGCAGCGAAGGGATCTACCTGAAGGACGAGCTGGATTTACTTGCCGAGGCCTACCCACGCTTTAGCTGGGTGGGCTGCGCAGAGGCAGACGTAAGGGAAGACTCAACGCTTCGGGAGGGGCGAGTCAGCGATGCGGTGCTCAGCGATATCGAGGGGGGCCGCCTGACCCTGAGCGACTGGCAGGTGCTACTCGGGGGTGGCCCGGGCATGGTTTGGGGAACGGTGGAGGGGCTGCTTCCCGCGGGCCTTCGCCAAGCTCAGTGCCAGGCCGATGCCTTTAGCTATGCCCCACGCACCGTGGCTTGGCCTGACGCCCTCTAGCCTTCTCCGCGCAGTAAGGTGAACGCAGCGGCATGCTCGCCCTGCGCTGCCAACCAATCCGCTTTCAGCGTCCGAAGTGCCTCACGATCCACCTGCGCCCCCTTTGCGCCTCCGGCTGCGTCCAATGCCTCACTGGCCTCCAGCATTTGCGCCGTCACCTCCAGAGCGCCGGCCAAGAGGGCCAAGCGCCCCACGGCCAGGAGCACCACGGGATCATCGCGGCGTCCCTGAAGCCATCCCTGAGCCACCTTTAGCGCAGCGGCGGGGTCCGCGCTGCGAAGCTGTCCAAAGGCGGCCTGCAGGCGATCATCTGGGGTCTGTTTCAGGGCGCCCCGAAGCACCGATTCCGCAGCGGCGTGCGCACCGGCGCGCTGAAGCGCTTTGGCATAGGCCGCTTGCACAGCAACCCGGCGCTTTAGCGCCTTCGGTAAGGCGCTAAAGGCCTCCGTGAGCGCGGGCTCGGAAGGGCGATCAGCAGCGTCGAAGGCCGCGGCCACCAGCGCTTCTCCAGAAGGCCCTAGGGCCCCAAAGGCCGAAAGCGATTGAAGAGGCTCGGGAGTTGCGGCGAGCAAGGCTGGCACCCAGCGCTCGGCCCAGGGCGTGCGCAAAAGCGCAGGGGCCGCCCGAAGGGCCGCCAGGGCTTCCGTAGGATCGGCCTTCGGGGAAAGGGCCTTGAGCCAGGTTGCGGCATGGGGCACCGCGCCTAAGCGTTCGTCGTCCAGGGACCCGCCCCCAAGCCCGGCCACCAGCGCATCAAGGGCTTGAAGCGCCGGCGCCGCTTCCGAAGCCAGGGGCGCGGGAATGGTTTCCCCTCCGAGCGTGGCCTCCAGGCGACGCAGAAGCAGGCCCGGGGCCTGGGCTACGGCCCGGCGGGCGCGCCAGCCCCGAAGCCCTCGGGAAAAACCCAGCAGCCCCGCGATGAAGAGCGCCAACGCCCGTAGCACAAAGGCCAAAAGGGCTAACCCGAGGAGGCCCAGCCAGAGACTGCTTTCAAACAGCCATCCGCCATAAGCGAGGCCCAGATAGCCAGGATCGCGCACCATGAGGACGCCGAGGCCGGCGGCCAGGCCCAGAGCGATCACCGCAATCAGGAGGCGACGCCTCATGTGCCCAGCCGTGCTTCGAGTGCTTCATTGACCGCCCGGAGCGCGTCCTGCGCGGAGGCGACCACCGCCCCCTCCGCCGCCACGGGCGTGGCCGCCAGGGCCCCCAACCGTTCCAGCAGGCGGCTACGATCCCGGGAGGGCCGACCATATTTCTCCACGCGCTGCGCCGCCGCCTCGAGGCTTGCCCGCCAGAGCGCTCCATCGCCCCGCAGCAAAGCGAGCTGAGCCTGGCTCAGGGTCAGGCGAAGGCCATGCTGAAGCAGAGGCGCGGCGCCCTCGGAAAGCAGGGGGCTGGCGCTGGGGGTCTCGGTGCGGCGCAGGCGGAAGAGGCCTGAGAGCTTTTCCCAAAGCCAGGCGCCAACGCCCGTGGGGACGGGCGCGGCCTCCGCTTTCGGCGCTTCGGTGCGGAACACCGGCGCGGCGAGGGGAAGGCGATCGGTCAGCCCCGCGAGCTGCTCCACTTCAAGATAGAGCCCCACCGTATCAATGCGCGGGGCGCTGCGAAGCGCGCCGAGGGCCGCTCCGAGGGCCCGGCGCAAGGGGACGTCGCTGGCCTGGTCCGCTTCCGCGAGCACCGCATCGGCCCGCTCAAGAAGGCGCACCGTACCCGGGACATCCCGCTCCAGACGAAGACGCTGCGTGGCCACGGCGCTGAGATAGCGCACCTCGGCAAGACGCACCGCCGCCAAACTTCCGGCATCGGCGTCCGCGCGCTGGGCCAGGGCCGCGAGCTCCGCCGCCAAGGCTTGCTGCCCCGATCTCGCCTCTGCGAGCGTATCCTCAGCGACCCGCAGCGCATCCCCCTGGGCCGCCAGCGCCAGGGCTTGCGTCCGGGTCTGCTGGCGAAGCGCTCCAAGCTCGGCGCCGAGGGTTGCCTCAAGCTTCTGGACCTCAGACTGGCCCTGCTGAGCCAAATAAAAGGGATAAACCGCGCCGCCCGCCGCCCCAAGGGCAAGAAGGAAGGCCAGCCAGCTCAGCGCGCTTCCCCGCGGCTTCGGCGGCTTTAACTCCTGAGCGGATTCCGTCACTTCGATTCCCCATCAACCCCGGCGGGTTCATTATCCCCCTCCCGAGGGAGCCTGGACAGTCGCGCGAGCGCCTCTGCCAATGGCTCCGGGGCCAGGCTCGGCACGGCTCGAGCACGGGTAAACCCCAGCGCCCGAGCCCATTCGGCCACTCGCTCCGAGGGGGCCAAGAGGATTTTTTCTTGAAAGCCCTCACCCCCCGCCGCCAGCAGCGCTTCCAGACATTCCCCGCTACCAACCACCACAACGTCGATGACGTCCGGGGCCGGCAGCGCACAGGGCGCCGAAGCGCGGCGATAGAGGGAGAGGACGGTGACCTTCTGGCCCCAGCCTTTCAGCGTCTCTTCCAGCGCCGGACGCCCCCCCGCGCCCTTCAGCAAGAGCGTTTCCCGCGCCTCCGCGAGGGCGGGAAGGGCGAGCAGTCCTTCCGTGCTCTCCGGGGACGGCACGGTCACGGTGAGGCCCCGGGCTTCCAGAACTCGCGCACTACGCGTACCTACGGCATACCATCGGGGGTGGAGGGGCCACTGGGGCCAAAAGGTTTCGAGGCGCTTTAGGCCCAGTTCAGCCGCGGCCTCAGAAATCACAATCACCGCATCGAACTGATCGAGACGCTGCGCCGCCTCGCGATCGGCGGGGCTTTCCCCTTCCGGGCGAAGGGCAAGCACGGGGGCGGGCACCACGGAGAAGCCGCGCTGCTCTAGGGCCTGCTGAGCCTCCGGAAGGGTGCGATCGGCGCGGGCCAGCAGAACGCGGAGCATTAGGGCTGCGCGGCAAGCACCGCCTCAAGGAGCGGACCCGCACCGGCGTCAAGAAGGGCCTCGGCCACCTCATCGCCCAAGGCAAGAGGATCGGCGCCCCGAGCTTCTGCGCGAAGGACCGGTGCGCCGCTGGGATCGGCAACCAGCGCCTGAAGCCAATAGCCGTCGCCCTCTTCTTCCACGCAGTAGGCCGCGAGGGGCACGGAGCAATTTCCACCAAGACGCGCGGAGACGCGACGCTCCGCAGACACGCAGGCTGTGGTCCCGGGGCAGCCCAGGGGCGCGAGGAGCGCCTGAAGCTCCGCGTCATCGCTGCGGCATTCGATGCCCACGGCGCCCTGCCCCCCTGCGGGGAGGAACGCCGGGGCGCGTAAGCGCGAGCGGATGCGACCCCCGAGCTCTAAGCGCAACAGCCCTGCGCTGGCGAGCACGATGGCGTCAAATTCACCGCTATCTAACTTCGCGAGCCGGGTTTGTACGTTCCCCCGCACCGGCGCCGTGACTAGATCGGGTCGAAGGGCCATGACCTGGCTTGCGCGGCGCAGGCTCGCCGTGCCCACCCGGGCCCCTGCGGGGAGCGCCTCGAGGGTGTCCGCGGCCACGTCATCCCGGGCCACGAAAGCATCGCTAGGATCTTCTCGGGCGCAGATGACGGAAAGGCCAAGCCCGTCAGGAAAGGCGACGGGGACATCCTTCATGGAATGGACGGCCAAATCCGCTCGCCCATCGAGCATGGCCGTCTCAAGCTCCTTAACGAAAAGCCCCTTGCCGCCCACCTTTGCGAGGGGCGCTGCGAGAAAGCGGTCCCCTTCCGTGGTCATTTCGAGCAGCGTGATGTCCAGGGTGGGATCCCGAGCCAGCAGCGCGTCGCGCACCCAATAGGCCTGCCAAAGAGCAAGCTTCGATGCACGGGTGGCAATTCGGATGGGCCGCTGGGCCATAGTACTTTCCCCCGGGCGCGGCCCCGAGGCTCAGCGCGCCCTTAAAAATCGACGTAGGGCGCCTGCCTGGCGCCGCGAAACGGGAAGGGGTTCTTCGATATCCGCCAGCATGGCCTCGTAGAAACCCTGCGGCGTACGCTGCAAACCCTGCAAATAGGCCACTGCCACCAGGGCATTGCGGTGAATGCGGCGAAAGCGCGGACCGAACTCTCCCTCCAACGCTGCCAGCGTATCCTCGATCAACACCTCAACGCCAGGGGCCCGCACCGTGACGTATTTTTGATCGGCCTGAAGGTAGCGAACCTCCTCCAGGGGAATGAGCACGAGGCCCCGGCGCGTGCGGGCGCTGATGTGGGTGCGCGCAAAGCCTTCAGCCACCAAATCGACCCAAAGCGCCTCCACGTCGGCGCGCCGCGGTCGACAGGCCTGGGGCAGCTGTTGGCGAAGTTGCTCGCTGGTCGCGCGGCGCGGCAGCAGCGCCACGGGATGTTGGCTTAGGCAATGGGCGAGCGGATCCGTGGCGTCAAGAAGCACGTAAATCGCCGGGTGGTTATCAAGATGGCCAAGGTGCAAAAGGGCCTCAAGACCCGTCATGCGCGGCAAGCGCGCGCCAAGGAGCACGATTTGCGGACTGCGCCCCTCCACCTTTCGGAGGAGTTCGAGGCCGTCCGAAGCCTCCCCCACCACATCGAAGCCATGAAGCGTTGAGAGCTCCGCCTTTAGGTGGGCACGAAGGGACGGATCGCCGTCCGCTACGAGCACTTTCATTCGTTCCCTGCCTCAGGCGCTTGCGCTGCGCCATCCCCCCGGCAAAGCTAGACCATAACGCGATCCTTTCAAAAAAACCCGAAGAACATGTTGCAGAAACGAACAATTCGAAGGCACCGAAGAAACGGTACGAAAGCACCTTTTCGGCGCGGTTTGTCGAGCCTTTTTGCTGCAGGCATTTTTTTACCCTGGGCCCTTGCGGTGACCGCAGCGCCGACGGCGTTGGCGTTGACCTTTGAGGGATCAACGCTTGCCCTTCGCCAAGCCCACAGCGGCGCGGGGGGACTTCCGGAAACCCGTGAACTTTTATGGCCCAAGGCGCACCAACCGGCCCTGGCGGCACTGCTTCGCACCTTTCTCGAGGCGGGAAAAGAGCTTCCGCCTCAGGGCTTCCTTTCCCATCACGTCGAGGTAACCGAGCGGGGCTCGCTTAGTATCGCGCCCAACTGCGACGGGAGCCTCAAGCGTCCCTGCCTTGAAGCCTTCACCCTAAGCGAGGAAACGGCGCGGCTGCTCCTTAACGC
>JAURCQ010000180.1 GCA_030828335.1 Gammaproteobacteria bacterium
TTCGCCGGGCCCTCGCTTGGCGCTTTGGGCTTTTGGCCTTCGCGCTCTTGCTCAGCTTCTGGCTCGTGAACCGTTGGGGCATTGCCCACATGGTGGAGCGCTTCATACGCGTTGATCTCGTGCATGATCACCAAACGCTCGAAGGCGCCTTTGATCCCGCGAAGGGCCTCGATGAAAATCGTCTGCCACCGGTCTATTTCAGCAGTCGCTCAGGCCATGCCTTCGAGATCCGAACCCCGGAAATGCGCTATCGATCCCCAGGGCTGAGCGATGACTTTCTTCCCGAGCCGCCCCCAGATCAGCAAATCTGGGAGGGACAGAAACCCAACGGCCAGGGGGGGCGCATCCAGTATTTTGGCGAGCGCCAGGTCATAGGGGGCGTGCCCGTCATCATCACCGTGGCGGAACCGGTAAGCCATCTCGAAGACGAGCTCAGCCGCATGGCGCAGGCCACCTTCCTGCTCATCGCCGGCATATTCATGGCGCTCCTGTTCCTGGGCCACCGCATGCTCGATCAGCTCTTTGCCAACCTTACGAAGCTCAGGACGGCCCTTGGCGCGCTGCGCCGCGGCGAAGAGACATCGCTTGCCGAAACGGAAACGCCCGAGGAGGTGCGCCCCCTTTTTGAGGAAGTGCAGCGGCTCCAGGGGGTTCTTGAAGAGCGCTTGAAGCGGTCTCGCACCAGCATGGCGGATCTTGCCCATGCTCTAAAAACACCGCTGGCCCAGCTGAACCACCAGGCCGAACAGCAACCCGCACTCCCCAGCGAGGAGGTGCGCCCCTTGCTCCAGGCGCTCCAACGCACCCTTGACCACGCGCTCCGCCGCGCCTCCATGGCGGGCGACGTAACCCCCGAGCGCCGATGCAAGCCCGCGGATGATTTCCCGCTCCTTCTCCAGCTCTTTGAGCACAGGCTCGGCAGAGACTATGCCCTCACCCTCACCATCGCCGAAGGCGTGACGACGGTCCCCGTCGACCGCGAGGACCTCCTTGAATTTCTCGGCAACCTCCTAGAGAACGCCACGAAATGGGCACTGGGGACGATCCACCTCAGCGTTGAGAAGAATGATGGGAGCGTAAGTTTCTGCGTGGAAGATGATGGTCCCGGCTTCCCCCAGGGCCAGGAAACGTTGTTGCAGGAGCGTGGGCTTCGAGCCGATCAACGCACGCCGGGGCAAGGCCTAGGCCTTGCCATTGTTGCGGAGGGGGTGGCGCTCTACGGTGGCCAGCTAACCCTTGGGCGCAGCGCACGGCTAGGCGGCGCCCAGGTCTGTCTCACCTTTCCCAGGCACGCAGAACCCGCTCGCCGCCAGGGTGGCTAGGATGCTGTCTAGGCGAGAGCTCACATATTTTGCGACGGGGATCAATTTTTTTGCGGTAGGTTTCGGCTAAGCTTTGCTTATGAAATTCGGGCCTCGCCATCTCGCTCTGCTTGCGTGCCTCTGCGCGATCTTCGCGCAGACCGTTGGCGTGCATCTTCATGCCGGGGCGGAGGCCGCCCACGGATCGGTGCAGTCGGCCCTCACCCACCATCCTGTCGATCATCTGACGAGCGGCGCCGAAGCCCTCCTCACTCCGCAGGCGCAAGGGCTCGATCAGCCCCTCGCAGACTCGGCCCCGGAAAGTAAGACCCTGGCGCTGCCGCCGGTTCCGGCAGCGCACTCCATCGTCCTGCTCAGCGCTCGCCCACTGCCCGTTCCCGCCCCACCCAGCCTGCCTCCCGCTAAGGATCGCCCCGGAGACCGCCCTCCCCTGCGCGCCCCGCCCCACGCCTAAGCACCTGAAATGCATCCGAGCCGGCTCGGAGATTCTTGTTTTCGCGTGGAGAACACCAATGCGCACGTTCTGCTTTAAGCGCGCTCCCAGGCGCTTGCTCATCACCTTGAGCTGGCTACTTCTCGCCGTTTCCGTTCAGGCTGAAGAGGCGGAGCTGACCCTCACCGAGGCCATTCACCGAACCCTCACAGACAGCCCGACCTTAAGGGCCCGGGGATTTCTTGCCGCTGCGCAGCGCGCGCGTATCGCCCAGGCCGCCATTGGTCCGGCTCCGCAGCTGGGGCTTATGGTGGAGAACGCCGCGGGCACCGGGGCTTTCTCCGGGCTCGACGCCGCTGAAACCACCTTGAGCGTGAACTGGGTGCTGGCGAAGACCCGGGTGGCCGCGGCAACAGCCAGCGCCGAGGCGGCCGCAAGTCGCTTGACGCAGGATCGCGCCCTCGCCCAATTGAACGTCAGTAGCCAAACCGCCCAGCACTTTCTCTCCGTACTTCGGGCCCAGGGCCTCGAGGCCCTTGCCCAGGGGCAAGGGGCGGATGCAACCCGGGCACGGGAGGCTGCGCAGCGGCTCTTTGAGGCCGGCCAAGGTAGCCCTGCCGAGGTAAAGCAAGGTGAACTCGATGAGGCCCGGGCGGCGCTCCTTGCGGAGGAAGCCCGCCATGAGCTCGCCGTGGCCCGGCGCCAGCTTGCAGCCCAGTGGGGGCAAACCAGCGCGACCTCTCCCCGCGCGCAGGGAGACTGGACCCGGCTGCCCCCTCTTCCGACCCTAGGCGCGCTTGAGACCGGCCTTGCCGCCTCCCCCCATCTCCAGCGTTTTGAGGAAGACGCCCGGGTGTTGGAGGCTGCGGAAGCGCTGGCCCTCGAAAACAACCGCACTCTGTGGACCCTAAACGGCGGGGTTCGGCATTTCGCCCTTGGGGACGACCTCGCCTTCGTCGCTTCGATCACCGCCACCCTCCCCCAAAGCACGCGCCGAAGCGCTCGGCAACGGGAGCTGAGCGCCGAACGCAGCGCGCTCCGGGCCGAAGCTGCGGGCTTGAGCGAGCAATTGAAGGCCGATCTTTTCAAGCTCCACGCTCAGCTGGCCAATGCCCGGCATCAAGTGGAGCAGCTAGACGAGGCGCTGTTGCCCCTGGTGAAGGGCGCCCTCGATCATTACCGCGAAGGCTACGAGGCGGGCCTCTACCCCCTACCCCTGGTGCGCAACCTCGAGCAGGAACGCTGGGCCCTTGAACGAGAGCGGCTAGAGCTTGCCTTCGAAGCCCATCGGGCCCGAGTGGCCCTAGAGCGCTTAAGCGGCCTGGCCCTGCCCGCCCCTGCCCTTGAACTGGAGCAAAACTGATGAGCTGCCTATTCGTTTTTCGGCGCCCCGCGCTGCTGGTGCTCTGCCTCTTCAGCGCAAGTTTGACCTTCGCCATGGAAGCGGACGGCGACCCGTCCCTGCCCACGGGCCCCTGGACCTTTGAAACCGAAGCCATCTCCCTCACCCTCGCCCTCGAAGAGAGCGGCGCCCAGGGCCCCCACTTCGTGGCGCGAATCCATCAGGGGCTTGAGCACCTCGGGGACACCCAGGCGTTGCAGATCACCCTTCGACGCCTTGGGGGGCGCGAAGAGCGCTATCGCCTGGAAGCCACAGGGCCGGGGCGCTTTGAAAGCTTCGCTGCCGTCGGCGAACCCCATGCCTTTACCGGGGAGCTCGTGCTTCCCCAGGCCTCTGGCAAACCCCTGGCCTTCGAACAGGTCGAGGCGCAGACGGCGATCACCCCCGCGCTGCAAGAGGAGCTTGGGATCCGCCTCGCCACCGCCTCGGGCCAGACCTTAACGCCCCGAGCCGAAGCCTACGGCCGCCTGCGGCTGCCACCGCGGGCGGAGCGGCCCGTCCAGGCCCGCTTTCCTGGCGTCATCACCGCGGCCCAGGGCCAGCTTGGGGCCTGGGT
>JAURCQ010000181.1 GCA_030828335.1 Gammaproteobacteria bacterium
GTGGGTCTGCACCTTAGTCTTGGTGGCGGAGCTCACGATCATGTTTGGCGCCTGGCAGGTGCCCGAGGGGGCGGCGTCGCCGGGGTAGGTCACGGAGCCGTCGCAGATGTAATAGGGCAGATACTGGCCGACGAAGAGGTAGTCGGCGTAGTCCACGACCTGATCCGTGTCCCGGTCCGTGTAGGCGCCGGTGTAAAGGACCTCCAGCGCGCCGACCCGGCCTTCCAGGGTCCAGTTCGTGTTGTGGAACTCGTCTTCCAGCGTATCGCGGTCGTAGCGCTGGACTTCGTAATCGTCGAGGGTCGGATCAGCGAAGAAGACCCCCTCCGAATCCAGGGCCTGCTGCATGTGGGCGACCTGCAGGCTCCAATCGTCGTTAATGGCGTAGAGGGCGCTGATGCGGCCGCCGGCGTAGGTGGCTTCGTTAAAGTCGTCCTCGACTCGGGTGGAATTGTCCGCAGCGAGGAACTCCACATTGGAGAGGTCTGCGCCGGCCTGAAAGCCCTGGCGCACGGCGCTTACGGGCACGCCGTTGCTTCGCACCGTGCCCGCGGGGCGGAAGCGAGCGCTTTCTTCGACCGTGCGCGTACCGGCGACGTTATCGATGTAGCCGCCTTGCTTGTCCACGTAGACCACGCCGCGCACCGTGAGCTGATCGTTGATGGGGAGGTTCACCATCCCTTCAACGTTGTTGCTCATCTCACCGTCTTTGGTGAACTCCGTGCCAATCTTGACGTTGGCGTACTGGCCCGAGGGGTCGGGCTTATTGGTGATCAGGCGCACCGTGCCCGCTTGGGAGCTGGCGCCGAAGAGCGTGCCCTGGGGTCCGGAGAGCACTTCGACCCGCGCCATGTCAGCGGTGTAGACGTCGAGGTTCCGGCCCGGCTGGGAAAGGGGCTGCTCGTCGAGGTAGAGCGCCACGTTCGGCGCAATACCGGCGACCCCGGCGGTGGTGAGGTTCGGCGTCGTGGAAGCCACGCCGCGGATGTAAATGGTGTTCTGCCCCGGGCCGCTGCCGCCAGCGGTGATGCCGGGCAGCTGGATCAGGTAATCGCTGAAGTTATTGATATTGAAATCGTCGAGCGTGGACTCGTCGAGGGCTTGAACGGCCACGGGGATGTCCTGCGTGCTCGCTGCCCGTTTCGTTGCGGTCACCACAACTTCTTCGATTTCGGCAAAGGCCGCAGGCGCTGCCACGGTGGACGCAGCAAGGGCTGAAAGGATGGCGGTGTGGAGTTTTTGTTTCTTGAACATAAGCACCCAAATGTTTACGACACAAAAGAAAGAACCGGAAACATACCGGAAACGAATCTCCATTGCACCCTCTTGATAGCTGCCGAGGGCTTCATGGGTAGTGGCTTAGTTATTAAAAAACAGGGATATAGAGGCATATTGGGCGGATTTTCGGACAGGATAGGGGCAAGGCGAGGTCCCCTTGGAGGTCGAGAAGCCTGCACAAGGCCTTATGCCATCGAATCAAAAGCCTCTTTTCGAAAACAGAATTGGTCAGCAAAGGTTAGGGGGCTGGCTTTTGCGCTGAGCGCCTCGCGCCGGGCATGCTCAAGTTCTGGCTGGCGTAGGAGAAGGAGCGTGGGACGGTGAAGCTCGCCTTATTGCATCCCGGGGCCATGGGCGCAGCCCTCGGGGCATCCCTCATAGCAGCGGGCCACGCGGTTCGCTGGTGCGCCGCGGGAAGAAGCGGGGACTCCCGGCGCCGCGCCGAAGCTCTGGGGTTCCTCGAGGCCCCAAGCCTGGGAGCTGCGCTGGCGGGGGTGGACGCAGTGCTCTCCCTTGTCCCGCCCCACGGTGCCTTACCCCTTGCCCAGGCCGTCGCTGCAGAGGGCTACGCCGGGCCCTATTTCGACCTAAACGGGATATCGCCTGCAACGGCCGCTGCGGTGGCGGCGTGCTTTCCCCCGGGCGCCTATGGGGACGGCGCCGTGGTGGGCTTGCCTCCCGGCGAAGGGGACGCCGCAACCCTGTTGCTCAGCGCGGCGGCCGCTGCGCGCCTAGCTACCTTCGGGCCTCGCTTTACCCTTCAGGTGGTCCCCGAGGCCGCCGGGCCCTTCGGTGCCTCGGCCTTGAAGAACGCCTTCGCCGCTTGGTCTAAAGGATCGAGCGCCTTGCTGTTAAGCGTAGAGGCGTTGGCCGAGGCCCTGGGGCTCAAGGCGGAGCTTCACGCGCTGTGGGATCGGCACAGCCCCGGCCTTCGGGACCGAGCGACGGCCACGGGCCACGCCGTGGCGCCGAAGGCCTGGCGCTTTGTGGGGGAAATGGAGGAAATTGCCTCGACCTTTCGCGCCGCCGGCCTCTCGCCGGGGGCCTTTGAAGCCGCTGCTGAAGTCTATGGAAAGCTTGCCGGCGCTGCGCCGGCCCCGCCTAAGGCGCAGGACCCGTAGCGCGCGAGCTGCACCTGGGTTGGGGCGAGAAGGGCATCGGGGCCCAGGTCCTCAAGGGCGTCCGCCAGGGGTTTTAATACCCTGGGGGCCTCGGCCAGCCCTTCCGCGGTGAAATGATCGGCGAGCCATAGGCGCAGGAACGTTCCCGGATACCGTTGGGCGCAGTGGGGTGCTGCGAGCAGCTGTCCCTCGAAGGTGGTTAGGGTTTGCGCTGACGGAACGCTCAGGTGCCTAGGGCCTCGGCCGTAGCGAGCATGCCAGCTGAGGAGCCGGTCAGCGGCGCCAAGGAGGGTAGGGCCAGCAGGGCTGGCGCGAAGCGTGCGTAGCATATGGGGCGCCGGGCCCTCACTGGATCCCCAGTGGCGAAGGGTCCAAAGAAGGAGGCGTTGCAAGGAAGAGAGGCTTTGGCTGTTCATGCTCAAATGATAATGAGAACCAATATCATTTGTAAAGGGTGCGCACTCCTGTCGTGACCTGCTCCCGAGAAGCGGCTATGCTCCGCCCGCGTCTGGGCGTAGCTCAGCCTGGTAGAGCACGGGCTTTGGGTGCCCGGGGTCGCAGGTTCGAATCCTGCCGCCCAGACCAACGATCCAGCCCGGCCTCTCGCGAGGCCGGGCGCAGGACGTTCCCCCGTTAGAGATCGCTTTTTTCGAGGACGTGAATCGCGCAGGCGGAGCCCAGCCCAATCACATGGGTCAGGCCAATGCGCGCATCCTTGACCTGACGTCGACCAGCTTCCCCGCGCAAGTGGGTGCTAACTTCATAGATGTTTGCGATGCCCGTGGCCCCCAGCGGATGACCCTTCGACAGAAGCCCGCCGGAGACGTTCACGGGAATGCGGCCGCCGAGGGCCGTTTCCCCGTCATCGATGAGTCGCCCCGCCTCCCCATCGCCGCACAGCCCCAGATTTTCGTAGTGCAGAAGCTCCGCGGTGGCGAAGCAGTCGTGAAGTTCCACGAGGTCGAGGTCCTCCGGGCCAAGCCCCGCGAGGGAGAAGGCCTTGTCCGCAGCGAGGCGCGTGCAGCTGTTCACGTCGGGCATCACCAAATCCCGTTCCTGCCAGGGATCGGAGGTGAGCGCGGAAGCGCGCACCTTCACGGCGCGCTTGCCGAGGCCGAGCTCCCGAACTTTCTTGCCGCTGGCCAGTACGGCGGCGGCCGCGCCGTCCACGTTCACGGAGCACATGAGCTTCGTGTTCGGGTAGCTGATCATTTCCGCATTCATCACCATCTCGAGGGGCGTTTCCACCTGGTAGGCCGCCTT
>JAURCQ010000182.1 GCA_030828335.1 Gammaproteobacteria bacterium
GGGGCCATTGACGCGCTCCTGGATGCGGAAGGCTGCATGGCGAGGAATCATCGCCAGAGCAAGGCGAAGGCGCTGCAGAAGGCCACGGAGATCGTACTCGCCCTTAAGAGCTCTCTTAATGCTGAGGCCGGTGGCGAGCTTGCAGGCACCTTGGATGAGCTCTACAGCTACTGTCTTCGTCGTCTTCTGCACGGGAACCTGCACAACGATGTTGCTGCCGTCCAAGAGGTGCGAGGCCTCCTCGATGAGCTTCGTTCCGGCTGGGGTGAGATGGCCAAGAAGCAGAAGCAGGGCGCCTAAGGTGGCCGGGCAAGCCCTTCATGAGCCTATGGAGAGCATCCCGCTGGTGCTTGGCGCCCTTCGGGACGCCCTTGGTCAGCTGGAGAGCCAGACCCCAACGGATTCGCTCCTGGTGAGGATTGAAGCGCTCGCGTCTCTTCTGCCTGGGTCTGCGCTCGTTCCCGAACACCTGCGCGATCTCGCGGACCACCTTGGCGCTTTTGGCCATTTCCTTAAGCGAAGCCTAGCTGCCCCGGAGACCCTTGCTCACCTTGCCAGGCCCACGGCCGAGCTCTGCTTAGCCTGGAGGATCTCTACGGAAGCCCTGTCCGCCCGTATTGATGGCACTTATTAAATTTGGCGTTCCTGTGTTGCCTTCCCCGGCCCAACGGTTAAGGTTAAGCCCGTAGATCGCGCGCAATCGGGGGCCGCCTTGGGCTACCAATTAGATGATGCTTTGGCCCTCGTCGGCGCCTCCGCCGCTGTGGAAGGGCTGCGCGCGCTCATCGCTCAGGTGGCCCAGTCCTCGGCCACGCTCCTCATCCGGGGGGAAAGCGGCACGGGCAAGGAAGTGGTCGCCCGCCTCGTGCACGCCCAAAGCCCCCGCGCCGATGCTCCCTTCGTACCCGTGAACTGCGGCGCCATTCCCGCCGATCTTCTCGAAAGCGAACGCTTTGGCCATCGCAAGGGCGCCTTTACCGGGGCCTTGGCGGATCGGCTCGGGCGCTTTCAGCTTGCCAACGGCGGCACGCTGTTTCTCGATGAGATCGGCGATATGCCGGCCTACATGCAGGTGAAGCTGCTCCGCGTGCTCCAGGAACGGCAGGTCGAGCCGGTTGGGGGGATCGCCCCGGAGTCCGTGGATGTCCGCGTGGTGGCGGCGACCCACCGCGATCTTGAAAAGGCCGTGGCCGACGGATCCTTTCGCGAGGACCTCTACTATCGCCTCAATGTGATTCCCGTGGAGGTGCCGGCCCTGCGGGAGCGCTTAGACGATCTGCCCCTACTGACCGAATACCTCTCAGCGCTCCACACCCCGGACGGCGCCGAGCCTCTCACGCTAAGCGAGAGTTTTATGGCTTTGTTGGCCCGGCATGATTGGCCGGGCAACGTGCGGGAGCTTTCTAACCTCCTTCAGCGCTTCTCTACCCTCTATCCCGGTAGCTGCCTTGAGCCTGAGAGTGTTCCTTCGTCGCTCTTGCCCCAGGGGCTCCTGGCGCCGGAGGGGAACCCCTTTGCAGCGGCCCCTGCGGGCGATGATCCCCTCGGGCTCTTGCTCGGCAAGGCGCCGGCTAATCCCGTGGAGGCGGCGATTATGGCGGGGCAGGGCTGGGGAGCGTTTCCGGAGGAGGGGGTCTCCCTTCGGGAGCAGCTGGCGGAATTTGAGTCCACGCTCATTGCCCGGGCCCTGGATGCCGCCGGGGGCAACGTCTCCCAGGCGGCGCGCCTGTTGAAGGTTCAGCGCACCACCTTGATCGAGAAAATTAACAAGTACGAACTCACCTCCTAGCCTGTCCGTTTTTCGTCAATCGACGGCGCACCGTCGACGCTTTCCCCCTTCCTTGCCGTCCCCACGCCTGAATAATCTATATAAAACAGGCCCTTAAGAATTGGCACGATCAGTGCTTTAGCTCCTGCAACGGCAACTCCTCACCGCTTCCGGCAAGGCAGCGGCAAGGTTAGGGAACGCAGCATGAGCAAAGCAGTACGCCAGGTGATGTGGTGGCTTGATCCCCGGGGCCTTCCGGAGGCGGAAGACCGAGCCTGCCTTGAGGCCCTCGGCCTTGCGGCCGTGCTTCCCGGCTCCTTCGAGGCGAGCACCGCTGGGGCGCCGGTGGCGCTGGTCCTGGCCCTAGAGGGGCAGGGCACGCTCGCCCAACAGCTTGAGCAGTATGGCCTTGGGCAGGCTGCGAGCCTGCTTCCCCTGATCGTTCGCGTACCCCCGCGGAACATCACGGCGGCGGTGCGGGTGCTCGATGAAGGCGCCTCCCACGCCCTGGCCTACGACGACTTCTCCCGGGCGAGCTGGGAGGATGCGGCCGCCCGCATTCAGGCCGCCCAGGCAGGGCCAGCCTACGTCTTTGTGGACCCCGCAAGCCTGCGGGTACTGGAACTCGCGGAGCGCGTGGCGCGCACGGAAGTCAGTGTATTGCTGGAAGGGCCCACGGGCGCGGGCAAGGATGTGCTGGCGCGGGTCATCCACGAAGGCTCAGCGCGGAGCGATAAGCCCTTCGTGGCCTTTAACTGCGCCGCGCTGCCGGAACATCTCATTGAAGATGCGCTCTTCGGTCATGAGAAGGGGGCCTTTACCGGCGCCCACAAGGATCACCCGGGGCTCTTTGAGCAGGCTCAGGGCGGCACGCTCTTCCTCGACGAAATTGGCGATATGCCCCTGCACCTGCAGGCGAAGCTCCTGCGCGTGCTTCAGGAGCGGCAGTGCGTCCGCCTTGGAGCCACCCGCGCCATTGATCTCGATATCCGCGTCATTGCGGCCACGCACCGGAAGCTGACCCAGCGCATCCGCACCGGCGAATTCCGGGAGGATCTGTTCTTCCGCCTGGCCACCTTCCGCCTCGCGGTGCCGGCCCTCTGCGAGCGCCCCGGGGACATCGTGCCCCTGGCCTGTACTTTCCTCAGCCAGCATGCTCCGGCGGGTACGGCGCCGATCCTCAGCGTTGAGGCGGAGCAGGCCCTGTGCGCGCACCGTTGGCCCGGCAACGTGCGCGAACTCCAGAACGTGATCCAGCGCGCCCTCGTACTCTCTGGAGGCGAGGCCGTGGGCCTGGAACACCTGATGTTTGATTACGACGACGGGGAGGACGCTTGCCCCGCCTTCGAGCTTCCCGCCCCTGCAGCCCCTTTGAGGGCGCCGCAAGGGGAGGGCTGGAATGCGGCGACGGCCGCAGCATCCCCCAAGGGCTGTCTTCTGGACGCCCGGGATTCCCACGAGCGCAGCGCCATCGAAGCCGCCCTCCGCGCCACGGGAAGCCGGGCTGAGGCCGCTGAGCGGCTGGGCATTAGCCCCCGAACCCTTCGCTATCGCATGGCCCGGCTGCGGGAACGCGGCCATGCCATCCCCCGAGCCAGTTAAGGAGCTGCGGCCATGATTGACGCAACGCGCCCCGATGCCATCGCCAGCATGCTGCGCACCCTCGAAGCCTATGCGGACCAGGCCAAGGCCCCGGCGGCCCTGCCAGCGCCCTCGGAGGGCGTGAACTTCGGAAGCGCGGTGCGCGCTGCCGTCGATCAGGTGAATGCAACCCAGCAAAGTGCGGCGGCCCTGAAGAACGCTTACGAGCGGGGGGAGGAAGTCCCCCTCACGGACGTGGTGCTGTCCATGCAGAAGTCATCTCTGGCCTTCGAAGCCA
>JAURCQ010000183.1 GCA_030828335.1 Gammaproteobacteria bacterium
GCAATGAACTGCAAGGGGTAATAGCGCATGAGTTCAGCCATATTTTCAACGGCGATATGCGCATCAATATCCGCCTCATGGCCCTCCTCCACGGCATCCTCATGATTAGCGTCGCTGGGCGCGTGCTCATGCACGCTCGGGGCAGCGGGCGCCAGCGAGACAGCGCGGCCCAGGTCGTTGCCCTGGGCTTCGCCCTTCTCGTGATTGGTTACAGCGGCGTCTTTTTCGGACGGCTCATCAAGGCCTCGATCAGCCGCCAGCGGGAGTTCCTAGCCGATGCGGCCGCGGTCCAGTTCACCCGCAATCCTCTGGGGATCGGCAATGCCCTGCGGCGCATCGGCGGTGCCCAGGGGGGAAGCTTCATCACCCACGATCGGGCCGAGGAAAGCAGCCACCTCTTTTTCGGGCCCATCCGGCACTTTAATCGCCTCCTGGGCACCCATCCGCCCCTGGAGGCCCGCATCAAGGCGGTCTTGCCGGCCTGGGATGGGGCCTACCTCCCGCCCCTCGCGCTGGGGGCCACAAAGGAGGCTGCCCCGGAACCCGCCGCGGGCCAAGGATCGGCACTTGGGGGCGCGGAGGCAGCACTGGCCCTGGGCGCCCTCGCCTCGGAGCAGGTCCTACGCCAGGTCGTAGGCCAGGCGAACCTTGCCGCAGCCACTCAGCGCATCGCCGCCCTGCCGCCGGGGCTGCAGGAGGCCCTCCATCACCCGGAAACAGCCTGGGCTGTGGCCCTCGGCCTGCGAACGGGCGCGACGGACGCCGAGGGCTATCCCCTCACCCTGGGCCCCGCCGGGCAAATGGCGGTGCTTCAACTGGCCCTGCCGACGCTGCGTAGTCAGAGCACGAGCGCCCTCCTCGCCCAAGAGGACGCCTTGAAGGCGCTCCCGCCGCCGCCGAAAAGCCTGCCCTGCTGGGTCGCCGACGAAGCGCTCCGCCAGCTCTTCGCCGGCGCCCTGCGGGGGCCCCGGCGCGGTCCGGGGCGAAGCCAGCGCTTTAAGCAGGCGGAGACCGAGCTCGAGACCCTTTTCCGCTGCCTGGCCGCGGCCGGCGGCGGGGACGAGGCGCAGCAACGCGCAGCGGTCCAGGCTGGACGCCACGCCCTTGAGCTCGGCGAAGGCCCCGAGGCCCAGCCCGGGATAAACTTTGCCCTGCCCGAGGATCTCACGGAAGCGGACTTCGACCACGCCGTAGCGACCGTTCGAGGCTTCGCGCCAAAGCCCCTCGCCCACGTCCTCAACGCCTTCATTCACGTAATCGACGACGACGGCCAGCTGACGGAAGGGGAATACGCCCTGCTCCAGGGCCTGGCCCTACTCCTGGACTGCCCCCTTCCCGCCCGCTTCGACGGGGCCCCTACTCCGGCGTAACGCGGAGTAGATGGTTCGTCGCGCTCTGGTGAATGAGCAGGCGCCCGGCCCGATCGGCCCGGGTATGGCGGAGGATCCCCGCATAGACCCCGGAGGACGGAATGGGCCAGCTTTGGAAGGTTTCCGTTTTCGGGTCAAAGCGCACGAGGGGATCGGGGCGCACGCCGGATTCGTTGTACCAAACGATGCCGTCGACGATAACCAGCCCATAGGGATGGGATTTCGGACCGCTCGGGGAGGGCCACTCCCGGAAGCGCCCCGTGGAAGGGGTGTACTGACCAAGGCGTCCGGCCCCAGAGTTGACGTACCAAACGCTGCCGTCGTCAGCGACATCGAGGCGGCGAACGTGGCTTTCCTGGTTGGGCAGATCAATGCGCGTTTGCGCCAGGGTGTCCGGGTCGATGCGGTAGAGGCAGGGGCCTCCATTGCAAGCCACCCAGGCCTGGCCTGCCCCGTCGAACTTGATGCCGTAGGGCCGGCTCTTCGGTCGGTCGAGCTCGATCAGGTCAATCGCGCCCGAGGCCGGATCGAACCGCCCCACCCGATTGCTCTGTTGTAGCGTAAAGATCAAGCGCCCCTTGCCATCGAACTCCCCGGTATGGGGATCCCGCGCTGCAGGGTCAGGCATGGGGAAGACGGTGATCTCCCCGGACTCGGGGTCGAGGCGCTGAAGGGTGCCGTTCTTATTGCCCAGCAGCCACGGGGTCCCCGCGGCATCGAGGGTCACGCTGTGGGGATAGGTGCCCTCGGGTAAGGGGTACTCCCGCATGGCGCCAGTTTCAGGGTCGAGTACCCCCACGAGGTTGCCCCACTGCCCCACCCACCAGATTCGTCCATCGGGGCCCTCTACGGGATCCCGGGCGCGCTGCCCCAGGGTGGGGACCTGCCACTGCTCAAAGGTCACCCCATGGGGCCCGGGCACGAGGGTGGCAGCGCGATGCCCCCGGGGCGGGAAGGCCTCGGCAAGATAGACCGCGAGGCGCGTCTTCGTGTCCTCAGGCAGGGCCACCATGGTGCTAAAGAGCGTGGCCCAGTCCTCAGCGCTGTAGCCCGAACTTCGGGCCACGGTGGCGGCGCTATGGCACGCCGTGCAAAGGGAAGCGGCAAGGGCCTGACCTTCCCCCGGGGGCCAGGGGCCGGATTCCGACCCGAAAGCGCCCGCGGTGCCGGCCATGAGCCCCAAAGCGATTAGCTTCCCCGTCCACCGTTGCGAACGTGCACGTACCATAGCGATTCGCTCCCGATCGCCCCCTAGAGGGCGATGCAGATTTTCCCAAAGTGCTTCTGCGATTCCTGATGGCGGAAGGCGTCGGCCAGCTCGGCGAGGGGGAAGGTGCGGTCAATCACGGGCTTGATACCGCTAGCATCAATCGCCGCGATCATGTCCCGCTGCTGGGCCCGGCTGCCCACGGTGATTCCCTTTAGGGCCGCGTTCTTGCCAAAGAGTGCTGCCGTGGGCACGTTCCCCTCAAAGCCGGCGAGCACGCCGATGAGGGAGATGTGCCCTCCCACGCGCACCGCATTGATGGACTGGGGCAAGGTGCCCGCGCCGCCGATCTCCACCACCACATCCACGCCCCGGCCGCCGGTGAGCTTCAGGGCTTCCTGGGACCACTCCGGCGTGGTTTTGTAGTTGATGGTTTCATCGGCGCCCAGCGCTCGGAGCTTTTCAAGCTTCTCGTCTGAGGAGGAGGTGGAAATCACTCGGCAGCCTGCGGCCTTGGCGAATTGAAGGGCGAAGATCGACACGCCCCCCGTGCCCTGGGTGAGGATCACATCGCCAGGTTTGATGCGCGCTTCCACCATGAGCCCGCGCCAGGCCGTCAGGGCCGCGCAGGGCAAGGTCGCCGCCTCTTCCGCGCTGTAGCCCTTCGGGATGCCCGTAAACATGGTCGCGGGCATGGTGACGCTTTGGGTCGCAAAGCCGTCCACGTGGTCGCCGGGCACGCCGATGAGCTTCGGCAGCTCCGCATCGCCGTCCTGCCAGGCAGGGAAGAAGCAGCCCAGCACGCTGTCGCCCACGGCAAACTCCGTGACCCCGGCGCCGACGGCCGTGACCACCCCGGCCCCATCGGACATGGGAATACGGCCCTCTCCCACCGGCAACATGCCCGCCACCACGGCGTAATCGTGGAAGTTCAGGCTCGAGGCCTGCACCTGCACCTGGATTTCCCCGGCGCCGGGGGCCCGGGCTTCGATGTCCGCCAGGGCCAAGTGGTCTAAGCCGCCGGGACGGGCGAGTTTCATTGCCTGCATGCTGCGTCTCTC
>JAURCQ010000184.1 GCA_030828335.1 Gammaproteobacteria bacterium
TCCACAAAGATCACCCCCGCGAAGGTCCCCGGGGTGAGCGCCCCTTCCGCCAGCATGGTGGCCATCCCCCCTAGGGAGGCCCCCACGGCCATGCAAGGCTGGGGCAAAGTTTCTGCCACCGCCACCAGATCGGCGGCAAAGGCTTCATTGCTGTAGTCCTGATCCGGGCACCAGTCGCTTCCCCATGGCCCCGGAGATCGAGGGCCACAGCGAGCCATCCGGCCGCCGCCAAAGCCTTTGCCGTACCGCCCCAGGCGTAGCGGGTCTGCCCGCCGCCATGGGCCAGCAGCACACTGCCCTTGGGCTGGGCCGGCCCCTCCACCCAGGCGCGAAGCACGAGACCGTTGGGCCGGCGCCAACTGCGTTGTTCTGAAATCATGTATTTCCCCCCAAGCCTTCGAGGGTACACCAAGACCGGGCCTAGGCGGCGTCCGTCGGCGCTTGCAACAGGGCTTCGAGCAGGCGGGGGAGATCGGCAAGGAAAGCCTTTCCTGCCTTGCCCCGAAAATGACCGTGGCGCCGGAGCCACTGCACCATGGCCATGAGGATGAAGCGCCGCCCTAAATTGAAGCGCTGGCGCAGAAGGGGAAACGGCAAGTCAGTAAAGGAGGCCGCCAGACGCTGCCGCGCCTCGAGCTCCGGGGCGCGATCGTACCGGTCAAGGAGCGCTTCAAACTCGCCCTCCGGGGAGCAAACGAGGTCTGCAATGCCCTGCAGGTAGGCGTGAAAGCCTTCATCGCTGCCCGCGAGGCTGGCAATGGATTGCACCTGGATCTCTGCAAGATCCTGAACGGAGAAGGGTCCCTTGCGGGCCAGCAGCTTTTCGATGAACGCCCCCCGATGCCCGGCGAGCTGGTCCATGCGCCGCTCGTGAAGGGCCTCAATCAGCCCCTGCCGGCCCCCAAAGTGGTAATGCAGCGCCGACTCGTTGCGCTGCCCCGCGGCCCGCAGGATGGCCCGCGTGGTCACGGCCCCGAAGCCTTCAGAGGCGAAGAGCGTTTCCGCTGCATCAAGGAGCCGATCGCGCGTCTGGGAGGCTGCGCCGCGCCGGGGAGGGCTCGCCATAGGGAGACTCCGAGTTAATGAAGATGGTTAATACTAGCGAAATCAGGGGCCTGTAGCACGCCCTGGGGCGCCGAGGCCCCAGGAACGCAAAACCCTCGTGCTAGCGGTGGAGGTTCGAGGCCCGCTGCAGGGCTTGCTCCGCGCTATAAACCATCTCGCGCAAAATTTCCGCCGCTGGACGCACGGCCTTCACCATGCCAATGCCCTGGCCGGCAAAGCCGGGGTTGATATCGCCCCGCTGCGCGCGATTGGCTGCGGCCAGCACAGCAGAGGCAATCATCCCCTGGTAGGGCATGGTCAGGGGCTCCTTCCCCTCCCGTACCCAGTAATCGGTCCAGAGGCTGCGAATGATGCGCGCAGGCTTGCCCGTCACGGCGCGGGAAATGGTGGTGCCGTCTTCCTCCGCATCCACAATGGCCTGTTTCTGGAAATCGAAGATCCCCGCCTCGTCGGAGGCGAGGAAGGCCGAGCCCACCCAAACCCCTTCGGCGCCGAGCATGAAAGCCGCCGCCACGCCGCGCCCATCACCAATGCCGCCAGCCCCAAGGATGGGTAGATCACCCACCGCATCCACCACCTGGGGAATGAGCGCCATGGTGCCGATGGGGGAGTTGTGCCCCCCGCCGTCGTGGCCCTGGGCCACGATAAAATCGACGCCAGAGCTTTTCACCTGCACCGCGTGCTTCACCTTGCCCACCACGGCGCCCACCTTGGTGCCGTTGGCCTTGAGCCGATCCATCCAGGGTCCGGGGTTGCCGAGGCCCGACACATAAACGGGCACCTGCTCCTCAATGACCACTTCCATCTGGGCTTCAAAGAACTCCGCGGACAGGGGCAGGGGCTCGTCGGGGTCGCGGGTAACCTTCAGGCTCTCCGGATCCGGGGCCTCAAGGCCAAACTCGTCCATAAACTGCTGGGCAAAACCCTGAAGCGGGGCCACCTGCTCCGCGGGGGAGGGCACGTCCCCGGCCTGCTGCTGATCCCGGGCCCGGCGGACCGACGCAGGCAGCAGCGTGTCCACGCCAAAGGGCTTATCCGTCAGCGACCGGGTACGCTGAATCCACTCCCGGAGCTGCTTCGGGCCGCAGCCCGCCGCCCCGAGGACCCCAAGGCCGCCAGCATTCGAGACCGCCGCCGCTAGCTCTGGGGTGCTCGCGCCCCCCATGCCCGCCAGGAGCACGGGAACCTCGATACCAAATAAATCGCAAATGCGGGTTTTCATCGCCATCTTTTCTCTCCCCTATGATGTCCGCGCCGCGTCGGCGCGCCCCTACCGCACGTTCGGTGTTGCCCCATCTTCTCCCCAAGGACTCGCCCCGGCAACTCATGATGGCTTTCTCCGAGGCAGGGAAGCCCTTAGACTTATATGAACACGCATTCGGGGAGAGACGTCATGAGCACCGCTGAAGTCCTAAGCCAGGGTACCGATTTAGACACTTTCCGCGCGGAAACCCGCGCCTGGTTGGAAGAAAACTGCCCGGCGAGCATGCGCACCCCCATGCCCGAGGACGAAACGGTCTGGGGCGGCCGCAAGGCCACCTTCAAAAACCCCGATTCGAAGCTGTGGCTTGAGCGCATGGCCAGCCGCGGTTGGACGGCCCCCACCTGGCCCGCGGCCTACGGCGGCGGTGGCCTGTCGGCAGACGAAAACAAGGTTCTCCAGCAGGAGCTCGGGCGCCTTCAGGCCCGGCCCGCGCTGAATAGCTTTGGCCTCTGGATGCTCGGGCCGGCGCTCCTCGAGTTCGCCTCGGAGGAGCAAAAGCAAACCTACCTGCCGCAAATCATCCGCGGCGAGATTCGCTGGTGCCAGGGCTACTCCGAACCGGGCGCGGGCTCCGATCTCGCCGGGCTGCAAACCCGCGCCGAGGACTGCGGCGATCACTGGGTCGTCAATGGCGCCAAGATCTGGACCAGCTACGCCAATCACGCCGACTGGATCTTCTGCCTCGTCCGCACGGAGCCCGACGCCCCCAAGCACGAGGGGATTAGCTTCCTGCTCTTCGACATGGCCAGCGAAGGGGTGAGCACCTCCCCCATCAAGCTGATTTCCGGCGCCTCCCCCTTCTGCCAAACCTTCTTTGACAACGTGAAGGTACCCAAGGGGCAGCTGGTCGGAGAGCGCGGTAAGGGCTGGACCATCGCCAAGCGCCTGCTCCAGCACGAGCGCCAAATGATCAGCGGCATCGGCGGTAACACGGCCCTGGGCGGCTCCGCCCGTGCCCTGGAGAACCTGGCCAAGCACTATCTCGGCGAGGCCAACGGGCAGATCAGCGACGCCGTTCTGCGCGATAAGGTGGCGCAGCACCGCATGAATGATCACGCCTTCCGGCTCACCACGGCCCGGGCCTACGAAGAGGCCAAGGCAGGCAAGAGCGACGGCAACCTCTCGGCCATGTTCAAGTACTACGGTAGCGAGCAGAACAAGCGGAAGTTCGAACTCATGCTCGAAATCATGGGCCAGCAGGGCCTGGGCTGGGAAGGCGAAGGCTTCGAGGACCGGGAGCTCGACATCACCCGCCAGTGGCTCCGTTCCAAGGCCAACTCCATCGAGGGCGGCA
>JAURCQ010000185.1 GCA_030828335.1 Gammaproteobacteria bacterium
CCGACGCTCATGTGCCCCTCACCCTTCCCCGCGGCCCTGCCATGCCCAACCGGCTGATGCTGGCGCCGCTTACGAATCTTCAGAGCCATGCCGATGGGACGCTCTCCGATGACGAGTTCACCTGGCTGACGAAGCGAGCCGAGGGGGGCTTTGGGCTCACCATGACCTGCGCTGCGCACATCCAAGCCATTGGTCAGGGCTTTCCCGGGCAGCTGGGCATTTTCTCTGACGATCACCTGCCAGGGCTTAAGCGCCTCGCCGCCGCCTTGAACACCCAGGGCGGGCTGTCCTCCGTGCAGCTACACCACGCAGGCATGCGGTCCCCGGCGGAGCTGATTGGGGAGGCACCGGTGAGCGCGTCGGCGCAGGAGGAATTTGGGGCCCGAGCCCTGACGGAAGACGAGGTAGAGGCCATGATTGAGGCCTTCATCCGGGGCGCTGAGCGGGCCGAGGAAGCAGGCTTCCACGGCGTAGAGCTTCATGGGGCCCACGGCTATCTGCTGTGCCAGTTCCTGAGCGCGGAGACCAATCGTCGGGAGGATCGCTTCGGGGGCAGCCTCGAAAACCGCATGGCGCCCCTGCAGCAGATCATCGATGGCATCCGCGCCCGCTGCGGCGCCGATTTTCAGCTTGGCGTTCGCCTGTCCCCGGAGCGCTTCGGCATGACCCTCGATGACGCCACGGAAATTGCCCGGCGCCTGCTGGGGGAGGGGAAGATCGACTACCTCGATTTGTCCCTTTGGGATATCCGGAAGGATGCGCTCGATGCTCCGGAAACGCCCCTCATCGCGCCGTTTATGGCGCTGCCCCGGGGGAACGTGGCGGTGGGCGTGGCGGGGAAGATTAACAGCGGTGAGGATGTGCGCTTCGCCTTCGATCAGGGAGCGGACTTCGTGCTGCTTGGGCGGGCGGCCATTCTCCATCACGATTTCCCGAAGCGCCTTGCGGCAGACGGGGACTTTCGGGCCGCCACGCTGCCCGTGACCCGAGCCCACCTCGTAGCCGAGGGGCTCGGGCCCAAGTTCGTCGATTACATGGCCACTTGGAAGGGCTTCGTGTCCGAAGACGGCTGAGGCGGGCCTAGGGCTCCGCGCCTTCCCGCATGGGGAGGCTCGGGTCCGCAACCCATTCGCTCATGGAACCGTCGTAGACCGCCACCTTCTCGTGGCCGAGGGCCACGAGGGCGAAGGCGTCGCAGGTGGCCGAGATACCGCCACCGCAGTAGCAGATCACCGCTTGATCAAAGGCCTTTACCGTCTCGAAGGCGCCTTTCAGCGTTGCGGCGTCGGCAAATTCCAAGGCGGGCCCCTGGAAGAGGGCGGCGAAGGGCACGTTGACGGACCCCGTGATATGGCCCCGGCGGCCATAATTGGCGCCGCCGTCCCCGCGGTAGACCTCCGGCGCCAGCGCGTTGATGGTGCAGACGCCGGGCGCATCGATGGCGCCAAGCACCGCCGCCTGATCGGCCCAAAGCGCCGGCTTCGGCGCGGTGGTGAGCGAGCCCGGCGCATAGCGTTCCTGCCCCGTGGCTAGGGGCGCACCGGCAGCTTTCCAGGCGGCCAGGCCCCCATCGAGTACCTTCGCCGGCACCCCAAGGGCCCGAAGCATCCACCACACTCGGGTGGCCCACATGGGATGGCCGCTGCTGTAGAGCACGATCTCCGCGCCATCCACCACCCCCTCGGCAGCGAAGGCTGCCCCTAGCGCCTCGTCATCTAGGCGGGTGAAGCGGTGCGGGGCGTCGTTGTCCGAGAGCGTGCCCTGAAGGTCGAGAAAGGCGGCGCCGGGAATGTGGCCCGCCTCGTAGTCCGCAAGGCCACTTTCCACCCGGTAAGCCCGGGGCGGATCGGGGCGAAGGTGAACGGTGCAATCAAAAATGCGCACGCCTTCGCCGGCGTTTTGAAGCTCAGCGGCGGTGATCAGCTGCGTCGGTGCTTGCAGTGCCATGGTGCTTTCTCCCCGGTGCTTAGGCCCAGAGGGCCCGTTCCTCGGCCACGGCCTCAAGGGCGCGGCGAAGGTGATCGTCCGTGTTGTAAACGTGGGGGGAGAGGCGTAGCCCCCCGGTGGGTGCGGTGATGAGCCCATGCTTCTCGTAGAGCGCTTGAAACAGGGCCCGACGGTTGGGGCCCGGCACGGAGACAATGCACACGCCGGCGCTGAAGCGGTCCGCCTCGGGGGTGATGACCGGGGCGCCAAGGTCCTGGAGCCCGTCCTTCAAGGTGCGGACATGGGCCTTAAGCTGGGCTTCAATAGCCTTAGGCCCTAGCGTGCGATGGAGCGCTGCGGCTTCCACCATGGCGCCGAGGGCTGCATCGTCGCGCTGCCCGAGGGATTCAAACTTCCGCGCCCCCACCGGGTCCGGGTCTGCGTCGTCGCCCCAGCCGGGGGCGACCACGGAGGGCCAGAGGCTTCCTATACGATCTTCCCGCACCCAAAGAATGCCCACTTCCTTGGGCCCCATGAACCACTTGTGCGCGCTACCGCTGTAGCTGTGCGCGCCGCTCGCCTCAAGATCGACGGCGAGCGCCCCAAAGCTTTGGGCCCCATCCACGTGGAAGTGGGGTACGCCCCGGGCGGCGAGGCGCGCGCCGATCACGGCGAGGGGGAGGGCGAGGCCGCTGACGTTGGACACATGGCTCAGGGCCACCACTCGAGTGCGCGGAGTGAGGGCCGCCTCCAGGGGGGCGAGGAGTTCCGCCTCGTTTGAGGGGTTGGCCGGGAAGGCGATGATTTTTAGGGCGAAGCCGTAGCGCGCAGCGCGCACCTTCCAGGCCACGAGGTTCGTGGGGTGGTTTTGGTCCCAAAGCACGACCTCATCGCCAGGGCCTAGATCGAGGCCCGCATTGACGATGTTGTTGGCTTCGCTCGTATTCCGCACTAGGGCCAGGTGATCGGGCTGGGCGCCGAGCAGGGCCGCGACCGCGCGCCTGGCGTCCTCCCGTAGGGCTTCGATGGGACCCCGGTTTTGGAAGGAGCAATCGGCATCAATGGCCGCGCCCAGGGCCTGCTGGCGCTGGGTGACGCGGAGCGGGGCGGGGCAGAGATTGGCCGCATTCATGGGCACGTGGCGCTCATCGAAGGTGAAGGCTGCGCGAACCCCCCGAAGTCCTGCTTCTCCCACCCCCGCAGGGGCTAGGCTTGGGGCGCGGCCTTCCGCCCCCAGGGCCGCTTGCGCAAGCCCTCCGCTAAGCCCCGTAGCCAGGGCGCCCAGGGCGCCCCCCTTCAAAACATCGCGTCGTCGCAGTGTCATGTTCCCGCCTCCCCGGTCCGGGCACCTCTGTGCGCCGTCTTACGGGAGTGTAGACCCGGCGGCGCGACCCTGCCTAGGCTGCGGGTTCCCGGAGCTCGGCGGGGGCGCTGGCACCCCGAGCAGCCTCAAGGTGGTTGTTGCCCCGGGCCGTGAGGTAGGCCGCGGCAAGCCGCTCTTCCCGACGCTTTTCCGTGATCGTTGCTAGGTGCCAGAACTCCCCCTGGAGCCGGTCCCGGGTGATGTCGAGCAGCACATAGCCCTTGTGGAAAAGGTCGATAAACCGCATGTGGGGGTGGGCCTCAAGGCCCTGGGCCGCCCGCGCCTCTGCGGCTTTCCGATCCGTGAGGAAGGGCGAG
>JAURCQ010000186.1 GCA_030828335.1 Gammaproteobacteria bacterium
CTCCGCCGCCACCGCCGCCATCGTCGATGAAGAAGTCAAGCTCTTGGTCACTGCGGCCTACCGCCGCGCCAAGGACTTGGTTCAATTGAACATGGACGTCTTGCACGCCGTCGCGGACGTGTTGATGGAGAAGGAGAACATCGACGGCGAAGCCCTCATCTGGGCCCACAACCGCCTCGTGGTACGCCCCGAACAGCGCAAGCTGCTCATGGTGATCTCCGATGGCCTACCCGTGGATAACTCCACCCTGCTAGTGAATCCGAGTAATTACCTCGAGCGCCACCTGAAGTACGCCATCGATCAGATTGAAAACCATTCTGCGGTGCAGCTTGTAGCCATTGGCATCGGCCATGACGTGACCCACCACTATCAGCGGGCCGTCACCATTACGGACGCGGAGCAGTTGGGCAGCGCCATGACGGAGCAGCTAGCGGCCCTTTTTGATCTCGATGGCTTGCCGACGAGCGTCCCTCGCCGGCCCGCAGCCTGATGCGCGCCGCTCTCGCTGCGGCGCTAGCCGCCTACGGTCAGCGCTGCCCTGAGGAGCAAGCCGTGGTGGATCGTTTCCTCGCCTTGCTTCAGGCGCGGGAGGATTGCGCTGAACGAAGCTGTACGGACCCCGGCCATCTCACCGGTTCGGCCTGGATCCTGTCCCCGGACGGGGACCGTGCTTTGCTGACCCATCACCGGAAGCTTGACCTTTGGGTGCAGCTGGGGGGCCATGCGGATGGGGAGCTGGATCTGCTGGCCGTCGCCTGTCGGGAGGGGCTGGAAGAATCGGGCCTGCCAAGCCTCGAGCCTCTGAGCCCCGAGCCCTTTGATCTCGATATCCACACCATTCCGGCCCGGGGCGAGGAACCGGCGCACGAGCATTTTGACGTGCGTTTTATCTTCCGGGCCCCGCAGCATGCCGTGATCGTTAGCGATGAATCGCACGACTTGGCCTGGGTGCCCCTGGCGGAGATGGGGTCCGTAACCCAGGAAACCTCCATTGCCCGCATGGTGGGCAAAACCCCTTCTTTCCTTTAGGCTCAAGGTACGAAAAAGGGCACGGATGCCCGACGAGCTCGCGCGTTCGCAGGGCGGGCAAGGGGGAGAGGGACCATGGTATTTGATCCGCTGGAGCCGCTACTGAGTGCGTTCCTTGAGCGTCTTGCCCAGAGCCACGAAGCCCTCTTTGGGGCCGGGGCCGCCGCGGCGGAGCTAGAGGCAGTGCGGGCTGCCGCCACCCTTGCCATCGAAACCATTCACCGCTCCGATGCCTACTATCACAACAGCGAGCACACCATGCTCGTGACCCTCGTCGGCCAGCAGATCATCCTCGGGCGCCAGCTCGCGGAGGGTGGCGTTTCAGCGAGCGACTGGGCCCACTATACGGTCTCCCTGCTGAGCCACGACATTGGCTATGTCCGCGGCGCCTGCCCGGGGGATGAAGGTCGCAGCATGGTGATCAATGCCGCGGGGGAGACGGTAACCGTCCCCGCCGGTGCCACCGATGCTGCCCTGACGCCCCACCACGTGGAGCGCGGCAAGCTGTTTGTGCAAAGCCGCTTTGCGGCCCACCCCCTGCTCGATGTGCCTCGGATTTGCGAGGCCATCGAAAAAACCCGCTTTCCGGTCCCCGAGGCTTCCGATCTGGGGGATGGGGTGAGCTGGGGCGATTTGGTGCAGGCCGCCGATCTCATTGGCCAGCTGGCGGATCCCGATTACATGCGTAAGCTGCCCGCGCTGTACTACGAGTTTGAGGAAACGGGCGCCAATGCGCGCATGGGCAACGACGTGCCCGGGCGGCTGCGGGATACCTACCCGAACTTTTTCTGGGGCATGGTGAGCGAGCATATCAAGCCCGGCATCGCTTACCTCAAGCGCACCCGGGAAGGGCGGGATTGGCTTGCGGGCCTCTATTCCCACGTGTTCAGCCAAGAACACCGCAGCCTGTTGGCCTAGGGGGCGCGCCATGTTTACGCCGCGGGACATCATTCTTGAAGCCTTCATCGATAACCTGAAGGCCGAGCTCCGAAATGACCATCCCTCCGCAGAGGCATCGGTCATGCAGGCCCTCGAGGAAGGGGTTCGAATCATCCTGACTCAGCTTGCCCGCTCCGACGCGCTTTATACCAATTTTGATTCGGCGCTCACCGTGGGTTCCGTGGCCCTGCGCGTTGCCGAAGGACGCCAGGTGGCGGAGGGGAACGTTGCGCCGGAGGATCTCCTCCATTTCTTGCTGGCGGCCCTGGGGCTCTACCTGGGTTTCGTCCGTGATCTGCTCCCGGGCGATGGCTTGGACGAGGTGGACGACGGCCGTGGAGGGCGCTTGGCCCCGCCCTCCGGGGGGACGGACGGCACGCTCCTGCCGAGCTTCAACGCCCGGTCCCAGGCCTTCCTGCGCCGGCGCTTCGCGGAGCACCCGGTGATTGACGGGGAGCGCCTAGCCCGCTGGGTAAGCGCCGTGCCTTTCCCGGAAACGGGGGCCGAGGCCGCGCCGGCGTCCACCTGGGCCCGCCTGCTTCGGGGCGCTCATAGCCTGTCCCTCGCCGCCGATCCAGCCTTTGTGCAGCGCATGCCTCGGCTTTTCCGGCAGCTCGAGGAGGTGGGGCTGGCTGCCGAATTAGGCTACGGCCACGGCGATGACATCGTCGCCGCCTACCCGAGCCTCTTCTGGGGCCCCATGATGGAAATGACGGCGCCCGCCATGCGCTACCTGCGCTTTACGGCGCAGGGCAAGCTCTGGCTATCTCGCGTCCACGCCCAGATGCTGGTGCTCGAGCACGCAGAGCTCCAAGGTTAGGGCGACCTCCGCTTCGCCGTGCGAAAGCCTGGGCGCCGCTGCTTCTGCGCCCAGGCGCGGTGCTTAGCCAGCGCCGGGTCCGCCCGTAGTGCCTCGAGCGTGTTTAACCGTTCCCCAAGGGTGAGTTCATCGTGAAAGCGGTGAACGGCGCGGTGGCATAGGCGACAGAGCATCACCCCTGCCTGCAAGGTTTCCCGGTCAAAGCGCTTCTGGAAGCGCGGCCGCCGCGCCACCTTCTTGGGAATGAGGTGGTGGAAGGTGAGGGGCAGTTCCCGCTTGCAGAGGGCGCAGGGGCCGTCCTTCGCCATGGCCCTAGGGGTAGAGGTGGCAGGCCACGAGGCGCTGGGCCGTGCCGTCCCCCCCGTCCATTGGTTTCAGCTGCGGCGTTTCCTGGCGGCACCGCGCCAGGGCCTCGGGGCAGCGGCTGGCGAAGCGGCAGCCGGCCCCCAAGTTCACCGGGGAGGGGATCTCTCCGCTCATGGTAGGACGAGGCGCCCGCGCCAGGGCTGGATCGGGCTCCGGGTTCGAGGCCACGAGCAGCTGGGTGTAGGGATGCTTGGGGCGGAAGAACACCTCGTCCGATGGGCCGAGTTCGATCAGGCTGCCCAGATACATCACGGCCATGCGATCCGAGACGTAGCGCACCATAGAGAGATCGTGGGCGATAAACAGGAGCGTGAGCCCCAGTTCCTGCTTCAGCTCGGCGAGAAGATTGATGACCTGTGCTTGCACGGAAACGTCGAGGGCGGAGATGGGCTCGTCGCACACCACAAAGCGGGGTTCTAGGATCATGGCGCGGGCGATGCCGAT
>JAURCQ010000187.1 GCA_030828335.1 Gammaproteobacteria bacterium
CGGCGCTCTAACAGCTCACCGCGAAGACCCTGCGCGAAGCTGCGGAGGCGCTCGTCGCCGGCCCTTCGCCCGATCTCATCGGCGCGCTCCAGGGCGCGGAGGCTGCGAGCATCGAGCTCACCCTTAGCTGCGAGGGAGGCCGCTTCCGCAAAGCGCCCAAGCAACTCGGCATAGCTGAGCCACAGGGGACCGGGGACCCTGCCAGAGGCATGAAGCCGAGCATCTAGAGCATTTAACCGCGTCTCCACCACCTCTTCCCGGGCAAGGCGACGCAAGCTCAGCTGCGCCCGGCGCAGGTAGGCACCGCTGGCGAGGGAACGGGCGACGGCTCCGCGCACCCCAGAGGGCCCATCTTCTGCTGAAGCAAGCCGTAGATCGTCATCCCAGCTTTCTGGAAGGGACCAAAGCGCACTGAGAAGATTCAGTTCGCCCTCCAAGGAAAGCCGATCGCCCGCAGGTAAGCGCCGCTCGGCCTCGAGCAGTAGCGCATAGGCACCGAGCCAATCGGAGCGCATCAGACGCAGGGCTGCCCCCTGGTTCAGAAGGGCTTGTTGAAGCGCCGCATCAGCCTCAAGGCGAAGCCCCGTCTCCACCGCTTCTTCCGCGGCCTCAATAGCGTTACCCGCTAGCGCCGCCTGGGCTTCCAGGAGGTAATCCTGCGCCGTGGGCGCAGCTTGAAGCCCTGCCGCGCAGAAAATCCACGGCAAAAGGGCACAGCGCAGCCAGGCCCTCATCGTTGGCCTCCGCAGTTTCCGGCCAAAGCGTGAAGGGCTTTGGTGACGCTACCCAGCGGTGCGCCGGGGACGGGCTCGGGCGAGCGAAGGGGATCGAGCCGAAGCCGTAGCCCCGAGCGACTCCCCGGGGCGCAGAGCCCAAGGTCCAGGGCCGGCACCACGAGGGGCTGCGCCTGCTGGCCCGTAATCACCGCGTTCAGATCAATATCCGGGGCCTGAATATTCACCACGCCCGCGTTCCCCGTGTTCGAATCGGCGCTAATCTGAGTAAACACATCGGGCACCACGGCCTCGGCAAAGATATCGATCTTGCCGCCGTTCCCCGCATCGGCCTCCGCCAACACCGCTGCCTCCTCCAAAACGAGGAAGGTCGTTTCAAGCGCAATATCGCCGCCAGCACCGGCCGCCCCGGCGGACGCTTGGATCGAAGCGCCGGTCAGAAAAATTTCGCTTCCCAACGTTTCCACAGAGATGTTGCCCCCCTGGGACAGGCGAGCATCGGTGGAGAGGCGTGTCCCAGCAAGCATGTCCAAGCGGGTTCCGAGGACCAGATCCAGCGTGCCCGAGGCCCCCGTGCCGAAGCTCTCGCTGAAGATAGCCGACGGGCCTTCAAGGCGCAGGCTATTCCCGCGAAGCACGATATCCCCGGCCTGCCCCGCGCCCTGGGACGAGGTGCTCAGGCGGGTCCCGCTCTCCCCGGTAAGCGTCACAGCATCGACCGCCAAGACCGTAAGGGAGCCCGCAGCCCCAACCGCCTGTTCGAGGCTGTCGGCACGCACGAGCGTGTCGCTAAGGTCGATGGAAGCACCGCTTAGGGTTAGGTCCCCCGCGGCGGCCGCGGCGCTTGTACTGCTCTCAAGCTCGGTGTCCGTCAGCGTCAGGCGACCCGTAGCGCTGAGGGTGATTTCTGCCGGGGACGCCTTCTCACCTCCCGCGGTGGTGGTGGCGAGGGCGCTGTCCGCCAGCGACAAGGTATCGGCGGTCACGGAGAGCTGCCCCGCGGACCCCGCGAAGGCGCCCAGGCCCGCCGCCTGCTCACTGGTGCTGGCAAGGCGAACCCGATTGAAGGTCACCTCCGGGGCAGAGACCGTAACCGCGCCGGCGTTCCCAGGGCCTCGAACGGAGGTCGATAGGATTGAGGCCGACGCCTCCAGGGAGGCCGAAAGATCAAGGGTGATAAAACCAGCGTTGCTCCGGCCGCTGCGAGATACGGCCCGGGAGGTCAGCACGTTGCCTCCGGATAGAACGAGCGAATCCCCAGAAATCAGAATATTCCCCGCATCCCCCGAAGCGTTGTTTCGGGCTTCGGCGAGCGCCTCCAGGGCCGTCAGCTCGAGAACCGGGGCGCTCAGCTCCAGGGCCCCCGCCGGTGCGGCGCCTAGGGTGGTAGACACCAAACGCGTTGACGCAATGGTGAGCCGCTCCGATGCAGCGAGACCGATGATCGCCGGAGCCAGGGAGGCCGTGGCTTGGGTCTCCGTGCTAAGGGAAACGTCGCTCAGGGTCACCCTTTCCCCCTCTAAGCGAAGGGCCCCGGCGGCGCCCACGGGGCCCTCTTGCCGAAGGGGGTCTGCGCTCGAGGTGCTGGCAAGGACTGCCCCCTCCAGGGTGATGTCGGGTGCAAAGAAACCGACCTGCCCCGCACTGCCTTCGCCGGTCACGGAGCTCTCAAAGATCCCCTGCCCGGCCTGACGGATCATGCTATCGGCCTCCACCCGAACGCCCCCGCCGTCCCCGCCATCGGAAAACACCTTGGAGGACAGGCGATTAAAGCCCGTGAGGGAAATGTGATCACCAAGCAGCCCAACGCGCCCCGCGTTACCCGTTGCTGAGGCGAGGGAAACCGCCTGCACGGTCGCCCCCTCCAGGGTCAAAAGGGGCGCTCGAAGCAGTACGTTTCCCGCATCCCCCTGCGCCGTGGCGTCGGCCCGAAGTTCGCTGGCGAGCACCTCAAGCACCGTCGTTGCATCCAGGGAGATGGTTCCGGGTCGCTCTCGCGCGCTGGCGCTATTCACCGTCTCCAGGAGGCTGCTCTCGATGCGCAGGGCGTCGCCGTTAAGGGTGACGAGCCCGGCGCCCCCGGTGGTCGGGCCAAAGACCGCCTGCGAGACGCTTGACAGGGTGGTGCCTCGAAGCGTGAGCGCCGGCGCCAGGAGCGTGATCGCGCCAGCGTCCCCCGAACCCCGGCTTGTGGTCGCGAGGGTCCCATCCACGATGGTCAGGCGCTCCGTGGCAGCCGCCCGGAGCAGGCCCGCATTCCCGCCCCCATCATTGCTCTCGGACAGCAGGCGCGTCCCTTCCAAAAGGGTTAAGCGATCGCCCTCCAGCAGAACATCCCCCGCCGAACCGGTGGCGCCTACGGTGGCATCGGCCCGGAGGCTGGTGGCCGTGACAAGCAAATCCGGCGCAGTGAGGCGCAGGCGCCCCGCGGCGCTGGCTCCCGTGCTATTGCTTTGAAGTTCGCTGCCCAAAACCTCGAGGGACTGGGTGGCGTCCACCGTAATGCGACCCGGTTCCGCAGCCGCCCCCGTGGCCCCCGTTTCGACGCTGAAGTCACTGTCTAAGATCGCTAGGGTTTGCCCACTCAGCGCCACGGTGCCCGCCGAGCCCACCGCACCGCCCTTTGGAGGCAACACCGTTAGGCGGGCAAGCTCCGCAAGCGTAAAGGGCAGGGTCTCCTCGAGAGACCGAAGCGCCTCCCCATCCAGCGCGCCGACGAGAGACGCCACCAGCGCTGCCGGGCTCGTAGCCGTTAGCGCCTCTCCCGTCTGCGCTGAAAAATAGGCCCCGAGACCTGTCAGGAAATCCCCCAGAGAGGTGGGCGACAGGGAAAGGGACAGGCGCTCCGCAAGGGC
>JAURCQ010000188.1 GCA_030828335.1 Gammaproteobacteria bacterium
ATCCTGGGCCAGATCTCCCGTCGCGCTATAAATCAGCGACTGCGGCGCCTCCGCCCCAATCACCGTCACCACGCTATCCTCCGGATCAAAGCCCAGGCTGACGCCCAAGCTCGGGAAGGGGGAGGCCTCAGCGGCCTCTGCCAGGCAGTAGGTGAATTTCCCGGGATGACCCAGGAGCGCCATATCCGACTCCCCGGGCCGACCCCCGCCGATATTGATCATGGCAAGGCGCAGGGCTCGGCCTAGGGTCGCATTCGCCCGATGCCCGGGGCCGAGGGCCCCAAAGCCCGAGGCGAAGCCCAAGGCCTCCACCACGGGCCCGGAGAGCAAAATAAGCGGCGCCGTGCAGTGCGTGGTCGCCTGCATTTCCGTCAAATCGAAGGCCGGATCGAGCACCGCTTCAGCCACGGCGCAGAGCACGGGCATGAGCTCGGGAGGGCATCCCGCCATCACCGCGGCGGTGGCCAGGGCCTCGACGCTCGTCGCGCCTCCAGCCGGCCCCATGGCGCCCAGCACCAAGCGGCCGTCGAGCCCGCTGGCCAACACCATGCGGGCGACGCGCGCTTCCGTAGGAATGATGACGGGAAGGCCATCGGTGCAGCCCAGGGCGTAGAGCTGCTCCTGGGCGTCCGCTTCATCGCGGGCTTCTAGAAAGCTCATGAGGACCCGTCCCGTCCCCGGCCCTGAAGGGTCTCCCAGAGCCTCGGAGCAAGCGCCTCGGCGAGGGTGGCCATGGCGTCCGCACCGGAGCCTGCTACGGGATGGGGAAGGAGCACCTGAGGAATGGTGCTCATGCCCGAGGCCTTAGCCACAAAGCGTCCCTGGGGTTCAAAGAGCGTCGTGACCAAAGCCACCGCCGGAAGCCCCTGCTTGGCCACTGCAATGCCGTCACGCACGGTGCCGGTGGTGCAGCTGCCTCAATGCCCGTAAGCCGCGATGACCCCATCGCTGGCCGCGCAGATCTCCTGCACCAGGGCATCGGGGGCCGTGATCGACGCGTTGCCCTTGTTCCAGAGCCGGGCGGTAATCTGGGGGAAGGCCGCTTCCAGGGCCCGTCCCACGGCTTCAAGGAAGGGGACCGAATCGGGGAAGCCGTTGGCAAGCAGGCCGATGCGCACGGGCCCCGTGGGGTCCACCGCGAGTGCCCCCGGGTAGGGGATATCCTCAGGGCCCGCCGGGGCCCGAGGGTCGATAAAGCGAAGGCTCATAATTCCTCCCTAGGTCATACGTCCGTCCCCGGCCTCGAGATGAGCCAGGTGGCTGACGTCGTTAAAGCTTCGTACCTTGATCCCTTCCGCGGTGAGGAGCAGTTGGCTGATGGAGCCATTCTCCGCGCCGGTAAAGGCAAAGCGCTGACTGCCCGTGGCCAGGTGGAGCAGATGGGCGATGACGCCACCGTGCACAAAGGCGGCGATCATGGTGTCTGGGTGGGCGCGATGAAGGCGCTCAAGGGCTCGTCCGAGGCGCGCATCAAGCGCCTCGGGGCTTTCCCCACCGGGGATCACATCCCAGCGCTGCTGGCGCTGCATCTCCAGATAGACCGGATCGAGCTCCGCCACCTTCTGCCGGAAGAGCCCGCCTTCCCAGGCGCCGAGATGCACCTCGTGAAGATCCGGATCCACTGCCACGGTACAGCCCAGGGCCGCTGCCGTAGGGGCGGCCGTTTCCCGAGTGCGCTGAAGCTTGGTGGCGTAGAGGGCGGCAAGGGGGACATGCTGCAGCCGCGCCGCCACGGCCTCGGCCTGAGCGCGTCCGGCGGGATGGAGCTCCGGATCCCCTTGCCCATCCACCAGGGGGAAGGGATTGGCGGGGTCCGCGGCGCGGGATTCGCCGTGGCGGACCAGTAAAAGTTCCGTGGCCCCCGGGGGGCGGCTGAAGCGAGGCTGTCGGTAGGCCATCGGCGTTCTCCTGTGTTAGCCCGCGGCCGCGGCCGCCGCCGGAGGGCGACGAACGATCATAGATTGGGTCGCGGTGGCCAACAGGTGGCCGCTTTCGCTCCAAAGATACCCCGTTCCATAGCCGAAGCCACCTTCCGTGTAGGTCATGCGGTTATCGCAGAGCACCCATTCCGTCGGCCGGGGGAGACCCAGGCGCAGGGTGTTATCGAGGCTCGTGCAAAAGATTTGGCTCTCCAGCGCATCGCCGAGCACGGAGGGCATGTAATCGGCGATGATGGCCAGGGCCACGGCGTCAATGGTGTAGCCGGGCATGCGGGCCCAGAGCAGGTTACGACCGCAGCCGCTCGGCTCCCCTTCCTGGGAGAAGCCAAACATGCCCTTGGCCCGGCGCAGCTCGATGGCCCGGTGCAGGGTTTCCTCCTGGTGCTCGCGATCGATGCGAGGGCAGGACGCCGGTGCCGGCGCCTCGGGGCGCGCAACCCAGGTGCCGGGCCCGGCCTCGGGGCGCTGACCCAAGGCCCCCAGCACGGTAAAAATGGGCTGATCGCCATGGCGCCCCTGCACCTGGCCCTGGGTCACATGCCGTCCCACGGCAGGCAGGCTGACCTCCACCGTTAAAGCCTCCATCCCCTGGGTGAGGGACAGAAATTGCCCCGTGCTCCAGACCAGGGGCTTCTCCGCCGCCTGGGCGAGGGCGGCCATGCCCGCGGCCAGCCCCACGCCGCCAAAAAGGCTACCGCCGCCCCCGCTAAGGGCGGGGCGTAGGGGGAGGGAAAAGCGCGTCTCGGAGACGCGCTGAAGGCCTAAAAACGCTTCTGCGGGGACTTGCACGGTGGGGTGTTCCTTACGGCTGTGGGGAAAGATCGAGGCCCAGGGCGGCCAGGGTACGGGGGTCGGGGTGGCCGTCCGCAATGAGCCCAAGGGTGGCCTCGGCCCGGGCGAGGGCTGCCCGGGTCGCGGGGCCCAAGAGCCCATCGACGGCGCCGGCAAGATGGCCGCCCTCAACGAGGGCTTGCTGGAGCGCCGAGACCTGGTCCATGGACAGGCGCAGCTCGTCAGCGGGGGGCGCCGTGGAAAGCCCCGCGCCCCCGGCGATGGAATCGGCGAGGATACCCACGCTCAGGGCGTAGAACTCGCTTCGGTTCCATCCCATGATCACGTCGAAGTTGCGATACACCAGAAATGCAGGACCCGCGTGCCCGGAGGGTACGAGGAGCGCCGCCTCAAGGGCCGCAGTAGGCAGCGGAGCCCCATTGCCTTGGCGCACCCCAAGGGCGCCCCAGGCCTCTAGGGAGCGACGGTTTTGCCGGCCTGCGAGGCCATAATCAAAGCCCGAAGGGAGGGAGACTTCCCGGCCCCAGCGCTCCCCACGGACCCAGCCAAGCCCCTGAAGGAAGGCGCCAGCGCTGACCATGGCATCGTCCACGCTACCAAACAGATCAACCCGTCCATCCCCATCGCCATCCTGGGCGTGGCGGAGGTAAACCGAGGGCATGAACTGCACGTGCCCGAGGGCGCCGGCCCAGCTGCTTTCCAGGCGGTCGAAGGTGAGATCGCCTCGGTCTAGCAGGCGCACGGCATCGAGCCACTGGGCCGCGAAGAAGTCCGCCCGGCGGGGATCGCAGGCGAGGGTGGCAAGGGAGCCGAGGAGGGGCATCTTGCCAAGATAGGACCCACAGTTC
>JAURCQ010000189.1 GCA_030828335.1 Gammaproteobacteria bacterium
TCGAAATTATGGGGACCACGCCCGGGAGATGGGGCATGACCCGGACCTGGAGCCGCCCTTTTTCTTCTCGAAGTTTGCTTCGTCCCTGAGCCTGGGGCCCGATCACGCCCTGCCAGCTTTTTCTGCGGATGTGCACCACGAGGTGGAACTGGTCCTGGCCCTGGGTGCACGGCTAGAAAGCGCCTCTGAGGCCGAGGCCGTTAGTGCCGTGGTGGCCGCCGGGGTGGCTCTAGATCTGACCGCCCGGGACCGGCAGGCCGAGGCAAAGGCGGCAGGCCGGCCTTGGCTCGTGGCCAAGGGCTTCGACGGGGCGGCGCCCTGCGGCGCGCTGAGGGCTGGCGGCGTTCCGCCGCTGTCAGCGCGCATTGCCCTCACGGTGAACGGCAACCTCCGCCAGGAAGGAACGCTTGATCAGATGCTTTGGGCCCCGGGCCCGCTTTTGGCCAAGCTTTCGGCGCTCTTTGTGCTCCAGCCTGGGGATCTGATTTTCACGGGCACCCCCGCGGGCGTAGGTCCGCTCCGCGCTGGCGATCGATTTGAGGGTAGAATCGACGGCCTTCCCCCACTATTGGGGGTGATCGTTTAGGAGTCCCCATGTTTACGGGAATTGTGCAGGAGCGGGCACCGGTGGTGTCCTTAGCGCCCTTCGACGGCGGCCTGCGGCTGGTGCTGGGCCTCTCCGCACCGCGGCGCGCAGGCTTGGCTCTGGGAGCGAGCGTTGCGGTGAACGGCACCTGCCTGACGGTGACGGACGTGAGCGAGGCGGGGGTGGCCTTTGACATCATTCACGAAACCCTCCGGCTCACGAATCTTGGGCGCCTTCAGGAGGGATCCGAGGTCAACGTCGAGCGCTCTGCGTCCTTTCAGGATGAGATCGGCGGCCATCGCGTTTCCGGCCACGTGTCCGGGACCACGGTGCTGAAGGCTGTGTCTCGGGAAGGGGGCGAGTGGCGCGGCACGCTGGCGCTCGATCCCGCCTGGTCGGCCTATGTCTTTCATAAGGGCTTTATTGCACTGGATGGGTGCAGCCTGACGGTGGCGCGGCTTGATCGAGAAACCGGCAGCTTCGAGGTGGCGCTCATTCCCGAAACCCTTGAGCGCACCCTCTGGGGTCAGCGCGAGGAGGGGGCCGTGATCAACGTAGAGGTCGATGTGGATACGCAGGCCATTGTCACCACCCTCGGGCGGATTCTAAAGGATCCCGCGCTGCGAGCGCAGCTACTGGACGGGGAGGGCGTATGACGCCGGCCTTTGCCGCCCGTTTGGCTGCGGCCCACGATCGCTTCGATTCCCTGCTCTGCGTGGGCCTGGACCCGGACCCCAAGCGCTTTCCCGCAGGCTTTTCCGCGGACGGGAACGGGATCAAGGCCTTTAACCGAGCCATTGTTGACGCTACGGCGGAGCACGTGTGTGCCTTCAAGCCCCAAATTGCCTACTTTGCGGCCCTGGGGGCGGAGGCAGCCCTGGAGGACAGCATCGCCTATATTCGCGAACGGGCCCCTCACGCGCTGGTGATTCTAGATGCGAAGCGCGGGGATATTGGGGATACGGCAGCGCTCTATGCCCGGGAGGCCTTTGAGCGTTATAACGCCGATGCGGTCACCGTGAACCCCTATCTGGGGACGGATAGCCTTGAGCCCTTCCTTGCCTATGAGGATCGGGCCACCATCGTGCTCTGCCGCACCTCCAATGCTGGGGGCGGGGAGTTTCAGGCCCAGCCCCCGGAGGATCCGCTCTACCTCCGGGTCGCGTGCCGCGCCGCTGAGGATTGGTCCCAGCGGGGTAACGTGATGCTGGTGGCTGGAGCGACCCATCCGGCGGAGCTCGCGGAAATTCGTCGCGCTGCGCCCACCATTCCCTTGCTGGTCCCGGGGGTCGGCGCCCAGGGGGGCGATCCCCAGGCGGTGCTGACGGCGGGGCTCGATGCTTCGGGCCGGGGGGTGCTGGTGAATAGCTCTCGCGCCATCCTGTATGCCAGCGCGGGAGCGGATTTTGCCGAGGCTGCTCACGCCGCGGCAGCGGAGCTGGCGGCAACGCTTCGGGCCGGCGCAGCGGCCCGCCAATCGTAGTCAATTCAGGAGGAAAGCATGAGAAGCCTAGGGAAATGGATGGCTGTCGGGTCGATGGCGCTGGCCAGCTTCGGCGCGCAGGCGGCGCCCTGGGCCCTCGATGAGGGCGCCTCAAGCGTTCATTTCGTGACCGTTAAGAATGCGGTGATTGCGGAAACCCACGAGTTCCTGGCGGTGTCCGGGGCCGTTGACGCCGGCGAGGCGGCGGTCACCATTGCCCTGGGTTCCGTGGAGACGCTGATTCCTATCCGCAACGAGCGCATGCGAGAGATGCTCTTTGAGGTGGCAAGCTTCCCGGAGGCGACCCTCACGGCCCCGGTGGGTCAAGGGCGCCTAGAAGCCCTGGCGCCTGGGGAGAGCGTCGAGCAGCGCCTAAGTGGCACCCTGGCTTTGAAGGGGCAAAGCATTCCCCTAGAGCTCGCCGTTCGTGTGTCTCGTCAGGGGACGGACGCGGTGCGCGTGGAATCTCTCGGGCCTGTGATGGTCAGCGCAGAGCAACTTGGCCTTGCCCCTGGGGTGGAAGCACTGCGGGCCATTGCGGGGCTTAATAGCATCACCCCCATGGTGCCCGTGAGCTTTAGCCTGCTCTTTAAGACGCCTTAGGCTTAAGGCGCCTTAAGCCTTACCCAGATGGGGCAGTGGTCCGAGGGGCGGTCCATGGCGCGGAGCGCATGGTCCACCCCGGCGTCCTCGAGCCGTTCCCTAAGGGGCGCGGACAGGAGGATCTGATCGATGCGCAGGCCGCGCTTCGGTTCCGCCTCAAAGCCCCGGGAGCGGTAGTCAAACCAGCTGAGGGCGGCTTCCTGGGTGTCGGGGTAGCGCGCCCGGTAGCTGTCCGTCAGGCCCCAGTCCAGCAGCCGTTCAAACCAGGCGCGCTCCTCGGGAAGGAAGCTGGTCTTCCCCGTGCGCAGCCAACGCTTCGCGTTCTCCGGGCCGATGCCAACGTCTTCGTCCCGGGGCGCGATGTTCATATCCCCCATGATCATCACCGCATCGCTGGGTTTCAGGGTGCCCTCGAGGTAGGACTGGAGATCGGCGTAGAAGGCCGTCTTCGCCGGAAACTTGCTGGGATGGTCCCGGCTTTCGCCCTGGGGGAAATAGCCATTCAGGACCCAGAGCTTTCCCGTGCCAAAGGGGATGCTGAGGGCGATAAAGCGCCGCTGCGCCTCTTCCCCGTCGCCAGGAAAGCCATACTGCACCGCCGTCGGCGCGGCCTTGCTGAGGGTGGCTACGCCGTAGTGCCCCTTCTGCCCAAAGAACGTGACGTGATAGCCCAGGGCCTCCACCGCTTCCCGAGGGAATTGGGGGTCGTCGACCTTCGTTTCCTGGAGAGCAAGGATTTCCGGATCGTACTTTTCTACCACCGCCTCAAGCTGGTGGGGCCGTGCCCGCAGGCCGTTGATGTTGAAAGAAACAAAATTCATATCAATGACCTGGTGGGCAATCTTAAGAAGTTACTTGATGTTTTTGAGCAGCGCTTTAGCGATGATGAGCT
>JAURCQ010000018.1 GCA_030828335.1 Gammaproteobacteria bacterium
CCCTCGCCTCCAGCACCTACTGGCATGGCGCGCTCATGAATCGCTGGGCGAATAGCTGGGTCAAGCTTTACGCCGGCGAAGGCGCCAATTTCGTCACCACGAATATGGAAGATACGGGCACGCTGACGGCCCTGGGGCGCCTTGGCGCCCTGGGCCTTGCGGACCCGGAGCGGGTGCTCGTGCTTCGCACCGTGAGCAACTATTCCATGCCCCCGGCGGGGCGCGATGCGGCCTGGAGCAGCACTGCGCCCTACCCGGATCAGGGCCAGCCGGCCCTGGAGGCGGCCTTCCGCGTGGGGTCTAAGGCGCTGGAAGGGCTGTTGGCGGCCTGGCCGGCCCTCCCCTGGGAGGTCGACGCCGGAGCCGCACGATGAAGGGGCGAGGGCCATCGCTTTTGGGGGCCTGGATCGGGGGGCTTACGCTGGCCTGGGCCCTCCTTAGCGCGCCCTCCACCCTGGCCGCGGGGCCGGTGTTTGAGCGCGCCCCCTGGTTTGAGGCCTTCAAGGCCCGGGCCGATGACGTCGCCCTCTATCGCTTTCTCTATGCCATGCCCAAGGGCGGCGATTTGCACCATCACCTGTCCGGGGGCGCCTTCCCGGAGTGGTACTGGGACCTCGCGGTGGCGGGGGAGGCCCAGGGCTACCGCTACCTCACGAAGGTGCGCATTAACGACTGCGGCTACGGCACCGATGAGTTCGCGGGCCAGCCCTACCTTCTCTACTTCCACACCATTTCCGAGCATCGCTGGCAGGGCTTGGACCGGTGCCGCCAGGGGGAGTACGAACCTCTTGAGGCCCTGACGCCGGCGCAGAAGCAGGCCTGGCACGACGCCCTGGTGCTGGACCAGCCCCACGAGGGGCGGGGAGAGTTCTTCGAAGCCCATTGGGCGCGCATGGACGATCTGCTCGCGAATCCTGCGCTCGTGGCGGAGTTGGTGGCGCTCAATCTGAAGCACTTTGCGGCGGAGGGGGTGCGCTATCTCGAGGCCCAGGTGCCCCTCTTCAGCCTCGCCACCCCCACCGGGGAACCCCTGCCGCCGGAGGCGGGGCTCGCGGCCCTTCGCACCCGGCTGCGGCAACCGGATCTGGCTACCTTACCCATCACCTTCCGCATGCAGCTTTCCGTGCTCCGCTTTTTGCCGAACGCAGAAAACGCCCTGGCTCGGGCCTACGCGCTGGCCGCCCGAGAGCCCGATATCGTCGCTGTGAACTTCGTGGGCAGGGAAGACAACGATAAGGGCTATCCCCTGCGCTTTCTGGCGCCCCTTCGGGCCCTGCGCCGGGATCACGGCGCCTTGCCCCTAGCCATTCATGCCGGCGAGGTGGACGAGCCCAATCGTCACGTGCGGGACACCCTGCTTCTCGGCGCGCAGCGCATCGGCCATGGGGTGAACCTCATCCACGACCCCGACACCATGCTCGCCCTGCGCGGCGGCGACACCCTGGTGGAAATCAACTTGATCTCCAACCTGCTGCTGAACTACGTCGATCGTTACGAGGATCACCCCTTCCCCGAGTACCTGCGCTTCGGCATTCCCGTGGCCTTGTCCACGGACGATCGGGGCATGTGGGATTCCACCATGACGGACGAGTTCTTCGTGGCCGTGAAGCATTTTGATCTGAGCTTCGAAGAGGTGGTGGCCCTGTCCCGGGCCTCCCTGGCCCACAGCTTTTTGCCCGAGGCGGAAAAGGCTCGGCTCCTCGCGGATTACGACGACGCCCTGGCCGCGTTCGTTGCGCGCTTCCAAAGCGGCGGCCTCGGCGCCGCCGCCCCGAATGCCCATCCCCCTTACCGGGGATTTATCTGCCGCCGCTATGGCCTTTGCCCCCCGGAGTCCGCCCCATGAAGCGCCCCCTTCTCCTCGCCCTTGCGGGCCTGCTGAGCACCTCGGCCTTCGCCGCGCCTTCCTCGCCTGGGGATTGCCAGCCCGGCGGCCCCTGTAGCACCCCCCTCGAAGTGCGCGCCGTGGTGGTGACGCTCTTTGAGATTGGAGAGGACGAAGGGGACCGCCCCGGGGAGTTCCAACTCTGGAAAACCCGGGGCAACTTCACCGTCACCTTGCCCTTTCCCCAGGGCCATCACGAGCTGGTCTACGACCCGGAGCGCAAGGTGCTGGCCATGGTCACGGGCATTGGCACCATGAAATCCACGGCGAACATCATGGCCCTGGGGCTGGATGCGCGCTTCGATCTCACCCGCGCCTACTGGCTGGTGGCGGGCATTGCCGGTATTGATCCTGCCGATGCGTCCCTGGGCTCTGCGGTGTGGTCCACCTACGTAGTGGACGGGGATCTGGGGCACGAGATCGACGCCCGGGAAATGCCCGAAGACTGGGCCTACCCCTATTTCCCGCGCCGGGCCTCCACCCCCTATGCCACGCCTCGCCCGCCCTCCGAGGGGGAGATCTTCGTGCTCAACGATGGGCTGCGGAACTGGGCCTATGCGCAAACGAAGGATCTAGCCCTGCCCGATCTCCCGGGCATGGCGGAGGCGCGGGCGGTCTACGCCGAGCCCGCGGCGAAGCGCCCACCCTTTGTGCTCAAGGGCGCGCATCTGGCGGCCATGACCTTTTGGCACGGGGCGCTCATGAACGACTGGGCCAATCACTGGGTGGCCTACTGGAGCGAAGGGCAGGGGAACTTTGTGACCTCGGCCATGGAAGACAGCGGTACAGCGCAAGCGCTCACTTACCTGGATCGTCTTGGAAAAGCCGATTACGACCGGCTGATGGTGCTGCGTGCGGCCAGTAACTACACGACGCCACCGCCGGGCGTGACGCCGGCGGATAACCTCCTTTCGGAGCGGAGCAGCGGCTACTCCGGGCTCCTCGGCGCCGTGGAATCGCTTTATCTGGTGGGTAACACGGTGCTTGAGGCCTTGCTCGCGGACTGGCCCAAGCATGCCCTGGCCCCGCCTTCGGCGGATTAGCCCTTCAGGATTTCCGCGTAGGGGGCAGGATCGACGTTGCCCCCGGAGAGGGTCGCCAGCACCGTCTGCCCCGAGACCTCTAGGGCCCTCGCGAGCAGGGCAGCAAGGCACACTGCGCCCCCGGGTTCGAGCACCAGAGCCAGGTGCTCGAAGGCAAAGCGCATGGCCTCATGCACCGCCGCCTGGGTCACCACCAGCCCCGAGGCCACCCGGGGCTGATTGATCGCGAAGGTGAGGCTTCCCGGGGTGGGCGTCAGCAGCGCATCGCAGTCTGAGGCGGGGCGTTGGCGGGCGTGAACCCGCCGCCCCAGGCGGAAGGACTCTGCGTGATCGTCGAAGCCCTCCGGTTCCACCGTATGCAGAATCGTTTCCGTTCCCTCAAAGGCCAGAGCGCAGCCCGCCATGAAGCCCCCGCCGCCGGTGCAGACCAGAAGGCGATCGGCGGCCAGGCCCTGCGCCGCCAGCTGAGCCCGCATCTCGAGCCCCGCCGTGCCTTGCCCGGCGATCACGAAGGGATCATCAAAAGAGGGTACAACCGTGAGCCCCTCCGCCTCAGCCAAAGCAAAGGCGATGGCTTCCCGGTCCTCCCGCTGCCGATCGAAGGTGACGATGCGCGCCCCGTAGTAGGCCGTATGGCGAAGTTTGATCGCGGGGGCATCCTGGGGCATGACTACGGTGACGGGAATAGCGAGCCGGGCTCCGGCGGCGGCCACGGCTTGCCCGTGATTCCCCGAGGACCAGGCCACCACGCCCCGGGCGCGAGCCTTGGCGTCCAGCGTCAGGAGTTTCGAGAGCGCGCCCCGGTACTTAAAGGAGCGGGTGTGCTGAAGCGCTTCCGCCTTCAGGAAGACCCGGGCGCCCGTGTGCTCATCGAGCACCGGGCTCGTGAGGAGGGGCGTTTCGCGGACGTAGGGGGCAATGCGCGCCGCCGCCGCCGGGATATCGTCGGCGGTAGGCAGGGTAGGGTCTGCCGGCCCGGCCACTAGGCGAAGAGCATGTCGGCGACGAAGGGGTTGGATCGCCGCTCCTGGCCAAAGGTGGAGACGGGGCCGTGCCCGGGTACGAAGGTGATTTCATCGCCCAGGGGGAAGAGCCGCTCCCGGATACTCTTAATCAATGCGTCGTGATCGCCCCGGGGGAAGTCCGTGCGGCCAATGGAACCCTGGAAGAGCACGTCCCCGACCACGGCGAAGTGCGCCTGTTGGGCGACGAACACCACGTGTCCCGGAGTGTGGCCCGGGCAGTGGCGCACCAGGAGCCTTTCCTTACCCAGGGTGACCTCATCCCCGTCTTGAAGCCAGCGCGTGGGCTCAAAGGGTTCGGCCTTCAAGCCGTAGCGGGCGCCCTGCTCCGTGAGCGTATCGATCAGGAACTGATCGTCGGGGTGGGGGCCGATGATGGGGAGCCCCTCCCGCGCCGCGAGCTCCGCCGTGGCGCCGGCGTGGTCGAGGTGAGCGTGGGTAATCCAAATTTGCTTTAAGGTCGCGCCGGCCTGGGCGAGGGCCGCGTCGATCTTCGGAAGATCGCCGCCGGGATCGATCACCGCCGCTTCTAGCGTTTCATCGCACCAGAGCAGGGTGCAGTTTTGCGCCAGGGGGGTGACGGGGATGATCATCGCTTTTAGGGCCATGGCGAACCTCCTTCCTTAGCGGCGCCGGCTTAATGGCGCGTGGGGCCGCCCCCGCTGCTGCTGGGGGGCGGGAGCACTTCCTCAAGAACGAGGCCCGGGACCACCCGGCGCCCGACGAGCAGACAACCCTGGCGAAAGGCCTGCTGGGCCTCCTGGCTGCACCAGGCCCAATCGGCTCCGCGGGCATCAGCAGGGACGCGCCAGTGGCCAGAGAGGAAGGCCTTGCCGAGCCGCAGCTCCACACACCAGTCGTGCCAGGGGCCGACGCTCCCGTCCTCTTCGTATTCCTGCTCCACAAGGCGGCAATAGTTTGTGCTGCCTTCGTCTCGCGCGATGTTTTCCCCCACCACCAGCGCGCTGTCAACGCAGGACTGCCACGCCGTGTGGACCTCATCGGCGCTCGCAAAGAGCACGGTGAAGATCGCCGCGGGGGTCAGGCTGAGGCTAAGGGGGCTATCCCAGTCGGGCTCGAGATCGGTCATGCGCCCTCGCCATCCTCGCTGTAGTAGGCCTTCAGGGCCGCGGGCACCTCGGCGAGGGGGATGCGCTGTTGGGTCATGCTGTCCCGGTCTCGGAGGGTCACCGTGCCGTCCCCTTCGATGGTTTCGAAGTCGATGGTGATGCACAGGGGGGTGCCCACCTCATCGTGACGCCGATAGGCCTTGCCGATGTTCCCCGTGTGCTCATAGAGAATGCGGCCCAGGCCGAGCTTCTGGAGCCGGGCCTTCAGGGTGCGAGCGGTCTCCACAATCCCGTCGTGGTTCTTCTTCAGGGGAATGACCGCAGCTTTGAGTGGGGCGAGATGCCGGGGCAGGGCCAGCACGGTTCGCTCCGAGCCGTTATCGAGCGTTTCCACCCGATAGGCTTCGTTGAGCACGGCGAGCACGCCCCGGTCGACGCCGGCGGAGGGCTCGATCACGTAGGGCACTTGCCAGGCCTTGCTCTCCGGATCCTGGATCGCCAGGCGGGCATTAGAATCCGTGTTGGGTTCGACGTTGGCGGAGAGCGCGAGGCCTTCCTGATCCTTGCTATGGGAGCCGAGGTCGAAGTCCGTGCGGTTCGCGACCCCCTCGAGCTCCTCGAGGCCGTGGGGGAAGCGGTACATGATGTCCGTGGTGGCCTTGGAGTAGTGGGCCAGCTCATCGGCCTCTACCACTAGCAGTTCGAGGCGGTCTCGGGGAACGCCCTGGGCCTCCCACCAGGCGATGCGCGCCTCCACCCAATAGCGGTGCCAGTCCTCGTCGGTGCCTGGGGTGACGAAGAATTCGAGCTCCATCTGCTCGAATTCCCGCACCCGGAAGATGAAGTTCCGGGGCGTGATCTCGTTGCGGAAGGCCTTGCCGATCTGCGCAATCCCGAAGGGCGGACGCCGGGCCGTGGAGTCCACCACGTGACGGAAGTTCGTGAAGATGGCCTGGGCCGTTTCTGGCCGCATATAGGCGAAGTTGGTGCCGTCATCCACCGGGCCCACGGCGGTTTTGAACATCAGGTTGAAGGGCCGGGGCTCCGTTAAATCCTTCGCGCCGCAGGCCGGGCACTGATCTTCGATGTGATCGGCGCGCCACCGGGCCTTGCACTGCCGACAGTCCACGAGGGGATCGGAGAAGGTGGCCTCATGGCCCGAATACTTGAGGGTTTTGCGGTGCGTCAGGATGCTGGCGTCGAGGCCCTCGACGTCGTCCCGCTCGTACACCATGGCGCGCCACCAGGCGGCCTTGAGGTTGTTCTTCAGCTCCACGCCCAGGGGGCCGTAGTCGTACAGCCCCTGCATGCCACCGTAGATTTCACCGGACTGGAAGATAAAACCCCGGCGCTTGCACAGGGAGACCAGGGCCTCCATGGATTGAGCGGGCACGAGCACACCTCACGAAAACATTGGGGAGCGCACTATAGGCGGGGGGCCGGGGCCCCGTCCAGAAAGCCCCAGGGCGCGGGGCCGGGCTTGTTCCGCCGGGGTCCTTCCCCTAGGCTCAGCTACGCGCATTAACTCGGGGGAGGAGGTCGCATGGCCGCAGCAGGAGAAGGCATTCGCATTCGCTTAGAGCCGGAGGATGAGTACACCCATCCCATCGAGGCGGCGGAGAATTTCAACGAATCCATGTATTTCAACCTCTTCGACCCGGAGCGGAAGCTCGGGGGGTGGTTCCGCCTCGCGAACCGGCCGAACGAAGGGAAGGGGGAGATGTCCATCTGCCTCTATTTACCCGATGGCCGCATCGCCTTCATGTTCAAGCGCCCGGAGTGCACCCATAACGACGCCTTTGACAACGGCGGTATGCGCTTTGAAGTGCTCGAGCCCTTTAAGCGCGTGCGCCTGAGCTACGAAGGGTCCGTCTGCCTCCTCGAGAATCCTATGGACATGATGGATCCGGGGAAGGCCTTTAAGACCAATCCCATCGTGAAGGCCTCCCTGGCCCTCGATTTCGAGGGCGTTTCCCCCATGTTTGGGGGCGAGCCCGTCAAGGAAGACGGCTCGAAGATCGAAGAAAAGGCCGAGGAAGCCTTCGCCCGGGGCCACTATGAGCAGCACATGGCGGGGGCCGGCGTCCTCACCCTTGGGGAGGAGCGCTTCGAACTCTCGGGCTATGGCCTGCGAGATCACTCCTGGGGGCCCCGCTACTGGCAAAACATCGCCTGGTATCGCTGGTTGCCTATGAACTTCGGCCGGGATTTCGCCATGATGCTTTCGATCGTCACCCGCCCCGACGGCCAGCAGCGCATGGGAGGCATGGTGCTGGAGAATGGCGCCTACACCCTCCTCAAGGAGGTCTCCATCGCCTCGGAATACGACGAGAACGATTGCCAAACGCGCATGCGTTGCGTCGCCCGCTCCGACGATCGGGAATACGTCGTGACTGGGGAAGTGATGTCTCTCATTCCCCTGCGTAACCGCCGCACCACGCCGGACGGGGAGTCCCTCATGACCCGTATCACGGAAGGCATGACCCGCTACGAGTGCGACGGGCAGGTTGGCTACGGGCTTTCCGAATACCTTGATCAGATCGTTGATGGCGCGCCCCTAGGCAAAGCCACAGGGTGCTAGGACCGTGAGCGAAACGAATACTCAGCTGGCGGAGGCGCTGGGGGGGGTGCTTACCCGGGCTTCGCTGCCTTCGGTCGGCGAGGGGGTAACCGTCTCCGCCCTCACCCGTCTCACCGCCGGCGCGGCGAATGAAACCTGGCGCTTCGAGGCGTCCGGGTCCTCCGGACAGCAAACCTGCATCCTGCGCCGGGCCCCCTTCGTGGCCGAGGCCGCCCCGGAAGACAGCCAAAACCTGGGTAAGGCCGGGGAAGCCCGGGTCCAGGCGGCGGCTCGCCAAGCGGGGGTGCCCGCAGCGGAAGTGCTCACGGTGCTGACGGAGGCGGACGGGCTCGGTGAGGGCTATCTCATGGCGGCCCTAGCCGGGGAGACCCTGCCCCGAAAGATTCTGCGCGATGAGGCCTACGCCGAACTTCGGCCTCGCCTGCCGGCCCTCTGCGGCGCGGCCTTGGCTCAGCTGCATCAGGTGGCCCCGGCGCAGGTGCCCGATCTCACGCCGTCGCCGGCGGCGCAGCAGCTCGAGCGCTATGAAACCTTGTATCGCAGCTTTGAGCAGCCCGTTCCGGTTTTCGAGCTGGCCTTTCGCGTGCTCGAGACTCGGTGCCCCCAGGAGGCGCCCCAGGGGATCGTTCATGGCGATTTCCGCATTGGCAACTTCATGGTGGGCCCGGAAGGCCTGCGGGCCATTTTAGATTGGGAACTGGCCCATCTCGGCGATCCCATGGAAGATCTTGGCTGGCTCTGCGTGCCCTCCTGGCGCTTCGGGGTAATGGATCAGCCCGTGGGGGGCTTCGGACAGCGCAGGGCCCTCTGGGACGCCTACGAAGCGGCAGGGGGGCAGCTCGACCCGGACCGCGCCGCGTTCTGGGAGCTCTTTGGGGCGCTGAAGTGGGGCGTCATGTGCATGATGATGACCCGTGCCCATCTTTCCGGGGCCACCGTCTCCGTGGAGCGGGCGGCCATTGGTCGGCGCGTGTCGGAAACGGTGCTGGACGTGCTGAATTATCTCGAGGGCAAGGAGTCCTTTTCATGAGCGGACAGCGGCCCACAGCTCCGGAGCTCGTCGCGGCGGTGCGGGGCTTTTTGGAGCAGGAGGTGGCAGGGCAGCTCACCGGCGCCACCGCCTTTAATTTGCGTATTGCGGTGAACGTGCTGGCCATCGTCGAGCGAGAGCTGGCGGCGGAGGATGACAGCGCGACGGCGACGGCGCGCCTCGGCGCTCTCTTGGGCGAGGACCCCGGTCTCGGCCGGGAGGCCCTGGAAGAGAAGCTCGGGGCGGCACTGCAGAGCGGCGCCCTCGGCCTCGCTTCTCCAGGACTTTTGACGCATTTGCGCGCCGATGCGGTGCGCCAGCTAGGGATTGATAACCCACGCTACGGGAGCTATCGCCGAGAAAACGGCGGAGCCATAAGCGGCTAAGACCGCAGCCGGAGCGTCTTTTAACGCGCTAGGGGAGAGAACGCATGGTCGCCATTGCGGGCGGTTGGAACTACGGAGATATCTATGACGCCCTGGGGGCAGCGCTGCCGGCGGAGACGCCGGCGCTGATTCACGGGGATCGGGCCATCAGCTGGGGTGACTTTGCGGCGCGTAGCAACCGCCTGGCCCGGGCGCTGGGCGCCGCGGGGCTCACGGCCGATAGCAAGGTCGGCTTCTACTGCCGAAACCATCCGGCCTACATGGAGATGCTGGCGGCGTGCTTTAAGGGCCGCTTCGTCCACGTGAACGTGAATTACCGTTACGTCGACGAGGAGCTCTACTACATCTTCGACAACTCCGATGCGGAAGCGGTGCTCTATGCCCGGGAGTTTGCGCCCCAGGTGGAGGCGCTGAAGGCGCGCCTGCCCAAGGTGAAGTGTTTTATTGAGGTCAGTGATGATACGGACGTGGTCCTCGACGGCGCCCTGTCCTACGAGGCCCTCGCGCAGACCGGCGACGGGTCCCCCCTGGGCATTCCCCGCAGCGGCGACGATCTGCTGTTCCTCTACACCGGGGGCACCACGGGCATGCCGAAGGGCGTGATGTGGGGCCATGACGATCACTGGCACGCGGGCGCGGCCGGAGCTACCCCGGCGACCAATCTGGTGCCCCCGGAAAGCCTCGAGGCTCACGTGGCGAACGTGCTTGCCGCCGGCGGCGGTTCGCGCATGATTCCCTGCTGTCCCCTGATGCATGGCACCGGGTTGTTTACGGCCATGGGCACGCTGGCTCAGGGGGGCAGCATTCTGACCCTCGAGGGGCACAGCTTTGACGCCGAGGAATGCCTGGCGGCCATCGATCGCTGGAAGGCCAACGGCCTCGCCATCGTCGGCGACGCCTTTGCCAAGCCGCTGCTGCGGGCCCTGGAGGAGAATTCGGGACGCTATGACATCTCGAGCCTCGTCAGCATGATCAGCTCCGGGGTCATGTGGTCCATGGAGGTCAAGCAGGGCCTTCTGAAGCACAACGAAAACCTCGTGCTTACCGATTCCTTTGGGGCATCGGAGGCCGTCGGCTTCGGGCGCTCGGATACGACGAAGGACGGCACGGTGCAAACGGCAAAGTTCATGCTCGGGGAGCACTGCAAGGTCTTCACGGAAGATTTCCAGGAACTGGCCCCGGGGGCGCCGGAGCCCGGCTTCATTGCTCGCGGTGGCGCAATACCTAAGGGGTATTACAAGGATCCGGAGAAAACGGCGAAAACCTTCCCCACCATCAACGGCGAACGCTACTCCATCCCCGGGGACTGGGTGCAGGTGGAAGCGGACGGTAGCCTTACGCTGCTCGGCCGGGGCAGCGTGTGCATCAATACCGCCGGGGAGAAGGTCTATCCCGAGGAAGTGGAGGAAGTGCTTAAGGAGCACGGCGACGTGGACGACGCCCTCGTGGTGGGGGTGCCTGACGAGAAGTGGGGGCAGATGGTCACCGCCGTGATCGCCCTGCGCGCCGGCGCCAGCTTCGACCAGGAGGCCCTGCGGGCCCACGTTCGGGGCAAGCTCGCGGGCTATAAAACCCCCAAGCACATCTTCGTGCGGGACACCCTAAGCCGCGCAAGCAACGGCAAGGCGGATTACAAACTCATGCTGGCCCATGCCAAGGAGCAGCTCGGGCTGCCAGCCTAAGTCTCACAACGATTGAAAAGGAAAGCATTATGACGCTCGCAGCTGCATCGCTGTTTGATTTGACCGGCAAGAACGCCATCATCACGGGCTCCTCGAAGGGCATTGGCAAGGCCATCGCCGAAGCCCTGGCGGCCCACGGGGCCAACGTGGTCATCTCCTCCCGGAAGGCCGAGGCCTGCCAGGAAGTGGCGGATAGCATTAACGCGGGCCTTGGCCCCGATGCGCCGAACCGGGCCGTGGTAATCCCGGCGCACATTGGCGATAAGGCCGCACTGCAGCACCTCGTCGATGAAACCCATGCGCAGCTGGGGAACATCGACATCCTGGTTTGCAACGCCGCCGTGAACCCCTACTACGGGCCGTCGAAGGATATTCCCGATGCGGCCTTCGAAAAAATCATGAACTCCAACGTGCTGTCGAATCACTGGCTTTGCCACATGGTCCTGCCGGAGATGGAAGCTCGGGGTGACGGCTCCATCATGATCGTCTCCTCCATTGGCGGGCTTCATGCGAGCACGGTTATCGGCACCTATAACATCTCCAAGGCAGCCGATTTCCAGATGGTGCGGAACCTGTCAGCGGAATACGGTCCCAAGGGCATTCGGGTCAACGCCATTGCCCCGGGCCTTATCCGCACGGACTTCGCCCGCGCGCTTTGGGAGAACCCGGAAACGCTCAAGCGCGTGACGGCCTCCGTTCCCCTACGGCGCATCGGGGAGCCCGAGGAGCTTGCCGGCGTGGCGGTCTTCCTGGCCTCTAAAGCCGGTAGCTACGCCACGGGGCAGAACTGGGTGGTGGATGGCGGTTCCACCATCGTCTAAGCCGGCAGCATGCTGAGCTATCAGCACGGCTATCACGCAGGGAATCACGCGGACCTGCTGAAGCACCTCGTATTGCGCGAGGTGCTGGCCTATCTCACGAAAAAGCCCTCCCCGGTGACCTATGTGGACAGCCACGCCGGGGAGGGGAACTATGACCTGACTGGGCCCTTACCCCAGCGCCTCCGGGAATTTGAGGGGGGCGTGGGGGCAGCCCTGCAAGCCTTGGCCGGGGCGCCGGCGCCGGTTCGGGCCTTTCTGGAGGAACTGCAAGCGCTCGAGGGGAATGGCGGCATGGACCTTCGGACCCTTCCCGGGTCCCCAGGCTGGGCGCAGCGCTGGCTGCGGGATCAGGATCGGCTCTTTCTCTTCGAACAGCATCCCCAAGCCTTTCCGTTGCTGGAGGCCGCCCTCGGGACCGATCCCCGGGTGACGGTGCGCAAGGCCGATGGCTTTGCCGGAGCCCTGTCCATTCTCCGGCCCCCGACCAAACGGGCGCTTTGGCTCCTGGACCCCGCCTATGAACGGCGAGAGGAGGACCGGGAGGTGATCCGTCGAGTGCGCCAGGTAAGCCGTCAGCTCCCCGGCGCCGTGCTGGCCATTTGGTACCCGGTGGTGGAGCGGGAACGCACGGAGGCGCTCCTTGACGGGGTGCGGGAAGCCACGACCGCCCCCCTCCTGAAGTTGGAGCTGTCCGTGGCCCCCGATCACCCCGGGCACGGCATGACCGGTAGCGGCGTGCTGGTGGCCAATCCCCCCTACACCCTGGCGGACACCTTCGCTGAAGTTCTACCCTGGCTCATGGATACCCTTGCGCACGCGCAGGGCGCGGGGACACTGCGCTGGCTTCGGTCAGCGCCCTAGGGAGGGTTCGGTGGGTAAGCGAGAGCGGGGCGTTCTGTCCCATTGGAATGACGGTCGGGGTTTTGGCTTCATCCAGCCCGAGGGCAGCGCGCCGGAGGATGCCCTGTTTGTGCATGTGCGCGCGTTCCCGGACCGGCGCGCGCTCCCCGTGGGGCTGGACCTCACCTTTGAGCGCGGCACGGATCCCCGGGGCCGGCCCTGCGCCCTGGCTGTGCGCCCCCGGGAATCGCTCCGCCGCGTGCTTTGGCGCAGCCTGTTCCGCCTGCAAGCTCAGGCCGCGGCCCTGGCCTTCATGGCGCTCCTTGGCCTGGGCTTTTGGGCCTCCGTGGTGCCGGCCTTTCTCGTGCTGGCCTATCTGGTGTTCAGCCACCTCACCTACGGGGTTTACCTTTGGGATAAGGCTGGGGCCATCCGCGGCGCGTGGCGCGCCGATCCCCGTTTGCTCTATGCCCTCGCGTTCCTGGGGGGCTGGCCCGGCGCCCTCATTGCCCAGGATCGCCTTCGGCACCTCACCAAGAACGACCGCTTCCGCCGCTTTTTCTGGCTCGCCACCACCTTCAATGTGCTGACGGCCTGCTGGTTTCTGACCCCCGATGGTCGCTTCTGGAGCGAAGCGATCCCTCTGGTGCTTCAGCGCCTCTTCGGGGCCTAGGCGCGGTGCGCTATGCTTCGCCCCATACACGGGGAGAGCAGTCATGAGTGATCTCAAACTTCGCGCGGGGCAGGCGGAAGATCTCGACGCCATGTTGGCCCTTTTGCCGCGGCTAGCCGATTTTCCCTTACCGCCGGGGCGTGCCCCGGAAGATACCTACCAGGGCGATGGGAAAACGCTGAAGGCCTGGGCCAAGGGGGAAGAGCCCCAATGCCGGGTCACGGTTGCCGAGGATAGGACTGGGCTGCTGGGTTTTACCTTGGTGCGGCTGCAGCCGGAGTTTATGAGCGGCTCGCCGAGTGCGCATCTTGAAGTGATCATTATTGATCCCCGGGCCGATGGCACGGGGCTCGGGAAGACGCTTCTGGAGCGCGCCGAGGCCATGGTCCTGGCCGAGGGGGCTGAGTCCATGACGCTCCATGTCTTTGCCAATAACGAGCGCGCCCGGTCCGTCTACGACCGCTTTGGCTATAGCGGCGAGCTGCTCCGCTACGTGAAGCGGTTCCCCGCTTAACGTTCCGCCTAGGCGACGGCGTCCCGTCGTCGCGGCGGCAGCACCGTCGCCCCGAGGAGCGTAAAGGCCACGGGCCCGTCCCCGGGGGTCAGGGGCGCGGGGAGGGTGAAGACGTCCTCACCATGGCGAAGGCGGTCTGCGCTCAGGCGTTGACCCTCAAAGCGGGGGCAGCCCAGGGGCGCCGGCGCCCCCGCGGCAAGGGCGCGCACATCCTGTGGATCGATCAGCGCCGCCGCGGGGCCTGCCCGGTCCTCCGCCCGGAGGAAGGGCGCCGCCTTGACCCTCAGCGTCTGTCCCCCGTAGCAAAATTCCAGCGTGCCCCCGGCTTCCTGAAGCGTTCCGCTCACTAAGGTCGGTGCCCTCGCCCCGCCGAGGGCCTGCGCCAGAGGCTGGGCGCTCCCCGCGCTAACGCCGTTCTCCTCGATAAGGGGCAAAAGGTGATCGCAGAGGCTCACCGCCTCCTCAAGGCGATGGGTGGCGAGCACGAGGGTTAGGCCTTGGCGCTCGACCACTTCATCAATGAGGGCCAGGGCGGCTTCGCGCCGTGCGGGGTCGAGATTCGCAAAGGGTTCATCGAGCAGCAGCCAGGCGGGGGCGGCCAAGAGGGCCCGCCCCAGGGCCACCCGCTGGGCTTCGCCGCCGGAGAGCTGGTGGGCGCGCCGGGGCAGGACGGGGGCGAGATCAAGCCGTGCCACGACCTCTTCGAAGCTCACCGGCGGTGGGGCTGCGGGCCGGGCAAAGCGCAGGTTGTCCTCGGCGGTGAGATGGGGGAAGAGGAGGGGCCGCTGGAACACCATGCCCAGCTGCCGCGCTTCCGGGGCCAGGCCCTGCTTTCCCCCGGTAAGGATGCGGTCCCCGAGGTGCACGGTCCCCTGGGCTTGGCGTTCAAAGCCGGCGAGGGCCGCCAGGAGCGTGCTTTTCCCCACGCCCGAAGGGCCCATGAGGGCAAGACGCTGGCAAGGTTCCCGGGCGTCTGCCCGAAGGGCAAAGGCCCCCTTCTTAAGCGTTAGGGAGAAGCGCAGCATCAGCGAAGGCTTCCAAGGGTTTGCCCGGTGCGCGCGCGTAGGCGCCGGGCGGCGCCCTCTCCAAGTAGCAGTCCGGCGAGGGCGAGGGCGATGGCCAGGGCGACCAGGCGCCCGGCAGCGGTTTCGCCGCCGGGGGTTTGGAGCGCGCTGTAGATCGCCAGGGGCAGGGTTTGCGTTTCCCCGGGGATGTTGGCCGCAAAGGTCATGATCGCCCCGAATTCTCCCAGGGCCGCGGCGAAGGCCGTAATGGCACCGGCCAGAAGGCCCGGAAGGGCGAGGGGAAAGGTTACCCGGCGGAAGCGTGCCCAGGGGGACAGGCCTAGGCTTTGCGCGGCCCGGTACAGCCCCGGGTCAATGGCCTCAAGGGCCAGGCGGAGGGCGCGAACCTGGAAGGGAAAGGTCACCACGGCAGCGGCCAGGGCCGCGCCGGTCCAGTGAAACACGAGGCGTAGGCCCAGCATCTCCTTTAGCCACCCGCCGAGGGGCGCCTGCGTGCCCAGGGTGATCAGAAGCAAATAGCCCACCACCACGGGGGGCAGTACCAGGGGCAGGTGCACCAGGGCATCGAGCAGGAGCGTGCCCGGACCGCCCCGGGCGAGGCGCGTGGCCACGAGCAGGGCTAGGGGAAGGCTTCCCAGCACCGCCACCGCAGCCACCTTGAGAGATAGCAGGGTTGCGAGGGTTTCCACGTCTCCCATCATGATCCGGGGGCTCTCGTTAGAAGGGTGAAGCCCGCCGCCTCCCAGGTTGCCCGGGCGCGAGGACTGCGGAGGAAGGTTTCGAAGGCCTTGCCGTCTCCTTGCTGGGGGACATCCAAAAGCCGTCCCAAGGGGTAGATGATGGGCGGGTGGGCCTCCCTGGGGATGATCGCGAGGGCTTCCAGCGTGGGGAGAACGCGCGCGTCGCTGGCGTAGCCGAGGCCCAGGGGCGCTTCGCCCCGGGCGACCCAGGCGAGGGCCGTGCGGACGTTATCCGCGGGTAGGAGCCGGCCCTTCAGCGCCGGGAGGAGCCCGTAGTAAGTCAGGGCGGCTTGCCCATAGCGCCCCGCGGGCACGTGCTGAGGATCGCCCAGGGCCAGCCGGCCGTCCCCAAGGCGTTCTGGCAGCGCACGGAGGCAGGGCTCGGGGGCTTCGCAGGGGGGCTGGGTCCCCTTACGCGCCAGCAGGGCCAGGCGATTGCCGAGAAGGGGCGCGCTGCTGAGGGGGCGCGCTTCCCCAAGGTGTGCCATCCACCGCTCATCGGCGCTGAGGAACAGCTGGGCCTCGGCCCCCGCTGCGAGCTGGCGGGCAAGGGTCGAGCTGGCCGCGAAGACCAGCCGCGGGGCGCGATGGCCCTCGGCGGCGTAGGCTGCGGCCTGGCTTTCCAGGGCCTCCCGGAGGGAAGCCGCGGCGAACACGGTGATTGCCTCCTCGGCGCGAAGCCCTGGGGCCGCGAGGCTCAGGGTCAGCAGGAGCAGGAGGGCGCCGAGTCGGCGCCCATGGGAAAAGGCGGTGGTCATGCCGCGATCATCCCAAAGCCCAGGCGGGGACGGAAGCGCGGCACCGCTGGAACTCAGGGCGCGCGGGCGGGCTCGACCCCCTCTCCCAGGTCTTCGATGGTGGACGCCTGGGCTAGCTCCTCGCCCAGCTGCGCCTCGGCGCTGGCCCGGGGCTTGGAGAAGCGCGCCAGGGCCAGGTAGGCCACGGGGGTGAGGTAGAGGGTGAAGAAGGTGGCAAGGCCCAGCCCGCCGAAGACCACCCAGCCAATGGCGGTCCGGGCCTCGGCGCCGGGCCCCGTGGCCAGGATCAGGGGCAGGGCCCCAAACACCGTTGAGATCAGAGTCATGGCCACGGGGCGGGCTCGAATACGGGTGCTGTCCAGAATCGCTTCCCGAATGCTGGCCCCCGCATCCCGGCGCTGATCGGCAAACTCCACCAGGAGGATGCCGTTCTTCGCGATGAGGCCGATGAGCATTACCAGCCCCACCTGGGAATAGATGTTCAAGGAGGTGCCCGTTAGCGTGAGGGCAAAAATCGCTGCGGAGAGGCCGAAGGGCACGATGGTCATGACCACAAGGGCACTCGTGAGGCTTTCGAATTGGGCCACCAGTACTAGGAACACCACGAGCAGGGCGAAGCCGTAGGTGAGGAGCGTTTCCCGATTGGACGCCTCCAGGGTGGCGGCTTCCCCGAGGGTAATCATGGTGACCTCGTCCCCGAGGGTGTCGGCGGCAAGGGCTCGGAGCGTATCGAGGGCGCCCTGGAGCGGGACCCCCGGGGAAACGTTTAGGGAGAGGGGAATGGCCCGGCGCTGGGCCTGGCGATCGAGCTGCCCCGCCACGCCCTCTTCCACCAGGGTCACGAGGGCCGTCAGGGGCACGCGCCCGCCGCTGTCCGTGCGCACGTAGAGGTTCACCAGATCACTGGGGTCCTGAATCGCGCCGGCGCCGGCTTCGAGATAAATGGGAATGGCCTCATCGCCCACGCTTAAATCCGTCACCCGGAAGCCATCCACCGTGGCCCGGAGCGTTTGGGCCAGGTCATTCAAGTTCACCCCGAGGTCCGCGGCGCGCCGCCGGTCGATGCGCACGGAGAGCTGGGGCTGGGTGGGTTGGTAGCCAATGCGGGGCTGGGACAGGGGGCCGCCGGCGTCGTCGATAGCCGCCGCGAGGCGCCGCGCCGCGGCGTAGATGGTTTCGTATTCATTCCCCACAAGGGCCACCCGGACCCCACCGCTCGAGGCGCCTCGGAGGTTCAGGCTATTGCTGGAGAACACCCGCGCATTGGCCCCCGGGAGGGTGCCGAGGGGCGGGGCGATTTCCCGGGCAATGGCTTGCTGGCTCCGGCGGCGTTCGTCCCAGGGCACGAGGGGGGCATTGATGAAGACCACGTTGGGATCATAGCGACCAACCACGGTGTAGAGATGGGCCACTTCGCCCTTTTCGAGAAGGGGGAGGAGCACGGACTCCATGCGGTCTGCCTGCCGTTCCGCGTAGCGCAGGCCCACCCCATCGGGGCCCCGGGCAAAGACGTTCAGCTGGCCCCGATCCTCCGAGGGGAGGAGCTCCCGGTCGAGCTGGGGGTAAAGCAAGGCAGCGCCCCCGGCGCCGAGGAGGCAGGCGCCAAAGAGCACCCAGGGGGCCCGCAGGGCGAGGGCGACGGTGCGTTCGTAGAAGGCGGCGAGGCTGCGCCCAAAGCGATTGAGCCGGGTCATGACGGCGCCGGGGGTGGGCGCGGCGGAGGGCAGGCGCGCCATGGCCGCAGGCACCAGGGAAAGGGCCACGAAGGAGGAGATGGCCACGGAGACCGCCAGCACAAAGCCGAACTCTCGGAAGAGCCGCCCCGCCGTTCCCGGCAGGAAGGCAATGGGCACGAAAACGGCAACCAGCACGGCGGTGGTGGCCACCACGGCGAAGAACACCTGGCGCGTGCCGAGCACCGCGGCAGCCGAGGCGCCGAGGCCCTGGCGCCGACGCCGCTGGACGTTCTCCAGCACGACGATGGCGTCATCAACGATCAAACCCGTCGCCAGCACAAGGGCCAGCAGGGTCAGAATATTGATGGAGAAGCCAAGGGCCCAAAGGCAGGCCAGGGTGCCCAGGAGGGCCACGGGAATGGCCAGCGCCGGCACCAGGGTCAAGGCGAGGGAGCCGGAGAACACCCTAATGGTGAGGATGACCACGGCCACGGCGAGGAGCAGGCTTTTCACCACCTCCCTCACCGCGCCGCGGATGAAGGTCGATTCGTCGGAGATCTTGATGAACTCGATGTCTTCGAAGCGTTCGTTCAGGCGCTCGATGGCGCGATCGATGCCGCTGGCGATCTCGATGGTGTTCGAGCCGGCCTGGCGCACGATGCCAAGGCCGATGACCTGCTCGCCGTTTAAGCGCACGAAGGAGGTGGGGTCCTCCGGGGCGAAGGCAACTTCGGCGACGTCCCCGAGGCGGATGGCATCGCGAATGATCGTGCTGGCGATGTCCCGTTCCGTAATCGCCGAGGCGTCGGCGCGGACGATCAGCTCCTGATCGCCGGCGCGGAAGCTGCCCGCGGGCACGTCCAGAGGCACCTGCTGAAGCACGGGGAGTAACTCGGGCACGGTGAGCCCGAAGGCCGTGAGGCGCAGGGGATCGAGAATAATGCGAAGGACCCGCTGGCGATTGCCGAAGAGGGGCACGTCGGCGACGCCATCTAAGGCAATGAACTCAGGGATGATGTTCTTTTCGACGATGCGCGTGAGGGTGGCTTCGTCATAGCGATCGGAGCGGATGGCCACGCGCACGATTTCTTCCGCGTCCTCATCGGCCTTGTAGACCGCAAGCTGCTCCACCGCATCGGGCAGTTGCCGGGTCACCCGGCTCACCGCTTCCCGGACGTCGGCGGCGGCCCGATCGAGGTCCACCCCGGGGCGGAATTCAATGCGAATGCGGGCGTTGTTTTCCTCCGAGGAGGCGCTGATGTCGAGCACCCCGGACACCCGGGCCACGGCCCCCTCCACCAGGCTCGTCACCTCCGAGTCCATGGTTTCCGGGGAGGCGCCGGGGAATTCGACGCGCACGCTGACAATGGGGCGGTCAACGTTCGGGAGCTCTCGCACCTCCACGGCCAGCAGCGCCGCGAGGCCTGCGATGACCACCAGCAGGTTCAGGACCACCACCAGCCAGGGGCGCCGAACCCCCAGCGCCGGTAAATCGTTCACCGCATCGCTCATGATCTAGCCCTCGTTCTTCAGCGCAGCCCGGGCGTCGCTGGCCAGGGCTTCAGCGGCGAGGGGCGCGACGGCCACGCCGGGGCGCATGGACTGCACCCCTTCCGTGACGATGAGGTCCCCGGGGGTGAGCGCCGCGTCCACCAGGATTTGCTCCGCCTGGCGCTGCACAATGGTGGCGGCGAGGCGCTCTGCCTTGCCGTCCCTGATGCGCCAAAGAAAGGGCCCATCAGCGCCCCACTGGAGGGAGAGCTCGGGGATCGCGGGCCAGCGCGCCCCGGTCAGGTTTAGGGAAACGCGGAAGCTCATGCCCGGGCGCAGCGCATCGGCGAGGTTGGCCACCTCCGCTCGGGCGAGGAAGGCCCGGGTCAGGGGGTCGACCCGAGCACCCAAATCCACAATCGTGCCGTCGGCGCGCAGGGGGCGGGCGGTCCAGCTTTCCACCGTGATCTCATCGCCCACGGCAATGGCGCCGAGGTAGGCCTCGGGGACTTCAAAGTTGATCAGCAGGGTGGCGCGGTCGTCTAAGGTGGTGACGGCGGTGCTGAGATCTACCCGATCGCCGGGGTCGAGGTCGGAGAAGCCCACGTAGCCGGCGAAGGGGGCCCGTACCCGACGCTTTTCGAGGGCCACGGTGGCCCGGTCCCGGGCAATGAGGGCCGCGGCGAGGGCCGTCTCGGTGGCATCCACGGTGGTTTCCGGCACCGTACGCTCTCCGCGCTCGTTGGCGCGGCGGTAGCGCTCGAGCAGCTGCTCGGCGTCTTCAAGTGCGGACTTCGCACGCGGAAGAAGCTTGTCATCGAGCAGGCTGCGGGTGCGAGAGTGCATGGCAAAGCGATCGCGCTGACTGTCGAGCTGCGCCAGAGCGGCGGCCAGAGTGGCTTCGTAGCGGG
>JAURCQ010000190.1 GCA_030828335.1 Gammaproteobacteria bacterium
GGGAACGGTCAGAAAATGGGCGAGCCGCCCCCCCGCGTGCTCAAGCCATTGTCCCCATCCCGCCATGGTGCCTTCCCCGCCTCGCCAAGAATCCTCCCCAGCATCGGGAAGGAAAGACGAGCTTAGCGACTTCTTCGAAGCGGCTCACGTAGTGAATGGTGAGCCCTCGGGTTACGGCAGCCGGGAGGGGCTTCACATCCCGGGCATAGCGCTCGATCAAAAGGCGCAGGCTGGCCCGGGGCAGCTTGAACTGGGCCCTCCGAAGCCCGGCCTTTTTCGCGTGCCGGGGCCCGAGGTGGCGTTCTGCGATGGCCACCCTTTCCTCGGCCAGGTAGCCCGAAAGGGTGGTGGGCTCCATGCGATCGAGCAGGGGCGCGGGATAGGGGGGTGGGCGGCGGCGCTTAAAGGGTCAGACGGCGGAAAAGCGCAGGGGCGTGCGCAGGGGCGCCGGGGGTGGGCCGTCATCGCCGCGGCCGATCATCTCGTCGTAGGGGGAGTGGTGGCGCAGCCAGCCCTCCCGAAGGCCCAGGGCGTGGAGGGCCCGGCCCGCGGCGTGGGCGCTGGGAAAGGACGCCGCCGCACCGTCCCCGTCGCGCTTTTTCAAGGGCTCATCGTTGATGAGCGCCAGGTAGATGACACCATCGAGGGAGAGAATCTCCGCGTTGACCGCCTCCCCGCGGGCAACGGCCTTTCGGACCCATCGATAATCCATGAGCTGATCCTTGGCGGCGCAACGGAAGGAAGCGCAGCGATAGTCGAGGGGGCCCGCGTTGCGGTGGCATAATAGGGGCTTAGCGCTATGATGCAACGCCAGCGCACCCCTAGACCAGCGAGGACCTATGGCACGCTTTGAGCACAGCGGCGAAGAAGATCGGGATCGCCCCCTGTACCGAATCCGACATTCCCTGGCCCACGTCCTGGCCCAGGCCGTGCTGGAGCTGCGCCCCGGTTCGACGCTGGGCTTCGGTCCGCCCATCGACGACGGCTTTTACTACGACTTCCTGCTGTCTGAGCCCTTAACCGATGCGGACTTCCCGGAAATCGAGCGGCGCATGCGGAAGATCATCAAGAAGGGCCAGCGCTTCGACTGCGAGAACCTGCCCTACGACGCCGCCATGGCGCGCCTCGAGGAAATGGGGGAGCCCTACAAGCGGGAATACGCGGAAACGCTTTTTGAGCGCCATAACCTCTCTGAGCTGACCTTCTATCGTAACGGCCCCTTCGTGGATATGTGCGAAGGCCCCCACGTGGATACCACGAAGGCCATCCCCCGGGATGCCTTCAAGCTGCGGAGCCTCGCTGGCGCCTATTGGCGCGGCGACTCCCGCAACGTGATGATGACGCGCATCTACGCCTGGGCCTTCGAGACGAAGGAAGAGCTCGACGCCCACGTGAACGCCTACGAAGAAGCGCTCGCCCGGGATCATAAAAAGCTGGGCCGCGAGCTCGACATCTACCACATTGATCAAACCATTGGGAAAGGCCTCCCGTTGTGGTTGCCCAAGGGCACGGTCATCCGCGATGAGCTCGAGCGCTACGCCAAGGATCTCGAGTTCGCCTACGGCTATGAGCGGGTCACCACGCCCCCCCTGGCAAAGGTTGATTTGTACTGGCAGTCCGGACACTTGCCCTACTACCAGGACGCCATGTTCCCGGTGATGGAAGTCGAAGATCACGCCGAGGAGCACGCCGAGGGGGAAGGGGAAGCGGGGGAGGGCACGCGGGTGAAGGAGCGCTACGTGCTTCGTCCCATGAACTGCCCTCATCACCACCGGGTCTTCTCGGCCCGGCCCCGGTCCTACCGAGATTTGCCCCTGCGCCTCGCCGAGTACGGACAGGTGTACCGCTGGGAAGAATCGGGCGCCGTGGGCGGCCTCGTGCGCGTGCGCGGCATGTGCATGAACGATGCGCACATCTACTGCACGGAAGCGCAGATCAAGGACGAATTCAAAGCCGTGCTCCAGATGTACCAGGAGGCCTATGCGGTGCTCGGGGTGACGGATTACCGGGTGCGCCTGTCGCGCTGGGATCCGGAGGATGAGAAGGGCAAGGAAAAGTACATCAACGATCCCGACGCCTGGGCCCACGCCGAGCGAGTGCTGGCGGAGGTGCTGGACGAGCTCGGCTGGGACTACTTCGATGGCCCTGGGGAAGCGGCTTTCTACGGCCCCAAGATCGACATCCAGTTCAAAACGGTGACGGGACGGGAAGAAACGGTCTCCACGGTACAGCTCGACTTTGCCCAGCCCGGGCGCCTCGGCCTCCAGTACAAGGGCGCAGACGGCGAGCTTCACACCCCCTGGGTGATCCACCGGGCGCCCTTCTCGACCCACGAGCGCATGGTGGCTTTCCTCCTGGAGCATTACGGCGGGGCCTTCCCGGCGTGGCTGGCGCCGGTGCAAGTGCAGGTCATTACCGTGGCCGATCGCTTCAACGACTACGGCCAGGCGCTCGTGCGCCGGCTCCGGGGCTACCGGGTGCGGGCCGAAATGGCCGCGGAAGGGGAAACGGTGGGGCGGAAGATCCGCGAGGGCACCACGCAGAAGATCCCGAACCTGCTGATCATCGGTGAACGGGAAGTGGAGGAGGGGACCGTAACCCTCCGTCGCTATGGCGTGGATCAGCAGCTGACGCTTACGCAGGACGCCTTCGTTGCGGCGCTGCTGAAAACCATCGAGACCCGCGCTCCGGCCTTCCTCCTTGAGGATGTCGAGGCGGCCAGCTAGCCATGGGTCTGGGCGAGCCGCTCCGCACCGTTGGGGGGGAGTGGCTCCGCCCCGCCGAGCCGAGCCAGGCAGCGGCACTCTACGCGGCTGTCGATGCGTCCCGGGAGGCCCTAGCCCCTTGGCTGCCCTGGTGCACGGCGCGTTATACCCCGGCGAGCGCCGAGGCCTTTCTTGCCGAAGCCACCCTTGAGCATCGCACCCTGATCTTTTCAAGCCACGATTCCACAGCGGTGCTCGGCGCCGTAAGCCTCATGCCCGTGGATCGCTACGATGAGGTGTGGAAGCTGGGCTATTGGGTGCGCGCCGACGTTCAGCGCCGCGGACTCGCTCGCCGAGCCGCCGCCACGCTGTGCCAGGCGGCCTTCGCCGCGAGCGCCGTGCAGCGCGTGTCGATTTTGGTTGCGGTGGGCAACGCCCCGAGCCGGCGCGTTGCCCAGGCCCTAGGGGCGCAGCAGGAGGGCGTGCTTAAAAGCCGGCTTCTGCTCCCCAGCGGGCGACACGACGCGGCGATCTATGGCCTGATGCCGGAGGCCCTCGCGGAGGATCTCCGGCCCTAGTTAGCCCTAAAAAGCGCGCCCTAAATAGTCCGCCCTACAGGATGCGGGACTTCCCGTGCCCTTCCCAGTAGCGATCCCGAAGCAAGCGCTTGTAAAGCTTGCCCGTCGGATGACGCGGCAGCTCCGCTTCAAAATCAATGGACCGGGGGCATTTCAGGTGAGCCAGGTTCGCTCGGCAGAAGGCGACGAGCTCTTCTGCAAGCTCGGGCCCGGCAAGGTCCATGGAGATAGGCTGGACCACGGCCTTCACCTCTTCCCCGAACTC